>NZ_CP104143.1:3992500-4138475 GCF_025200715.1 Rhizobium sullae
TTACACCCGCGTCGACGGAACGAAACTGACCGGCGCATCACTGCACGATCTCGTTGTCGCCAAGGACAAGGCGCTTGATGCCGAGGTGGCGGGCAAGCTGAAGACGACGCTTGATGCGATGAACGCCATGGCAAAGCGCGGCGAGACGGTCGAGAAATACGACCAGATGATCGCCGAAGGCAACAAGGATGGCAACGCCGCCGTTCAAGCCGCCATCGACGGCCTCATCGACCAGACGAAGTCGATCCAACGCGTTATTGCCGCACTCGATCTGGGTACGGTTCAGCTTGAAGGTTCCGACAGCCTGGATAATCCTAACGCTGTCTTCCAATAAGCACAAAGGCGGGTCGCTTCCGAACCGAAGCGGCCCGAACCCCGAAAATGCCGCATAATCCGGCTCGCCGCCTATACTTCAGCGCAGCCTTCTGCGCCACGCTTGCCGGCCTTTCAGCGGCCATTGCCGCCAACTTCGATCTTCCGGCGAAACGGACAGACCTCTCCGATGCCGATTTGAAGCGCGCCGAGGCCGTGACGCGCCCGGCGAGTGATTTTTCCAAGGCCGAGCCATATGAAGCGATGCAGGCGGGTGCCGCCACATCGATTGATCCGGTTACACAGGATTCCTTCTCGCATATCTCAGCGAACATCTCCTTCGAGCAAGAGCAGAACTTCAATCTCGGCAACGCACTCTTCAAGAAGCTCTGGGTTTCCGCACCATCCTCGACACAGGCATCGGACGGACTCGGGCCGCTCTTCAATGCGCGCTCGTGCATGAGCTGCCACGTGAACGACGGGCGTGGAAAGCCACCTGAAGGCGGCGTCAGCGCCACCTCGATGTTCCTTCGCCTTGCACGAGCAGCGGTGACACCGGAGGAAAGAGAGGCGATCGCAAGTGCTAACGCCGTCAATTTCCCCGACCCCGCTTATGGCCATCAGCTGCAGGACCTTGCCGTGCCCGGTCTCGCCGCCGAAGGCAAGATGGTAATCCGCTATACGCCAAAGACCGTTACGCTTGCCGGTGGAGAAACAGTCTCACTGCGCGCGCCGACCTACGAAATCAAGGATCTAGCTTACGGCCCGCTCCACCCGGCAACGACGATATCGCCACGTGTTGCCCCGGCGATGATCGGGCTGGGCCTCATTGAAGCCATTCCGACAGCCGATATCCTTGCGCATGCCGATCCGGACGACAAGAATAGCGACGGCATTTCGGGCAAGGCTGCCATTGTTCGCGATTCTCGCATCGGCGCGGCCACCCTTGGCCGCTTCGGCTGGAAGGCGCAGAATGCGACAGTGCGCGACCAGAGCGCTGCTGCTTTCTTGAGCGACATCGGCATATCGACGCCCGACCGGCCGGATGCGCATGGCGATTGCACGCAGGCCGAGATGAAATGCCAAAAAATGCCGACCGGTATTCAAAAGCGCCTCGGCAATGAAGAGGCACCCGGGCCTATCCTCGATCTCGTGACCTTCTATTCCGCTAACCTCGCCGTGCCAGCGCGGCGAAAGGCAAGCTTCCCGGAGACGCTGCGGGGCAAGGAACTTTTCTATCGGTCCGGCTGCATATCTTGCCACGTGCCCAAATTCGTCACCCGTCGGGATGCGGCCGAAAAGGCTCAGTCTTTTCAGCTTATCTGGCCGTATTCGGATTTCCTGCTGCATGACATGGGTGAGGGCCTTGCTGATGGCCAGCAAGTTGGCCGCGCAAGCGGACGTGAATGGCGCACGCCGCCGCTATGGGGTATAGGACTGACCCGGACTGTCAGCGGGCACAGCTTTTTCCTTCACGACGGCCGCGCCAGAAATCTCACCGAAGCGATCCTCTGGCACGGCGGCGAAGCAGAAAAGCCCCGCGATGCATTCTCCTCTCTGCCGGAAGACGATAGAGAGGCCTTGATCAGATTCCTGGAGTCCCTGTAATGCGCCTTTGGCAACCTCTCCTGCTTTCGCTCGTGCTTGCGACATCGGTAACTGCGCAGACCGCGTCGACGCCGGCGGGGCTGAACGAGGAGGCTATCCCGGCCGTAATGGCGCGCGCCGTCGATGAGGTGATCCGGCCCGGCTACCGCAATATGCAGCAGTCTGCAGCACGCCTGACGACGGCGATGAAGGATCTCTGTGACAACGGGACCCAGCAGACTCTGGACAGGGCCAAATCTGCCTTCGACGATACGATCCGCTATTGGTCGATCATCGAAATCGTACAGACCGGCCCGGTGATGCACGACAACCTCTTCGAACACATCCTCTTCTTTCCTGACCGCAAGGGCGTGGGCCTCAGGCAGGTGCAGGCGCTGCTCGCCAAGGCCGACCCGAAAGATGCAACAGTCGATGCGATTGGCGGAAAGAGCGTTGCCCTGCAGGGTCTCACGGCACTGGAATACGTGCTTTACGGCAACGGCTCCGATCAGCTGGTTGGTCAAAAGAACGGGTTCCGCTGCCAATTCGGCGCGGCTGTCGCGGGCAATATCCAGCGGGAGGCCGGCGAAGTCGTTGCGGCTTGGGAGAAGCCGGATGGTGTGCAGGCAAGCTGGAAACGTCCCGGTCCCCGAAGCGAAGATTTCATGGATAACAAGGAAGCGGCGACCGCGCTTCTCGGCATTCTTGTCCACGGCGCCGAAACCGTCCGCGATCAGCGGCTGGAGCTGTTCTACAAAGGCCGGGACACCGCGCCGCGGCCGCGCATGGCTATCTACTGGCGCTCGAAAAACACCTGGAAATCGATGACGGCAAACATCGAGGGACTGCGCACGCTCTGGCAGAAGGCTGGAATGGCGGAGCTCCTGCCTGCCGACAAGAAGCCCATCGCCGATGCGATCGAGGCGAACTTCAAAACGCTGCTCGACACAGTCCCGAAACTCAATCCGGATATCGACGTGGCCACCAGCGATGCGGAAAAAGCCAAGCTTGACGCATTTCTGGCAACAAGCCGCGCGCTGATCACTCGCATAAGCGACGAATATGGCGGCGCAATCGGCCTTTCCGCCGGCTTCTCCTTCTCCGACGGGGACTGAGCCGATGTGGCGGAGCGCTGCCATCGACCGGCGCAGTTTAGTCAAGGCAGCGGGGCTGAGCTTTCTCGCCGCATTGCAGCCGCGCGCGCTGCTGGCACTTGAGCGCGCCGATGCGGTCTATGCCTCGGGCATCCGCGCCGCCGACGGCTCCTTCGCTGTCGCAACCGTGACCGAGCGTGGCGAAATCGTCGATCAGGTAACACTCCCCGCTCGCGCCCATGGCATGGCCTTCAGTCCGGCCACAGGCAAGACGGTCGCCTTTGCCCGTCGCCCCGGCACCTACGCAATGATCTTCGACCCTTGGAATAAGGGCGGACCGATCGTCATCACCTCCGCCGAAGGTCGCCACTTTTACGGGCACGGCGCCTTTTCGCCGGACGGACGCGTTCTCTACGCCAGCGAGAACGATTTCGACGGCAATCGCGGCATGATCGGTCTTTACGATGCGACA
Organism: Rhizobium sullae; assembly: GCF_025200715.1. Lineage (NCBI taxonomy): Bacteria > Pseudomonadati > Pseudomonadota > Alphaproteobacteria > Hyphomicrobiales > Rhizobiaceae > Rhizobium > Rhizobium sullae. The sequence goes on from NZ_CP104143.1 coordinate 3,995,966, forward strand.
AGCCGCTTCGCCCGCATCGGCGAGTTCGAGACCTATGGGGTCGGCCCTCACGATATGACTGTCTCCGACGACGGCCGCTGGCTTGTCGTCGCCAATGGCGGCATCGAAACCCATCCGGATTCCGGTCGCACGAAGCTCAACCTCGGCAACATGCAGCCGTCACTGACGCTGATCGATGCGGCGAATGGCATGCTCGTCGAAAAACATGTTCTGCCGCCGCAATGGTCGCAGGTCTCGACCCGTCACGTTGATATCGACGCCGGTGGCAGCGTGTGGTTCGCATGCCAGTACGAGGGCCACCGCAACGACCTGCCACCGCTCGTCGGCCGCTTTGCCAAAGGCGAGGAGCTGACCGTCATCGACCTGCCGGAGAAAACGACCCGCCGGCTCGGCAACTACGTCGGCGCCATCGCCGTCAACCGCAAGGACGGCCTCGTCGGTGTGACCTCGCCGAAGGGTGCCTCCGTGACGATCGACGCCCGCTCCGGCAAGGTACTGGCCGAGGACAGGATCTCCGATGCTTCCGGCATCGCACCCGCTCGGCACGGATTTGCGGTTTCTTCCTATGGCGGGAAATTCCTTGCAACGCGCAGCGATGTGGCATGGGACCAGCATATCGTCGGGATTGCACGCGGGCGCGGCTGAATCCTCGGTGCGGCAGTCGTCAAGGCGCGACCGTCTGTCTGAACTGATTTCGCCTGCTCATCCTTGTCGAATCCGGCGTGCCGTGCCACTTTCGCGGTTGCAAGGGGACAAATGCATGAATGTTAGGGAAAGCGGTGATTTCCGCGAGCGGATCCGGCAGAGCTTCGCGCGCCAGGCGGCGATGGAAACGATCGGCGCCGAACTGACGCGGGTCGAGCACGGCGTGGTGGAGATCGAGCTGCCCTTCGATGTCAAGCTAACGCAACAGCATGGCATTCTTCATGCCGGCGTCATTTCGGCAGCGCTCGACAGCGCCTGCGGCTTTGCCGCCTACAGCGTCATCGACGCCGATGCCTCGATCCTCACGATCGAATTCAAGGTCAACCTGATGTCGCCTGGGCGGGGGGAACGCTTCCTGTTTCGCGGCGAGATCACCAAACCCGGCTCCAACATCATCGTTGCCGATGGGCGCGGCTATGCGATTGACGACGGACCGGCCAAGCTGATCGCCTCCATGACGGGAACGATGATGGTCGTCCGCGGCAGAGAAGGAATTACGGGATGAAATTCGAACTGAAGCCGGTGGCCGGCAAGTCCATCCTCTTCGTCATGGCGGCGGAAGCCGAATACGGTCCCTTCCTGCGCTCCCGCTTCGAGCCGCTGATGACTGGCGTCGGTCCGGTCGAGGCTGCGATCGCGATGACGAAGACGCTTTCACGGCTCGATCAGGCCGACGACCTGCCGCAGCTCGTCGTTTCTCTCGGCTCGGCAGGCTCCGCAACGCTGGAGCAGACGGAGGTCTATCAGGTTTCGTCCGTTTCCTATCGCGACATGGATGCATCGCCGCTCGGCTTCGAGAAGGGCAGCACGCCCTTCCTCGACCTTCCTGCCGTCATCGATCTGCCGCTCCGCATTCCCGGCATTCCAGAGGCCAGCCTTTCGACCGGCGGCAACGTCATATCGGGACCGGCCTACAAGAACATCGCTGCTGACATGGTGGACATGGAAACATTCGCGATCCTCCGCGCCTGCCAAGGCTATAGCCTGCCATTGATCGGCCTTCGCGGCATTTCCGATGGCGTCGAAGAGCTGCAGCATATTTCGGGCTGGACGGAATATCTGCACGTGATCGACCGTAAGCTCTCCTATGCCGTCGACAGTCTGTTCACAGCATTGGAAGACGGTGTCTTTTGGTTCTAAAACGCCTTGAAGCGGGGGACAATCAGGACAATAAAATCCCGACGCGGCCGATTTCCTGCATTGCCAGAACGGGTGCTTTTCATTAAAGGCTCGCCATGACCCAGACAGCACATCCCGACAGCGTTCTCATCGTCGATTTCGGCAGCCAAGTGACCCAGCTGATCGCACGCCGCGTGCGCGAGACCGGTGTCTACTGCGAGATCGTTCCCTTCCAGTCCGCCGAAGAGAGCTTCAAGCGCCTTCAACCGAAAGCTGTGATCCTCTCCGGCAGCCCGGCTTCAACGGTCGATGAGGGTTCGCCGCGCGCGCCGCAGATTATCTTCGACAGCGGCCTGCCGGTCTTCGGCATCTGCTACGGCCAGCAGACCATGTGCATGCAGCTCGGCGGCAAGGTCGAGAGCGGTCATCACCGCGAATTCGGCCGCGCTTTTCTGGACGTCGACAAGGATTGCCAGCTCTTCGAGGGCCTCTGGTCCTCCGGATCGCGCCATCAGGTGTGGATGAGCCATGGCGACCGCGTCACGGCGCTGCCCAATGGCTTCGAGGTCGTCGCGACTTCCTCCAACGCGCCATATGCCTTCATTGCCGACGAAAAACGCAAATATTACGGCGTGCAGTTCCATCCGGAAGTCGTGCATACCCCGGATGGCGCGAAGCTCATCGGCAACTTCATCCACAACATCGCCGGCATCAAGGGCGACTGGTCAATGTCGGCCTATCGCGAGAAGGCGGTCGAACAGATCCGCCAGCAGGTCGGCGACAAGCGCGTCATCTGCGCGCTTTCCGGCGGCGTCGACAGCTCGGTCGCAGCGCTCTTGATCCATGAAGCCGTCGGTGACCAACTCACCTGCATCCTAGTCGATCACGGTCTGATGCGGAAAGACGAGGCGGCAAACGTCGTCGCGATGTTCCGCGAGCATTACAATCTGCATCTGCTGCATGTCGATGCCTCGGACAGGTTCATCGGCGAGCTCGAAGGCGTCAGCGATCCGGAAACCAAGCGTAAGATCATCGGCCGCCTGTTCATCGAAACCTTCGAAGAAGAAGCGAAGAAGCTCGGCGGCGCCGACTTCTTGGGCCAGGGCACGCTCTATCCGGATGTCATCGAGAGCGTCTCCTTCACCGGCGGCCCGTCGGTCACCATCAAGTCGCACCACAATGTCGGCGGCCTGCCGGAGCGCATGAACATGCAGCTCGTGGAGCCGCTGCGTGAACTCTTCAAGGATGAAGTGCGCGCGCTCGGCAAGGAGCTCGGATTGCCCGACAGCTTCATCGGCCGTCACCCCTTCCCAGGGCCGGGTCTTGCGATCCGCTGCCCGGGCGGCATCACTCGCGAGAAGCTCGATATCCTGCGGGAAGCCGATGCCATCTATCTCGACGAAATCCGCAAGGCCGGTCTCTACGATGCCATTTGGCAGGCCTTCGCGGTGCTGCTTCCGGTCCAGACCGTCGGCGTCATGGGCGACGGCCGCACTTACGAGTTCGTCTGCGCGCTCCGCGCCGTCACCTCGGTCGACGGCATGACCGCGGATTTCTTTCACTACGACATGGAATTCCTCGGCCGTGCCGCAACCCGCATCATCAACGAAGTGCGCGGCATCAACCGCGTGGTTTATGACGTAACCTCGAAGCCGCCTGGGACGATAGAGTGGGAATGATTTTTACCCCTCCGGCAGTATCCGTTTGTACGCTCCAGTGCGACATAATCGACTGAAATATAACGATAAATATCGCAACGTCTATCGTCGTCTATCGAGGGGCAGTGCTCCGATTTGACGGTATAACAGACGGTATGGGGAACTTGTTCGATCGGGGATTTCGCTATACCGTCACGGCTAAGAGAGCTGCTGACGGTATCGTTTTTGGCGGTAACTGGCTGATTAAAAAAGGGAAATTCGCTTCCAGCGCCCCCTGTTTTGGCCTGACGGTATAATCGGCGCCTCTCTCCAGTTTAGACTGTTTTGGAGCCCCCCATGCTAACTGACACTGCGATTAAGGCGCTGAGATCGCAGCATAAATTGTACAAGGTGAGCGATCGTGACGGTATGTACGTCGTGGTGCAGCCGTCGGGGGCCATCGTGTTCCGGTACGACTACCGCCTCAACGGACGGCGCGAGACGCTGACGCTCGGCCGATACGGCCCAGATGGCCTCTCGCTTGCCAGGGCTCGCGAGAAGCTGATCGATGCGAAGCGGGCCATTTCAGAAGGGCGCTCTCCCGCCCAAGAGAGGCCACGATGGAGTTGCTTGAGTTGGAGCCTAATGTTTGACGGGCCGCGAACGGCGCAGCCTCACGTTAGGGCTTGGAGCACGCTTGATGGCATTTGCGCGAGAGACATGGCGCCGAGCGTCGAGCCAGGCTTCGACCTCTGCCAAGTCCCAGACGACGCAGCGCGAGGTGAGATAAAAGCGCTGCGGGAATTCTCCTCGCTGCTCCATGTCGTAGATCGTGCTGTCGGCAAGCGGCACGATCTCTCGTAGCTGCTGCCGGCGAATTGTTCTGCGGGCGACGTGCGAGGCAGCACTCATACTGTATCTCCACGTTTTTACTCTTGTGAAGATATAAGGCGATAGATCTTCCGCTTTGAAGCCCACGCGTGAACGAGTGCGGCAATATCGGGCTGTAGCGTGCAAATCGGACAGGTCGTCCCAGAAGACAGGTGTCATCTAGGAGCGTCCACTAGGCCTGAGGCTCTTGTTTGAAGGGCCACCGCCGGTGGAATTTTAGCCCGGTGGAACCGGTCGAGCGCAGCAGATGCCGATCCGGTTCAACATGCTGCCGTCTTGACATCGGGCCTCGACGGGTTTGTCAGGATGGCGCTCGCGATGATGTGAAAGAGGTGATCGGCCCGCGGCGCGAATGAGGGTTGGTCGACCGCCCAGCCGAGTGCCGTCATCAGGGCGAATAGGTCGTCCCCGTTCATATCGGCGCGCGCCGTCCCTTCGGCCTGAGCACGGAGCAGAAGTTGCGCGCTCGCCGAGTGCACCGCGGCGCATGAAGCATAAAGCGCGGAGTCTGGGTTCGTGTGGGCCGCCGCCATCAAGGCGACAACGCCCCTATAGCTTTGGGCGAATGCCAACCATTCGCGAAGCCAGGACTCGAGCGCTTCGTCAGGCGAATCCGAGGTTTCGAGTTCGTCTGCCGTCTGCGTCAGTGCGTCCAGATTCGTACACAGCAACGCTTCGAACAAGGCTTCTCGCGTCGGGAAATGACGCAGCAGCGTGGCCAACCCGACGTCGGCCCGGCGGGCGATATCGCGCATGGACGCATTGATACCGTGCTCGGTGACGACGTCACGCGCGACCGCGAGGATATGGTTGTAATTTTTTTTTGCGTCGGATCGCATGAGATGCCTTGATAACCGGATCAGTGATCCGTATATGTGGATCGGTGATCCGATTGTTAAGCGGATCGGTGAACCACTAAATAGAGTGCGTCTGCGCAAATGGCAACAAAGGCGCTGCCCGCCCCGCAAGGAAAATGAACATGAGCACTATTAGCATTATCGGCTCAGGCGGCATGGCCGCAGCGATCGGCGGCCTTGCCGCCAAAGCCGGACACAGCGTCGAGGTGATGAGTCGCGACGCCGCGAAGGCGCGGGCGCTCGCTGAGCAGATCGGTGCCGGCGCGACGACAGCAACGTTCGGCGCCGCCCCGGCCGGGGACATTGTCATCCTGGCGGTTCCCTACTCCGCCGTTCTCGACGTGGTGAAGCAGTACGGAGAAGAACTGGCAGGCAAGCTCCTCGTCGACATCACCAACCCCATCGCCCCCGACTACACGAGCTTTGTGACCCCTGCCGACAGTTTCGGCGCGCAGGAGATCGCCAAGGCGGCCCCTGCCAATGCGGAAGTCGTCAAGGCGTTCAATACCCTGTTCTCCCATGTCCTGGCGGCCGGTCCCATCGAGGGTCATCCTTTGGACGTGTTCATCGCCGGGGACAACACACAGGCGAAGGCACGCGTCTCGGCATTCATCGAGACTCTCGGACTTCGCCCGATGGACACCGGGCCGCTGCTCATGGCGCGGACTCTGGAGCACGTGTGTCTGCTGTCGCTGAGCCTAATGGCCCACTCCGTCAAGCACACCAACTTCTCAATCGGCGTCAGCCTTCTCGGGTGAGCGCGGTTACCGCCCCCCAATCATCAAGCGAAGAGGACTATAATGGGTAAGATACTTGTCACGGCCGCCAGCGGTTATCTAGGTCGCAAGACGTTGCAGCACCTCCTGAAACGGCGGCCAGCCAGTGATCTAATTGGCTTGGCCCGCGACCCGCAAAAGGCGGCTGATCTTGCCGCTCAAGGCATCGAGATTCGCAAGGGCGACTATTTTGACTACGACTCGCTGTTGAATGCCTTCGCGGACGTCGAGAAGCTGATGCTCATCTCGTGCGCTCCATTTACCGACCGCAACACACAGCATTACAATGCGATCACTGCGGCGCGGCAGGCCGGCGTCAAACATGTCGCTTACACGGCCATCATCCGCCGCGAGGGATCGAACTTCAACCTGTCTGAGTGCACGGCGCCCGATATCTTCGCCGAACAAACCTTGAAGGCCTCGGGCCTCACCTACACGATTGTTCGACAGCCGGCGTTCCTCGAAACCTTCCAGTTCCAGTTCGGCGACAAGGTTTACGAGAAAGGTCTTCGCGTTCCGGCCGGTGACGGCAAGCAGGCGCCGGCGTCGCGTGAAGACATCGCAGAGGCTCAGGCGGTGGTGCTGACGGAGGAAGGCCACGACAACAAGACCTACTCGCTTACCGGCGAGCCGGCGGTGTCCTACGCCGACATCGCCCAGATCCTGTCCGACGCCCGTGGCGTCCCGGTGCCCCTCATTCCTGTGACGGATGAAGAATATATGGCCAACTATGCAGCGGAGGGTCTGCCCGAACCGTACGCTGCGTTCGCGCTCGAATGGGTCCATGCGGTCAACCTCGGTGAGTGGGGCGACCTCACCGGCGATCTTGAGCGCCTGATCGGTCACAAGCCGCTCACGACGGCCGAATATCTGCGTCACAATTATCCCACGCCCGTTCCGTCGATTGAAGCTGCGAAGAGGCAATAAGGCGGGACGCGATGCGATCGACGCGGGCCAGGGGGAATATCATGGCGCCAATTTAGACGGGGCACACCCAACCTCTCGGTGGGCGACGTCGTCCATGTCGTGGCCAGCGTCCCAGATGCCGGGATCGTTCGGACAAAGGCTCTGTCGCCCTGGGGACGGCATGAGGGACGACGCACGCCCCGCGCGTGCTTGGTTCACGGAAATCGTGAGCACAGCGAGTGTTCGTCTTCGGGAATTGTGGCCTCCGCGATGGCTACTCCAACCCGGCAGGCCCCCGATAGCGAAGGACAGGTACCGATCGGTAAAGATCTTGACAGATTAACTGCGCCTAATCTTTACTGATCGGTAATTCGGCGGATGCGGTCCACATGGTCAAGCTGCTCTCAACCAACGCCTCAAGCTCACGTTGGCTTGCGCCGGCCCCTCCCTGCATGAGGATGCCGTGCATCAGGGATTGGACAAAGCGCACGAGACCTTCGACATTGACGGTCGGCAACAGGTCGCCGTCGCGTTTGGCCCGCTCAAACCGGGCCGCGAGCAAGTCGCGCCCGATGGCCTGGCGCCTGAGGACTTCGTTGCGGATGGGCTGCGCCTCATCACCGCCTTGCATTGCGTTAAGAACCATGAGGCAGCCGCGCGGTTGCCCTTCTGCCTGTTGATCGCGTAGCGCACCCCTGAGCAGCGCTTCGAAAACGCCTCGCGCCGTCGGAGCTTGGAGCGCTTCAGTTAGGTAGTCTTTACGAAGTGACTGATAGAGGTCGAGGGCCTTGAAAAACAATGCTTCTTTGTTGCCGAACGCGGCGTAGAGACTGGGTCGAGTGATTCCCATCGCCTCAGTGAGATCATTCAACGATGCGCCCGCGAAACCCTTGGTCCAAAAGACCTTCATGGCAGCATCGAGCGCTGTGTCGGCGCTGAACCTTCGCGGGTCGCGGCTTAACTCGCCTGCCGGTGCCGCCCCCCTCGATGAAGTGCTCGCGGCGGCTGCAACGTCGCTGATCGCCCGCCAGGCCGCCACCGCCTGTTCGGCACCCTCTCGCAGTTCGGCGTGCGGCGCCCCGCCGGCGGCTTTCATAGCGAGGCCGCCGAGAACCGACGTCACATAGCTCGCCAGCCCTGAGGCATCAGCGTCCACAGGGAGTTCGCCACTCCGTTTCGCCTCTTCGAACCGGTCTCGCAGTTTCAGTTCTGCCGATTGGCGGCGATGAAGCAGGGCAGCGGGAATGTCGGCATTCTCACTGCCCATCGCCAAGCCCGCATGAACGAGTATGCGGCTGGACTCCTGCGCTGGCGAGGTCGTCAGCAAGCGCTTGACGACTTCTTCGGCCGTGGGGGCTGTGAGCGCCCACTCCCAGTGCTCGTCCTCGCGGGCACTACAGCGGCCGAGAACAGCGTCGAAAAGCCCGCGCTTGCTTCCGAAAGCCGCGTAGATGCTGGGAGAGTTCAAGCCCATTGCGGCCGTCAGTTCCGCCATGGTTGAGCCGTCGTAGCCCCGGCGACCGAAGACGTCCGCCGCGCGATCTAGCACTTCGCTTTCTTCGAACGCGCGGGGGCGGGCCATTGACAGCACTCCATTCTGTAACGTACATCACATAACAGGCTTTGGTCATCCGCCAATCGCGACGTGAGACACGGGCCATTTTGTAGCAGGTGTTAGGCCTGCCTGGCTAGATAGTCAGCAAACTAGGAGGTAAAACATGAGTTCGTTCCGCTTCGAGCAACACGGTGCGGTGGGCAAACTGACCTTGCTCGGTGATGCAGACAGCGAGCCAGGGTCCGACTTTCCCTCGTCGCTGCGGGCCGCCGTTCGCCAGGCATATGCAAGCGACATCCGCGTCCTTCACTTGACGTCCGCGTCCGGCAACATCGCCGTGGCAGACGATCTGGGCGCCATCGGTGACAAGGGCTCGAAATTTCTCGAAGCGTTTGCGGCCGACATCCTGGCTTCGATCCGTCTCATCGAGGAACTGCCCGTCCCCACGGTTGCTTCGGTAGCAGGGATGGCCTTGGGCGGCGGTTTCGAACTGCTCCTGGCGTTCGATTTCCTGGTCGTCGCAGAGTCGGCGATGCTCGTCCTCCCGGAAGTGTCGGTCGGCGGCATTCCAATGGCAGGCGGGGTGCAGCGGCTCGCCGATCGCGTCGGCAAAACGCTCGCTACTCGCTTCGTCCTGCTTTCGGAGCCAATTTTCGGAAAGGTCGCAGTCGATCTGGGTATCGCAACCCATTCAGCGCCTGACGGCAAGTTGGAGGAGGTCTCCGACGAACTCGTGCGGCATCTCGCGACAGGGCCGACCCTCGCGTACGGCAAGGCGCGCACGCTCATCCACACCTGGGCTACCGGCGGCGTTGCGGCTGCCGACATAATCTCCACCCAGCTCGGCGCTGGCATCCTTGACACCAAGGATGGCGCAGAGGGAATGGCCATTGCGGTCGCGGCTGTGCGCAAACACGAGCCGATCCCGAAGATCCAGTTCGCAGGGAAGTAACTCGATCCGGTGCTGACATCAATTCTCGGAGTCAGGCAGCGGTTAGTCTGCGACTGACTCCGAGACGGATGACAGAGAGTTCAAAGTAACCCGAACACCATCTCGATCGCACGCGAACTATTATCGAGCTGTATACTTCACAGATCGATCTCAGCGGTCGCCGCCTCGCGTGCGTCAATTTCACAATTCAAATGGAGTATGAAAGATGACTTTCGTGGATCGGAATAGATCGCTGAAGCAGACCTTTGTAGAAACCAATGGCGTCAAGCTGAACGTTGTCGAGGAAGGCGAGGGCCCGGCTGTGCTGTTCGTCCACGGCTTTCCTGACGGATGGCGGGGCTGGCGCCGGCAGATGGCGGCAGTCGCGGCCGCGGGTTACCGCGCGATATCGTTCGATACGCGTGGCTATGGCGATAGCTCCAAGCCTGAAGACGCCGCGCTTTACACGGTTCTCTACCACGTCGGAGACCTTGTCGGCATCCTCGCGAAACTCGGGATCGAGCGCGCTAGCCTGGTCGGCCACGACTTCGGTGCGACGGTGAGCTGGAACGCGGCGGTGATGCGTCCGGATCTGTTTGACGCGGTCTTCGGCCTCAGTGTCCCTCCGGTGCTACCGGGTGCGGGGCCAAGCATGCTCGAAATGCTGAAGGCCGCCGGCAAGGAGGGAGCCTTTTATATGTTCCGCCACATGAAGCCGGAGGCCGACCAGGAGTGGGCGGATGCGGCCACGACTTTCCCGGGCGCTCTCTATTGGATGTCGGGGTTGCCCGATGCTTCCGAAGGATGGGGTCCGATGGACCCAAGCAAAGATATGCACCGGCCATCCCCGATCGGCATCCCGCCCTTCGCTGACCGCGAGGACGCCGAGACGATGATCGCAGGCTTCCAGCGTGATGGCTTCCACGGCCCACTGAATATCTATCGCGGCATGCAGCCCTATTTCGACCAAGCAAAAGCATTTGCCGGGGCGAAGATCCGACAGCCAGCCTTCTTTGCGTATGGCACAGCAGACAGCATGGTTAAGATGCGAGCTTTGAACGAGGAAGATCTCAAGCCGGCCGTGCCAAACCTCCAGGGGTTCCTACCACTTGAGGGCGTCGGGCACTGGCCACAGCTCGAGGCGTCTGAGGCAGTGAATGAGGCGCTGGTCGCCTTTCTCAACAAGAGGAAGGCTTGAGCCGTGACGACGATTTTTCGTTTGGATGCAAGCATTCGTGCCGTCGGCTCTCAAAGCCGCGCTCTAGCTTCAACGCTCGAGGACTCTATCCGAACGCAACTGGCAGAGCTGGATGTCGTGAGGCGGGACGTTGGCCTTTCACCCCTGCCTGCAACAGCTTGGGCCCGTGCCGTGCAGGCTGGTCCAAAGGCCCTCAGCGAACGCACGACGGAGGAGGTGGAGGCGGCAGCGCTGGCAACCAAATTGGCCGATGAGATGCTGGCAGCAGATGCCTTCATTTTTTCGGTTCCGCTCTACAATTACGCTGTTTCGCAACACGCAAAGGCGTGGATTGACCTTCTGGTAACCGAACCGCGTTTCACCGTTAAGGTGGCGTCGCCGATCTCGAAGCGTCCCGCCTATCTGATCTCAGCGCGTGGAGGCGCGTACGGCCCTGGCATGCCGAAGGAAGGCTGGGACCACGCGACGCCCTGGCTTAGGCGCATCTTCGAAGACAGCTGGGGATTGGACCTCCAACTCATCGATGTCGAGCTGACCCTCGCTGATGTTAATCCCGCTATGGCCTCGTTGCGGGACCTCGCGGCGTCTAATCTTAAGCAGGCGCACGCCGCCGCCAAGCAAGCGGGAGAACAGCTGGCGACGCGACTTACAAAATCGCTGGCGTCTGAGCCGGGGCAAGCGTGACAATGAAGGACCGGCGCATGCCACGGTGCGGAGCATCAGCGCGGACACCGACGTTGCCACACCGGTGATCGCGGAACAACGCCTACGAACGGTGCGCGAGTCCACGGTAACCTGCTGCGCTGCGCAAATAGATCAACTCGCTCACTTATCTTGATCTAGCGGCTCGCATCGAATGCCGAACCTCGCGCTTGATCTTCGCTATCTTAAATATGCGATCGTCGTTGCCGAGCAAGGCAGCTTTCGGCGAGCCGCTGACATATTGAATCTGCCGCAGTCGACCGTTAGCCGGCGTATTCAGATACTCGAACGAACGCTTGGCTTACCGTTGTTCGAGCGCAGTAGGATCGGAGCCCGGCCGACTCTTGCAGGAGAGCGCTTCGTCCGCGAAGCAGCGACCCTAAGTTTTGTAAAGCTGAATCGATCCCTCTTAGCCGGTCCGCGAATTGAGTCGGCGATCTTGATGCTGCCTTCATAACGTCAATGCCCGTTTTAGATCATCGTGCTCGAAGGCGCTGGCCATCCGGGTGATCTCGGCGGAACGGGCGCCGGCCGCCTTGGCGGTCTCTCGCCACGTCGCAGTAACGGTCGCTACCTCTTTGATGATCGCGCGGGCCTGTGGAAGCGCGAGGCCGAAGAACTGCGAAGCCGCCTCAAGCAGGTCGAGCGAGCAGGTGCCTTCGTCGAGGTCGATGTTCGTCGTCAGCACGCGCGCCTTGAGGTCGGTGGGCACGGGGTTCAGGTCATAGGCGGGAGAAAGGGACCATCCCGCCTTACCAAGCCAAAGGAAACCATGGTTGCGCAGGTGATCATCGACATTAGAAATCAGGACGTTAAAGACGACCCGCCGATAGAGGGCATGAGCGTCGGTCTTCCCCTGCGCGCCATGTTGCGTAAGAGCGTCGACGATTTCAGGGTAGCTGCCGCGCTCACCGTCCTTGGCGCCCATCATCGCCATCGCTGACAGGAAAGGAAGGCGGATCGAGCCGGAACGATCGAAGCGTCGGGACAGCATCACCGCCCTGCCGGCGACCTCGATCAGCTCATGGTGCGGCGTGGTAATACCGGACTGCTCGGCCAGCCGCAGCGCGATCTCCTCCCATGTCTCCATGCTGTAGTCGTCGGTCTCCTTCGGAAACTTGGCGATTGAGAGGTGTCCGTGCTGGTCGATGACCGAGGCCTTCGGCCGGGCACCGCCGAGGGAAGAGCCGGGGGCGAAGATGAGTTGAAGGTCCTCGTCCGTTTCCTCGTCCCGGAGGATTCGTTCGGTGATCTGGAGCAGCCGCCCGAGTTCGATCAGGGCTGGGACGCCGGCGCGGATAGGCGCCTGGAACGCCTCTTCGCCTGCCCAGCGGAATCTGAGGGCACCCAGGCGGGTCTCGTCGGCGACGCCGAGCAGGTAGTCGCTTTCCGCAAGGGTGCGAACGGCGCGGCCTTCACGTTCGGCAAGACGGCGCTCGGCCCGTTGCATAAGACGGCGCCCCCATGTGTCGGGCGCTGAGTCTCCTATGGAGCCGAAAGTCGCCAGTCCGGCAGGAGGGGCGAAGGCACCGCGGGTCAGGGCAAGGGCAGGCTCAAGCGAGAACCGGTCTGGATCGGCGAGCCACGTGGCATCATATTCGAAAAGGATAGTCTCCGTGCCTCGAACGCGATTGCTCCTCGTCAGGCCGATAGGGCGCGTGCGGCCGTCCAGGTCGATATGTACCTCGAAATCAGCCATCGCTGGATGATCCGACTGTTCGCTTAAGGTGGACGTGCTTGGGTAGTTCCGCGCTGGCTAGCGCTTGTCCAACCGGGTCGTTGCCGATGTCGGCGATCTGGCCCAGACCGTCGAGCAGGCCGAGCGCCTGAAGGACGCCTGCATAAATGCCGATGCTGACATTGGTGTCCCCAGCCTCGACCTTTTGCAGGGTCGAGCGGGACGTGAAGGCGCGCTCTGCGACGACAGCCATTGGCAGCCGCCGACGCCGACGGGCATCGTGGATGTCTGCACCGAGCTTGCGCAGGACGCGCCGCACAGCGGCGGGAGGGTTATGTGGTGTAGGCATTTGAAACCTTCGCACTACAGATTGGCGAGATATGTAGCACGAAGATTACAATTTTCCTAGCCCTCGCGCGAAGGTCATCCCATTGAGAGAGAGGATGGCGGACCGGGCCCGTGACGGTATAATTCTGGGAGGCTGAATCGTGGCCGGCGTAGTCTGGCGTAGAGGTGGCGGTACGGGCGGAGGGGCCTTTCGGGGTGATGTCGCCCCCGCGCTTGCCGATAGATGGCGGTGGCGAAAAGTGTAGCGCGAGCGCCCAACGCGTGTCGAGGACACCGGGCTGCATGAGGTTCGCCTCCGATCATGCCGCGCTGTTGAGCCTGTCTAAGACATATTAGTTGGCCTTGCGCACGGTCGTTCCCAGCAATTCATCGAGAGTCGCACCGACGCAACCTGCGTAACCCAACAGATATTCACAAATTTGCTCACGCTACCTGCGAAGTTGTTCTACAATCTCTGGGCAGGCCCTATGACAAGGACGGCGAAGTCGCCTCCAAGGGCAAGGTCGCCGACATGCTGATGGGGAGATTGAAAGAGCACGACTTCTTCAAGCGACCGATCCCGCGGAGCGCCTCGCGTCTCGACTTCGGCTCCTCCTATCTCGACCGCCAGATGGAGGAGTTCAGTCATCTTTCGACAGAGGATTTGCTGGCGACTTTGACCGAGTTTGCCGCGTACGCGATCACGCGTTCGATCACCGACAGCGTCAAAATGCTAAGCGAAATATCGGTGATCATGGCCAGTGGCAGAGGCACCCGGAATCATTACTTGATGAGTAGGCTGCCGGAATACATGCCGAGGGGTCTGCGCCTGACGACATCTGACGAGTTTGGCGTTCCGGCGAAGTTCAGGGAGGCGATCAAGTTTGCGACGCTTGCCTACGCCACGGTCAACCAGCTCGCCAACAACATACCCGCTGCTTCCGGCGCGACCCGGTTTGGAATCCTTGGCAAGCTGGTGCAGTTGCCCCGCCATGCAAAGGGAGTAACCGAATATGCGGCTTATGGAGTCGAGCCAACCTGGCCATGATGGAGGATCGGCGAAAGGAGAGGCTTACGGCTCGAAGACCACAACTGTCAGGAGGGGAACCGCCAGGCGAAAGACACGGCTAGCCTAACCATATCCAGGCCCGACGGTATCTATGTCCTTGAAAAGGCATTGGCGTCGGAATCAATGACATCAGGGCGGGCGAACCAACAAAGGGAGGTAACGAATGAACCACATTGGAAAACTTTTGAACCCACTCCTTCTCGGTGCAATGGCCATGGCCGGTGTCGCGGCGAGCGGGCCTGCGGCCGCGCAGAAAATGTATGACGGCGTCACGGTCAGGATCATGACCCGGCCCGGACCGGTTATTGCCCAGCGTCTTGTCGAGCGCGGCAAGGAATTCACCGAGATGACCGGGGCGAAGATCGAGGTCGCCGAAGTCCCGTTCGCGGAGCTGTTCCAGAAACTTCTCACCGACTGGGCGACCGCCACCAACTCCATCGACATCGGCGTATTTGCTTCGAGCTGGGCGCCCGAATATGTCGACGCCGGTCTACTCCAGGACCTGACCGACTATGTCGCGAAGGACACCAAGATCGACATCAACGACATTGCTCCGTTCTTCCGCGAGTATAACCAGAAGGTCGGCGGCAAGACCTACCTGATCACCGTCGATGGCGATTTCCAGATGGTATATTACCGCAAGGACATTCTGGACCAGGTGGGCTTGAAGCCGCCGCGCACCTGGGACGAGTATCATGCGGTTGCTGCCGCGACCAACGGCAAGGACCTGAACGGCGACGGCATGCCGGATTTCGGCTCCTGCATGTTCAAGAAGCGGAACGCGCAGTCATACTTCGCCCTCATGTCGATCGCTGCCGCCTACGTTCAGACTCAGGGCACCGGTGAGGGCATGTTCTTCGATCCCGCGACCATGAAGCCCTTGGTCAATAACGAAGCCTGGGCTGAGGCCTTCAAGGTCTACAAGGAGAACGGCGAATACGGACCACCCGATGAGCTCAACCACGACATCGGCGACACCCGGGCGCTCGTCACCACTGGTCGCTGTGCATTGGCCATCGACTGGGGCGATATCGGCCCCCTGTCTCTCGACCCGGGCGGCGAGGCGATCAAGAACAAGATGGGCGCCACCGTCATGATGGGCACCAAGAAGGTGCTCGACAAGGCCACCGGCAAGCTAGTCGACTGCGATGCCACCCGTTGCCCGCATGCGATCGACGGCATCAACTACTCGCCGTTCGCGGCGTTCGGTGGCTGGACCGGCGGTATCAACGCCAAGGCTGACGACAAGGTGAAGCAGGCCGGCTATGACTTCCTGTCCTACATGAACCAGGCGGCCCAATCGAATGTCGACGTGACGATGGGCTGGACTGGTTACAACCCGTACCGCAACTCGCAGCTCGACAATCTCGAGCCGTGGATCAAGGCCGGGTTCACAGAGGAGTCAGCCAAGAACTATCTTGGCGCCATCAAGGACAGCCTGAACAACCCGAACATGGCCTCGGACCTCAAAATCCCGGGGACCGCCGAGTATCAGGGTGTCGTGCTCGACCGCGAGCTCGCTCGCTTCCTTGCCGGCGAGATCACTGCTGAAGAGGCGGTGACGAACGTCGAGACCGGCTGGGAAGAGATCACCGAGCGTTTGGACCGGGACAAGCAGAAGGACCTGTACAAGTCCTCGCTCGGCATCACCAACTGAGGGGTGAGAGTCAGTGACCTCCGGTACTGGACCAACGACAACTAGTCAGCTGGGGCGTGTCGCCCCGGCCGGCCTCAATGCTTCCGTCACGACGAGGGCGAGGCTGAACGAGTGGCTCGACCGCCATTCGCGCCAGCTTTTCATCGCCCCCGCCGTGATCATGATTCTCATCTTCTCGGTATTCCCGACGATAGCGTCGCTGGTGCTCGCCTTCTCCAACATCCGCCTCAGGGCCGGTTCCTATCAGGTCCAGTTCGTCGGCCTGAGGAACTTCCGGAAGCAGTTCTTCGGCACCGAGCAGTTCCATTTCCTCGGGACCTTCACCAGCATCAGCCTGCTTGGTTGGATCGTCACGATCGCGAGCGCGGCCGGCCTCATCTGGTGGCTCTACCGCTACGCCAAGCGAGGCTTCGCGATCCTCGGCTTTATTGGCCGGCTGATCACCGCCAGCGTGGGATTCGGACTGGCGCTTCTCTTTTCCGCGACGCTGTTCAGCGGCAATCCGTTCGGCACGCTCGGCGTGACCATCTTCTACGTGCTCGTCGGGTGCACCATCCAGTTCCTGATCGGCCTTGGCCTCGCCGTTCTTTGCGCCCAGCCGATTAAGGGCCGGACCTTCTTCCGCGTCGTCTTCTTCATCCCCTTGATGATAACGCCGATCGGCATCGGCTACAGCTTCCGCATGCTGGCGGACACGACCAAGGGTCCGTTCTCGCCGGTTTGGCAGTGGATCGGCCTCGGTGACTTCGGCTGGGCTAACCATGCCTGGACTGCCCGCTTGTTCATCGTGATCGGCGATTCCTGGCAGTGGATCCCGTTCATCTTCGTCATCCTGCTTGCTGCGCTTGAGAATGTTTCCCGTGACCAGGTGGAGGCCGGCCAGGTCGACGGTGCCAGCGGTTGGCAGGTGTTCAAGGAAATAACCTGGCCGCAAATTGCGCCGGTTGCCGCCACGGTGATGCTGATCAGGATCATCGAGGCCTTCAAGCTGGTCGACCTCCCCAACATCATGACGTCCGGGGGCCCCGGCATCGCGACCGAGTCAATGACGCTTCATTCATTCTTTGCATGGCGGGCGCTGAATCTCGGGGATTCTGCGGCGATCGCCTACCTACTTCTGTTCGTGACGGTGGTGCTGTGCGTCTCCTTCTTCAATCTCCTCGTCCTCAAGCGATTGAGGCCGGCATGATCACGCACGACATCCGGATGTCACCCCAGAGATCCCTGCTCAGGCGGTGGTTCGAGCCGAAGTCGATCAAGGAGATGGCGCCGGCCACGGCCGTCATCGTCTACGGCCTGCTGATCCTTTGGGCGGTGTTCGTCCTGTTTCCGCTCTATTGGCTCCTGATTACGTCGTTCAAGTTGCCAGCCGACGTCAACGCCGGCCCAGTCTACCTGCCCTGGATCGACTTCACGCCGAGCCTGCATGCATGGCGCGAGTTGTTCGTCTTCGACTACGAGGACACGCTGAGGGCCTACATCAACTCGATCATCATCGCGCTTCTCGCCACAGCCCTTTGCGTCACCATCGGCTCGATGGCCGCCTATGCCTTGGCGCGCATTCAGTACAAGCCCAAATTCGCGACGATCGTTCTCTTCGTTCTCTGCTTGGTCGCGATGGCGGTGGTGGTCGGCCGTTGGGGGGTCGATTGGCGTCTGTCGCTTGCCGTCGCGCTCGCGGTCTTCTTCGTTCTCGCCCGCGCTGTTGGTCACCATTTCAAGGCCACGCTGGGGAACGGAGATATCCTGTTCTGGATGATCTCGCAGCGCATTCTGCCGCCGATCGTCGCCGTCATTCCGATCTACATGATGTTTCAGAGCATTCGGCTGCTCGACACCCACATCGCGCAGATCCTCGCCTACACGGTAGTAAACCTGCCGATCGTCGTTTGGCTGATGTACGACTTCTTCGTCACCATTCCGACCGACCTCGACGAGAGCGCGCAGCTCGACGGCGCCACCCGCTTTACCACCTTCGTCGAGATCATCCTGCCCTTGGCGAAACCCGGTCTCGCGGCGACGACGCTACTGGTGCTGATCCTGTGCTGGAACGAGTATCTGCTGTCGCTGTTCCTTTCGACGTCCAATGCGCAGACCATGCCTATCCTGGTCGCCGCCATGAATGCGGGCGAGCGCGGCATCCTGTGGTGGAGCATGGCGGTGGTCATTATCGTCATGATCATTCCGGTCGTACTGATGGCGCTCGTGCTTCAGCGCTTCATTTCCAAGGGGATACTGTTGGGGGCGGTGAAGGGATGAACGTGGATAGGGGCATCGACACCGGTCATCAAGCGCAGCGGCTGTCGCTGCGCAGCCTGAACAAATCGTTCGGTGCGGTTCACGTTGTTAAAGATCTCAGTATCGACGTTGCGCCGGGTGAGTTTCTGGTGCTGCTCGGGCCCTCCGGTTGCGGCAAGACCACCGGGCTTCGGATCATAGCCGGCCTGGAAACCGCCGATTCGGGGCAGGTGGTGCTCGGCGATACCGACGTCACCAACATACTGCCGAAGTACCGCGACGTGGCGATGGTGTTCCAGTCCTATGCCCTCTATCCGCACAAGACCGTAGCCGAGAACATCGATTTTCCGCTGAAGGTCCGTGGTGTGTCGAAGCAGGAGCGGGAGCTCGCTGTCCGCGACGCTGCTGCGCAGGTCCATATGGAGGATCTCCTCGACCGATACCCGCGCCAGCTGTCCGGCGGCCAGCGTCAGCGGGTGGCCTTGGCAAGGGCCATCGTGCGGCGGCCCTCGGCCTTCCTGATGGACGAGCCGCTTTCCAACCTCGATGCGAAGCTCCGCGGCTTCATGCGCGCCGAGCTCAAGCGCATGCAGCACCAGCTCGGGGTGACCACCGTCTACGTCACCCACGATCAGGTCGAGGCCATGACCCTTGCGCATCGCGTTGCGATCATGGACCGCGGTGTGCTGCAGCAGCTAGGCACCCCCCGCGAGGTGTATGATCGCCCGGCGAACCTGTTCGTCGCCGGCTTCATGGGCTCGCCGCCGATGAATTTCCTGCGCGGGTGGATCGAGAACAATCGCTTCGAGAGCCACGGTGTGAGCCTGCCGGTGGCAGCAGAAAAGGGAATCATGACCAAGGATGTGGTCATGGGCTTCCGCGCGGAAGACGCCGACATCGTCAAGCCCGGCGCTGGTCTGTTCGATGCTACGGTCTATGCCGCTGAGCCTACCGGCGACGTGACGTTGGTCACGCTCGTGGTGGGCAAGGAGAGCCTGTCGGTCAAGATGCCGAGGGATTACGACATCGACTTCGACAAGGCCGTTGCCGTGCACTTTCCGCTCGATCGAGGCTTTCTGTTCGACGCCCATTCAGGTGTGCGCCTGGCGGCTCGGCTCATGTCCGTATCCTGACCGATTCTTGCAGGCTCCAAGCCTGCCTGGTGAACTAGTACTACAGTTGCGGTTTTGAGGTTGATGTAATTCCCTCCTTTGAAAACCGGGAGGGAATTGGATGTCGGTTGCGACTTGGTCGGGATCGCTGTTGGCATGGGTGCGGGAGCTTTCGGCGCTGAAGGAGCGACTTTCGCCCGTGTTCCGGCGGCACGAGTTGAAGGAGACGGGTTGCGCCTTTTTGGGCGGGTTGCTGTGCGGGATTGAGCGCAAGACTGGCTGGCTGATGGCGGAGGCTGCGGGGCTGGAGAGCGTGTGCTCTATCGTCTGAGTGTTTCGCCATACCGGGATCGCGTCGTCCTCAAGGGCGCGATGCTGTTCAGCCTGTGGGCGCCTGTGCCCTACCGTGCTACCGGCGACCTCGATCTCCTCGGCTTTGGCGAGAATGCTCCTGCTGACATCGCTGGCGTTCGGTTGGACTTCGTGGCGGAACTTGCTGGCGCGCGCCTGCCCATGCATGTAGACATTGGGTACGGCGATGTGATCACGCCGGACCCTGTCGACATAGAATACCCTTCGATTCTAGAGCAGCCGGCGCCGCACCTGAGAGCCTATCCAGCTGAAACTGTTGTGGCGGAGAAATTCCAGGCCATGGTGGCGCTTGACATGCTCAATTCGCGCATGAAGGACTTCTTCGATCTCTGGGCCATCGCCGGCGCCTTCGCCTTTGAAGGAGAGGTTCTGGCGCGGGCGATCCAGACGACCTTCGAGCGCCGCGAGACGCGGCTTCCCACCAAAACACCATCGGCGCTGACGGCGGGCTTCGCCGAGGCAAAGGAAGTCCAATGGGCGGCGTTTCTGAGGCGGACCGTGATCGCTCTTGCACCTGAACCGTTTCCGGAAATCCAGGCGCGTATCGCCGAACTCGTCATGCCGCCTATGATCGCAACGACTGAGACTGCGCCTTTCAATGCGCATTGGACGCCAGGCGGTCCCTGGAACGACGGATAGCATTTCAAGGTTGCAGATGGATTTCTAGGCACAGCGGATGCCGAGACCCGATGGCATCGGTTTCTGTGCAGCCTTGACCGCTATTGCTCGAAATTTGGTGCAGTAGCGGAAATCGTAGCCGCAAAAACCACGAAGTTGTGAATGGGGTGCGGTTGGCTGACCAGTCGGGTCTCGCGGATCAGTCCTCGAAGGCGAGAGGAAGGCCGAAGGATGGGATGAGCGCCGGCGCCAACGGGCGCATGAAGGCCGTGAGGCTCGAGATGGCATCGCCCTCGATGCCCAGCACCTGCACCGAGTGGGCGCGCCACGCACGCTCGCCGTCGGCCTGGGTGTAGAGCACGAAGGCGGGCTGGCCGTTGGCCTGCGTCGGCAGCAGGCGGAAGCGACCGTAGTGCTTCCAGACCGCGCCGAAGAACCGGCCGATGGCCTCACGACCCAGATACCAGTGAGACCAAGGCGGCATGGCGTAAGTCGCCTCGCTCTTCAACAGCGCAACGAAGCCGTCGAGGTTCTTGTCTTCCCAGGCGCGAACGTAGCGGTCGAGCAGCGCCTGTTGGTCTGGCGGGGCGACAATAGGGCCGTCCATCCCGGCGCGATTGTGGCGCTCCAGCGTCGATCTCGCCCGTTGAAGGGCGCTGTTGACGGATGCGGTAGAGCCGCCGATCAGCAAGGCGGTCTCGGCGGAAGACCAGCCGAGCACGTCTATGAGCAGCAGCACTGCCCGCTGACGCGGCGGGAGATGCTGGAGCGCGGCGACGAATGCGAGGCGCACAGACTCTCGCTGTAGGTAGCGTGTTTCTGCGTCGGGTGACTCGTCGGCAAGCTGGTCCAGCTCCGAGTCCGGATACGGCTCAAGCCATGCGATGTCCGCCGGCGGCTGTCCCGATGGCATCTCGGTCGCGGGTGGGAAGCTTCCCTCCGGCAGAATCCGCGGGAGCCTCTTGCGCTGGGCGATGGCGTCGAGACAGATGCGCGTCGCGATCTGATATAGCCAGGCCTTGAGCGAACCGCGCCCCTCGAAGCTCGCGAAGGCACGCCAGGCGCGCAGATAGGTTTCCTGAACGAGGTCCTCCGCCTCGTGCAGCGATCCGCTCATGCGATAGCAGTGCGCCTTGATCTGCCGCCGATAGGGTTCGGCAAGCCGGGCGAATGCGTCGGGCCCACCGGGGCTTGCGACGGCCGGTTCGATAGCCGACACGCCGGCGATTGGCTGAGAGGTGCGGTCTGATTGAGCCATGAGCATCACTATACCCTCGCGATGCCGTCGCTAGAAACCTTGAAGACGCTTCCCTCCCAAGCGTTCGGGTGCGCGGCAAGCTCGAATACTGCCGCGACGACGTCTTCCGGGCTCTGAGGCGACTTCATGCTGTTGACGAAGTCGGCGACCGACATGCCGAGATACTCGGCATACCCCTCGACCGCATGCTTGCCGAATTCGGTGCCAGGCATGATCGTCGCCGGTGCGACCGCGAGGAACCTGATTCCCAGCCCCAGCCGGTCGGACTCCTTCTGGCAATAGTTGGCGATCAGCATCTGCATGCGCTTCGCGCCCGCGTATCCGCCCGAAACCGGCGACCCGCCCAGCGCCGCTCCGCTCGAGACCAGAACGACCACCGAGCCCGGCGCCAACGGTTTCGAAAGCGCGGCCTTGCAGAACAGGAAAGAGGTTTTGACGTCGTTCTCCCAGTTGGCCGAGAACTGCTCCCAGGTCATCTCGTGGATGGCCGCTGCATGAGGTCGGGCTCCGCCGCAGACCACCAGCAGGCTCGGAACACGATCGCTGAACACCTTCTCGGGAGCGCTCTCGTCCGAGGCGTCGAGCTCCAGGACGTCGACGTCGCCGGCGCTGCGGGCAAGCTCGTCGAGCCCGTGACGGCGCCGTGCAACGGCCAGGGTGCGCGCGCCTTGCGCGGCGGCCCGCCGCGCAATCATCGCGCCGAGTCCGCGGCTCGCGCCCAGCACGATCACGTTCTTGTCCATCAGGCTTGGCATGTTCATCTCCACCGAGGGTCCTGTCTACTAGGACGGGCCGCCGGATCGAGATTCATCGGCCGCTCTGAAAATTTTCGAGCGCTGGCGACGCCCCGTCGTCAGCAGACACCGCGGCCGTCGTCCGCCAGTCGCCATGACCGATGAATTCGCCCGGTCGGGAGCGTCATCGCTGGTGACGCCGAATGCCGATGGATGAGCCGACGGCGCTGCGTCAGCACAATGAACTTTAGGGAAATCAATATGTTGCTCAAGGACAAAGTCGCCGTGATCTATGGCGCAGGCGGCGCGATCGGCGGCGCGGTGGGCGGTCGGTTCGCTCGCGAGGGCGCGAAGGTCTACCTGACCGGTCGGCGGCTCGAAACGGTCCGCGCCGTCGCGGACAAGATCTCCTCTCACGGCGGTTTTGCCGACGCGGCCCTGGTCGATGCCCTCGACGAAGCGGCGGTGGAGGCCCACATCGCGTCAGTCGCCGAGAAGGCCGGCAGGATCGACATCTCGTTCAACGCCATCACGGCGGTGCCCCAGCCGGGAACTCAGGGCATCCCGATCGCCGAACTGCCGGTCGATAGCTTCCTGGCGCCGATCAACCTCTACATGCGCTCGCAGTTCCTCACGGCGAGGGCCGCAGCCAGGCGCATGTCGAAGGCGGGCTCCGGGGTCATCCTGATGAACACGCCCGAGCCGGCGCGTATCGGCGCGGCGCTTGTCGGCGGCATGGGCCCGGCCTGGGCGGCGATGGAGGCGCTGAGCCGCAACCTCTCCGCGGAATTGGGGCCGAGCGGCGTCCGCTCGATCGTCCTGCGCTCAACCGGCATGCCTGAGACACAGACGATCGACGTCGTCTTCGGCCTGCACGCGAAGGCGCTGGGGATCACGCCGCAGCAGTTTCAGGGCTTCGTCGAAGGCATGACGCACCGGAAGCGCTTCACGTCGGTCGCCGAAGTGGCCGAGTTCGCGGCCTTCCTCGCTTCCGACAAGGCCAGCGCGATGACCGGCACGGTCGCCAATCTCACCGGTGGTTTGATCGTCGATTGACGCCCGCTCGTGGCAGACACTCCAATAGCGCCAGTGACGCTTGTCACTGGCGCTATCCGTCCGAATGTGGAGTCCGTCGACCTAGGACTCTCGCAAGATCGGATAGAACGGGCTGACCACGCCAAAGTTCAAACGAGGAGACGCGCTTGCAGGCCCCGACCTTGCGGGGTTCGCGCGAAGATGGAGCAGCTGGGCATCAACCCGTATGTGCGAAAGAGTTGCCCCGTAGATCGATCGCAGAGTCTTATCCGACCCATTGTGCGAGAGGAAATGACGTCATTGCGTAGCGATCCGAGCCAGGACGTCAGACGGCGCTCCCTGGTGCGACGTCCGCGGCGCGCCAATGCGGCGGATAGGTTTTCTGGTATCTAGGGAGAGCCTCGATCCGGTCCATCCAGCGTCCGACCGCCGGATAGCGCCCGACGAACGGCAAGAAGCCCAGATCGACGCCCTGCTTTTCGGCCGCCCGCGCGCCGCGGAGGGCGAGGGCGGCGAACGGGTAGACCGCGATATCGGCGGCGCTGATGGCGTCCCCCACGAACCAGTCCTGGTCCGCTAGGACCCGCTCGATCCGGGCGAACTCCGCGCGGACCTTCTCGACAGACGCAAAGACCGCTTCACGCTTTTCCGGCAGTTGCCCACTAAAGACAGGCAGAACGGCCGCTATCGTTTCATCCGCCAGATAGTCCGAGCATTCGCAGATGAACCGCCAGATTTGACCGGTCTCCCCGGCCGAGGCGCCGAACAGCTTGGGACCCGGGCAGGCTTGATCCAGGTAGGCCATGATGGCGACGGACTCGTTCAGAACGAAGTCGCCGTCGCGCAGCGCCGGCGCGCGTCCGCGGGGATTGATAGCGAGGTATTCCGGTGACTTCAAATCACCCTTGGAGCCATCCAAGCGCCGATCGACGTAGGAAGCCTGTTTGATCTCCAGCGCCAACAGCACGCGCCACGAATAAGGGCTGCCGCTCAGCCAAAAAATCTCGATTGCCATCTTCATCCTCCTCGGCGAGGGGCGCGGAAGGCGTCCCTGTTTCTTAAGGACGATCCGATGTTCGAAAAATCATCGGTCGCCTCTACGTCAATGCAGAAAGGCGTCGATATGGATCTTCCCGGTGGCGACGTTCGCGTAGCCGGCACCCCAGGCCGGTCGCGCGTTGACCCAGGCGTAATCCGCTGCGGCCGTGAGGAGATGGATTTTCACAGCCAGGTCGACGATCGGCTCGCCCTCGCGCGGTGTCCCGACGCCGTCGGCGGAAAACGCTATCCTGCTCCCGTCGTCGGTTTCGATGGTGCCGCGGAGATCGAGTTCCCGGCGGCCATCGGCGCGCACCCGCAGGTAATCAATGCCGCGCAGCGATCCCGCCACGCGCCCCTTGATTGATCCTGCAAGCGTGACATCGAATTGAGCCCCCTGCAGCGGCACATTTTCTTGCCCTGTAAAGATGGCTTCCATCTTCGCGCCGTAGTCGGTGACGCCCACGATATCGAGATCGTATTCGAAGATTTTTTCGCTACTCATGGCTGTTCTCCTCAGTTTTCTCCGGCCGCGGGCAGCCGATTCAAACGCCGCCTCATTTACGTAGACGGGGGACCAGCCCGGATTCATCGACCTCGGCAAAATTTTTCAGCCGAGAGCCGCGGCACTGTGTCGCTCGCGGCACTCGGGCCGACCGGCGCATGTCGATGGAGCTCTGCTGGCGGTTTGGTGCGCGCCCGGACCGCGACGGTCAGGTCCCGCCACGCGAGATCGTTGGCTGATCGCAAGGGAGGAGGTCGATGTGGACACTAGCGATATCGTAGGGCTCTCGCTGGTCGTGACGGTCTTTTGCTGGCAGGGCTGCTCGTGAACGCGCAGCCGAAGAACAAAAAATTGAACGATTGACGCCGATAGTCCCTGAAACCGGGCCGACTTGGAACCGGCGAATTTCCCCTTTCAATTCAAGAGCGGAGATTTCTGACGGATTGGGGAGATGGTTCTTCGTGGCGCACAGAAAAACGTTGCCCCGCTAGATCAACGCTTTACGATCGCTCAGAACAATCGAATGGGAGTGAAGGGGAGTACCCTGGAGTAGTATCGGATAGCAGAGGACACTCGAGCGAATCCCAGGCCAGCGATAGCAGTCGATAGATTCGAGGCGACCCGCAGATCTGCCGCTCTGTCGGGCGTCTCCCCGCTCTTCGAACGGCGCCCCATAGGCCGTCGGGCTCACCCCAACCTTCGCGACTTTGTGGCCTTCAAATATTCGGTCGCGCGCTCGAAGAAGTTGGCGCGCGCGACCAGTTCTCGGCGTCGATCACACGGTCGTAGATCGATTACTGCTCCTTCTTGAACAAATCCTGGAAGATGAGCTGGCCCCAAGTGCGGCCGCGTGCGTGCACCAGCGTGCCACCCTCGTTGAGCTTTCCCAGCTCGACGGGCGCAAACCCGAGTTGTTTGGCCAAGGCCGCTACGGGAGCGATCGCGTCCTCGTCGTCGCTCGCCAGAAAGACGACCCGGTGGCCGCCCTCGACG
This sequence comes from Rhizobium sullae, assembly GCF_025200715.1. Lineage (NCBI taxonomy): Bacteria > Pseudomonadati > Pseudomonadota > Alphaproteobacteria > Hyphomicrobiales > Rhizobiaceae > Rhizobium > Rhizobium sullae. Next base: position 4,021,877 of record NZ_CP104143.1, read on the forward strand.
ATCGGATCGGTAGCCAGGGTGGCCGCAATCAGGTGATTGAAACCTTTCACGAGCTTGGCGCCGGTGAACGACTTCGCAACGAAGGCAGAGGACGGGAGGCCGTCCAGCTCTTCAGGGACAGGAAACGCGTTCATCGCGTCGATGACCGTCTTGCCTTCCCAACTCGGCAGGGCCTTCGCAACCGCGCGGTGCTCCCCGAACGGGACCGCCAAGATGATTGTGTCGGCCTCGAGTGCTTCCCGCAGCGACTTGGCGACGACCGTGGGTCCAATCGCCTGAGCCTGCGGCGTCAACGCCTCGGGCGGCCGGCGGCTCGCGACGGTCACCTCGATGTTTTTACGGGCGAAGGCGTGGGCGAGAGCCTGGCCTATCTTACCGAATCCTACAATTGCGTAGCTCATAATGTTTCTCCGATGTTGTGTTAGAACTAAAGTTCGCAAAGCGAACGGTGGCTAGGTTGCTCGCCCAATCGATCAAGTTTTGCGCGCACGCCTGGGAACGAGGTGCATCAGCGCTCTAGGCTCCGCGCCTAGTGATCCCGCCATTGGAGGGCCAACCGCGGGACGGCGTCGGGGTCAGACCTGCGACATGCCCCCGTCGACAACGAGATCGATGGCCGTCGTGAAACGACTGTCGTCCGAGGCGAGATAGAGGACCGCAGCCGCGATCTCCGTAGAAAGCCCGAAGCGTCCCAACGGAACCAGCGAGACGAAGTAGTCCGTCAACTCTTTGGAAATTCCGGCGAAGGCGGCCGTGTCGCCGATCGCTCCCGGACTGATGCTGTTCACCCGGATCTTTCGGTCCTGCAGGTCGTTCGTCCAGCTTCGCGCGAACGACCTGACTGCCGCCTTGGCAGCCGCGTACAAGCTTGCTCCAGCATATCCCTTGAGGTGCGCATTCGAGGCGTTGAGGATGATCGAGCCGCCCTCGCGCATCAGGGGTAACGCCTTTTGGACGGTGAACAGCGTACCGCGGACGTTGAGATTGAGCGTATCGTCGACCAACTGCTCCGAGATCGACCCGATCGGCTTGTCGACTTCTCCGCCGCCGGCGCTGGCGAAGACGATGTCGATGTGGCCCTTTACGGATTTCACCTTCTCGTAGAGCCGGTCGAGGTCCGCCAGGTTGGCGGAGTCGGCGCGCACGCCGGTCACGTTGCGGCCAATCGCCTTCACCGCCTCGTCGAGGACCTCCTGCCGCCGGCCGGTGATGAACACATAGGCCCCTTCTTCGACGAATAGTTTCGCCGTCTCAAGCGCCATACCGGAGGTACCACCCGTGATGACTGCAACCTTACCTTCAAGCTTTCCCATACCTTCTCCTGTCCTGGTGTCGGGATAGCATCTTGCCCCCGAGACCTCGAAATGGGCCCGCCGGCATCAGTTGTTGAGTGCGGAAGCGCGCACATCGGTGGTGCAAAATCGATCCGGCTGGACGACTGACGCCAGCCGCGACGATCGGTGTCCGCCGTTCGAAATTGGCCCGCGCTCGTCGCCATAAGCTATGATGACCGCCAGTACTGTTGTACGATGCGTTCGATACGGGCTTTGGAAGGCGCACCGCGCGGTGCCGGATTGCACCATGATCGACTGGGATGACATTCGCTACTTTCTTGCCGTGGCGCGCGGAGGCTCAGTGCGGGGTGCTGCCGAGCGCCTCGGGGTGTATCACTCGACCGTGCTGCGACGCATCGCACAGCTCGAGGAACGCCTCGGGGCGCAGATGTTCGAAAAGCTGCCTTCGGGCTACCGCCTGACGGCTGCGGGCGAGGAGGTCCTCGAGCTCGCGAACCAGATGGAAGCGTCGTCGCACCAGTTGGAGACGCGCGTATTCGGGCGCGACCAGAGCGTGCGCGGGCTTCTGCGGGTGACGTTGGCTCCGACCCTCGCGACACACCTGCTCATGCCGGACTTTGCCGATTTCGCCCGTCTGCATCCGGACATCGAGATCGAAGTCTTGTCGTCCGGCGAACTGGCAAATCTGACCAACCGAGAGGCCGACGTGGCGATCCGCGTCGTCTACGACCGCAAAACCCTGCCGCTCAACCTTCACGGCCTGAAGGGACCGGAGCTGTTCGGCGGCGTCTACATGTCCTGCGATCGACTAGCCGCATGGCGTGCGGGCGCGCCTGATCCCATCCGGTGGATCGTCATAAGCATTCATGGAATTCCGGATTGGGCCAGCGAGGGTGAGGTTCGCACCACGGGGGTTCCATTCAGAACCACGGACGCCGAGGCGCAGATCGTTGCTGTACGGCAAGGGCTCGGGATCACGACACTGCCATGCTTCGTCGGCGATGCCGACCCCCTACTGGTGAGGGTGCCGGGCACCGACCTGCACATGTACGGAACGCTCTGGCTTCTCACACAGGGGGAGACACGCAAGACGAAGCGCGTGCGGCTGTTCACGGAGTTCGTATCCCGCAGGCTCGCCGCGTACGCTCCGCTTATCGCGGGGCTGTCCATATCGCGCGACTGACGCCCGGCAGGTCGCCGGGGACGCTTGCCGTAATCCGGTCGGAAGCCGAGCTGCGATCGCTTGAAGCGGCGTCGTTCAATCCGCGAATGTTGCGCCGTATCGCAACCGACGCGGGGGCCACTCTACTGACGGCGACGGACTTCACCATCGCCGACGGTCTTTTTGGCAGGGCTGGAGACGCCGCTTTTGCGGAGAACTCCGAGGAAAATAGACCAACCGATATCGATAGTCTTTGGAACCGAGCAAATCGCGGGCGAAGGTGCGGCCGATCTGTCTGACGGTACTTTTTGCAGATCAAGGCTTGAAATCTAATGTGAAAGCTCCCCTTCACGGGGCGTTTCCGCGCGAACGGTACTTTAGCCGGCGCCCTACAAGCCACTCATGATCAGTTTCCCGATGGCGAACTCGCTCGCGAAATAGCCGCTGTATTTGGGCACGCTATCGGGCATGTCCAGCACACGACGGTGATAGAATATGTCGATCCGAACCGGCGGCAGCCGGGCCTCCGGTTCGAAATTGCTGGTCGGGATGAACATCACTTTGAGCGACCCGACGCCCGCAACCTCCACAACGGGCTTGCCGCAAGTCCGGCAGACCCCCCGATTGAAGTTCGGCGGCGCACGGTATTTCTTGAATGAGATATTGCCGGGGTTTTTCAGCACGACATCCCTGGCGCGAACAGCGACCACATCCGCGAACGGTTTGCCATTGAACTCCTGGCAGATCAGGCAGTGGCACCGGAACCTGGCTTTCGGCGACGTATGCACCTCGAACGAGCAAGCGCGGCACTCGCAGGAACCGCGTAGCGGCAACGATGTATGGGTGGTCATGTACGGATGCTCCTGAGCTTGATTTGATGACGGCATGCTGTCACCGAAGCATCATGTTGAGGATGATATCGATCGGCTGTCTGAACGGGGCGTGGAGCAGATTGGAGAGGTTCCAGCGACCCTGCTCGTAGATCCCCTTGGCATGGCTGAGCGTACGGAAGCCCTCGACGCCATGGTAAGCGCCCATGCCGCTGGGCCCGACGCCGCCGAAGGGCAAGTCATCCTGGGCGATGTGCATGATCGTCCCGTTGATAGTGACGTTTCCTGAGGTTGTTCGGCTCAGCACCATGCGTCGGTCTTCATCATCAGCGCCGAAATAGTAGAGCGCGAGCGGCCGAGGCCGGGCGTTCACATAGGCAATCGCATCGCTGATGTCGCGGTAGGGAAAGACCGGCAGGATCGGACCGAAGATCTCCTCATGAGCGATGCGCATGGTGTCTGTGACGCCAAGCACGACGGTTGGCGCCAGCGTGTTGGGGCGACGAGATGCATCACCGGGCCGGTTGCCGACCTCGATGATCCGCGCTCCCCTGGCGCCAGCATCCTCGATCAGGCCCTGGAGCCGAGCGTGGTGCCGCTCATTGATGATGGAAGTATAGTGTTTACTCGTCGGCCCGTCCGCATAGAAGGACGCGACTTTCCGGTCATACGCCCCGACGAACGACTCGACGTCGTTTTCATGGACGAGTGCGTAATCCGGGGCGATGCACGTCTGGCCAGCGTTGAGCAGCTTGCCGAAAGCAATGGACGCCGCAGCTTGGTCGAGGGAGTGGCCTTTGGCGACAATGACCGGCGATTTGCCTCCCAGTTCAAGGGTGATCGGGACAAGGTTGTCGCTAGCAGCCTTCATCACCGCCCGCCCCACTGCGGTGCTGCCGGTGAAGATGAGATGGTCAAACGGCAGGGCAGTGAATGCCGCCCCTACCGCCGCATCACCGGTCACGATCGCGAACTGGTCCTCGGAGAATATTTCGCCGAACATTTTTGCGAGTAGCGCATTGGTGACGGGTGTAAACTCCGAAGGTTTCAGCATCACCCGGTTTCCCGCTGCGATGGCCGTTACGACTGGCATCAGCGCGAGGTTCACCGGATAGTTCCACGGTGACATCACGCCGACGACGCCAAGCGGCTGATATTCAATTCGGGCGTTGCCCATCCGCATGTGCAGAGCAACGTGGCGGCGGGTCGGCGCCATGAATTTGCGAAGGTTGCGGATCAGGTACTTCGTGCCCTCGGCGACCCCTCCAACCTCCATGATCGCCGTCTCATACCTCGAGCGATGCCCGAAATCGGTATTGATGGCATCTTCGATCGCTCTGCGGTGCCCGATTATCGTGGCCCTGAACCTAGTCAGATCAGCGCGCCGCTGCGCCAGCGAAGGCGCTCCGTCACGCAGGAAGGCAGCACGCTGTGCCGCGAGGAGACTGCCTAGCCGATCAGCGTCGGTGATTTTTTCGATTGCGTTCATGGTCCACCCCAATGTAGACAGGAGAAACTTATGCCCTTGACGTAGGCGCTTAAGTAGTCACTGTCAACAATGTAATCACAAGAAACTTTGAGGTACCATGCAGGACGCACCCAACCGCCCCTATCACCACGGTGATCTCCGTCGCGCGGTTATCGAGACGGCGCTGGACATGCTTCGGGAGGAGAAGGGCTGGCAGTTCACGCTGCGCGAAGTCGCCCGCCGGGCTGGCGTAAGCCACGCGGCCCCCTACAAGCACTTTCCGGACAAAGCCTCGCTACTTGCAGAACTCGCCATGATTGGCTTCGACCGGCTGCGGGAGTCTCTATCCGCTGCGAAGTCAGAAGCGCCCACAACTCTGCGCGACGAAATTGCCCCGATAGCTCGTGCCTACGTCGCGTTCGGAACGGACAACCCGGCTCTCTACCGCCTGATGTTTAGCGCGGAGGAGGGGAAGGCGGTGGGAATGCATCTCAATGAGCGGGCGCTGGCGGTATTCGATGTTCTCCTCGAGATCCTCCGGCGCGGCCAAGCCGCGGGGAGCATTCGCAAGCGGCCTATAGAAGGTCAGGCGGCGGCCGGCTGGGGCCTCGTCCACGGTATGACCATGCTTGCGATCGATGGGCTCTTGGTGCCCGAGAAGGTGGGATTGGCCCCCTTGGATGCGGCATTGAGCACGCTGGTGGAAGGGCTGGGGAACCCATGAAGCGGCGGGGCTCCTGAAACGGCTCTCGCAGCGCTTACGCCCGGCATGCGTTGAAGCCCGCTTCGATGACCTCCTTCGGGAGGTTGCGACCAATGAAGACGAGTCGGGTGATGCGTTCCTCCTCGGGCTTCCAGGGGCGCTGATGGTCGCCGTCGAGGAGCATATGAACGGCCTGCACGACAAAGCGGTCATCATCATTCTTGAAAGAGATGATGCCCTTCATACGAAGGATATCCATGCCGAGGTGCTGGATAATCGTGCCAAGCCAAGGCAGGAATGTGTTGGGATCCAGGGGCTCCTTGGCGACAAGTGCGAAGCTTGAGACATGGTCGTCATGTTCATGCTCGTGGAACTCGTCGAGAAAGTCCGGTTCGACTTCCAGAACGCGATCGAGGTCGAAAGCGCCACGGCCAAGCACCTGGTTGAGATCGATATTGCAGCGCTGTGTGTGATGGAGCGTCGCCGTCGGATTGATGCGCCGAATACGATCTTCGACCTGCTTGAGTTCGTCGGCAGAAACGAGATCAGTCTTGTTGATCAGGATCGTGTCGGCGAAGGCGAGTTGTTCTTGCGCTTCGTGTGCCTCGTCGATTTCGCCGAGCAGATGCTTGGCGTCGACGACGGTGACGATCGAGTCGAGCTTGGTCTTCGAGCGGACATCCTCGTCGACGAAGAAGGTCTGGGCGACGGGAGCTGGGTCGGCGAGACCTGTAGTCTCGACCAGAATGGCATCGAAGCGATCGCGGCGGCGCATGAGCCCGTCGATGATGCGAATGAGATCGCCACGCACGGTGCAGCAGATGCAGCCGTTGTTCATCTCGAATATCTCTTCGTCGGCATCGACGATCAGATCGTTATCGATGCCGACCTCGCCGAATTCATTGACGATAATGGCGTACTTCTTGCCGTGGTTCTCGGTGAGAATCCGGTTGAGGAGCGTGGTCTTTCCGGCGCCCAAATATCCGGTGAGGACCGTGACGGGCGTTTGTGACAAAGCGGGCTGCATGATTGTGGTATCTCCTGTTGGTTGTTGGCGAGCCGTATCAGAGGCGGCCTTGAGGCCAGCCTCTTCTCGGGCTGAAGCACTATGAGTAATGGGCGGCTGCGTGACTGCCGGTGGCGAGGCAGGTCGCGCAGGTACCCTGCAGTTCGACCACGTGGCGAGCGATGCGGAAGCCGAGTGACGCGGCATCGCGGGTAACTGCTTTCTCGATAGTGGAATCTTCGAGTTCGGTGGAAGCGCCATAATTGTCGCAAAGGAAGAACACGCATGCGTGCGGGTGATCGGGGTGCGCGCAGGGCACGAACGCGTTTCGGCTCTCGATGCGAGAAACGAAGTGCTGGTCCCGTAGGAATTCGAGCGCACGGTAGACCGTCGGAGGCGCGAGGCGCCGGCCGAGGGTGCGCTCGAGCGCAGGCATCAACTCATAAGCGCCGAGCGGCTGTCCGGCATGGATCAGGGTTTCCATCACCTGTCGGCGGATTATTGTGAATTGCAGCCCACGCTCGTGGCAAGTCTTGGCGACGGCGTCGAGCACCGCGTCAACGACCGCTTGCGAAACGGGTCTCCCGTGCGGCGGCTTTGTGTGCTGGGCCATGGATTTCTCCATCATTTCATGGCGAGCGAGATAGTCTCTTGAACGATACGTTATAACGTTGCATGATCATTCGCAACTAGCTGACTGGAGAAATCATGAGTGACGTTTTGTTGAGTGAGCCCATCGTGGGCTTGGGGCCATCTCATGCGCCACGAAAGCGCCCGACGCGCGAGGCCGCCGAGGCCGCGGTTCGGACGTTGATCGAATGGGCGGGCGATGATCCGGACCGCGAAGGCTTGGTCGGAACGCCGGATCGCGTGGTGCGGGCCTATGAGGAGTTTTTCGAAGGGTATCGCATCGATCCGGTGGATCTGCTTGGCCGAACCTTCGAGGAGACGCAGAACTATGGAGACATGGTCGTGCTGCGCGACGTTCGCTTAGAATCGCACTGCGAGCACCACATTGTTCCGATCATCGGCAGGGCCCATGTCGCCTATCTTCCTTCGGGCCGCGTGGTCGGGATCAGCAAACTCGCCCGGCTAATCGAGGTCTACGGCAAGCGGCTGCAAATTCAGGAGACGCTGACGGCGCAGATCGCCGACGCCCTCGATGAGGTGCTCAAGCCGAAGGGCGTCGCTGTGGTGATCGAAGCGGCACATATGTGCATGACGACGCGTGGGATCCGAAAGCCCGGTGTCACCATGGTCACACGCCGCCTGATAGGCGCCTTCGAGACGGATACCGAGCTTCGGCGCGACTTCCTCGGTTCGATTTCGGGATCGCGGGAGGCATTCGGATGAGTAGGATTGATCGTGGCGGTGATCGGCCGAAACAGTTTGCGCCGCGGTTGACAATCGAAGGAGTCGAGGAAGGCTCACTTCTTGCGCCGAAGTTCAACGCTGAAGGTTTGATCCCCGTCGTGACGACCGGCGCCTCATCCGGCGAGGTTCTTATGATGGGCGTGATGAACGCGAATGCATTGCTGCAGACGATCGAGACGGGCGAAGCGCACTATTGGAGTCGTAGCCGGCAGTGCTTGTGGCACAAGGGGGCGAAGAGCGGGCTTGTTCAGAAAGTCATGCAGATACGCGTTGATGATGACCAGGACGCGATCTGGTTGCGGGTCGAGGTCGCGGGCATCGCGAGCTGCCATGTGGGCTACCGGTCGTGCTTCTATCGCTCGATCCCCGTTGGGCCTCTCGGCGAGACCCCGATTATTCTCACCTTGGAGGAGACGGCAAAGGTCTTCGATCCGGTCGCCGTCTACGGGCACGCACCGAACCCGACGCAGTTGTGACGAGTCCCACGCATCGCGCACCTCATATACGGAACTCGCGTTATGAAGCGGATTGCACCGCAGGTTCCGTACTTAAGCTATTTGGGGGAACGTCGTTCCAGTGCCAGGTTATCGCGTGTCGTAGACATCGCGGCCGGCGCTGAGAGCGTGTTTCGCGCGAAGCGAACACGATTGCGACCGTCTGATTTCGCGCGGTAGAGGGCAGTATCTGCTAGCTCGATCAATTCCGACCACGCGCGTTCGCCACGTCGGCCGGACGCGACGCCGAAGCTCGCTGTCACGCGGAAGGGTGTTCCATCGGGTGTCGTGAACGTCTCTCGTTGCATAGCGAGGCGGATCTTTCTTGCAATCGAAACGGCGCCGGAGAGATCATTGCTGGAGACGAGAACCGCGAATTCTTCGCCGCCGAAGCGGGCGATCAGATCGCAGGCCCGCAGTTGGGACCGCAAGAGTTCTGCGGTTTGGATGAGCACGCGATCGCCCGTGACATGTCCGTAGGTGTCGTTCACCTTCTTGAAATGGTCGATGTCCATGAGGATAAGGCACATGCTGTCGTTCGTGCGTTCTCCAATCGGCGATGATTGGGCGAAGCGGTCGAGCATCCGCCGGTTGAGGAGCGCCGTCAGTCCGTCAGTTTCCGCCTGGACTTTCAATTCCCTGGTGAGGGAGGCGCGCTCTTGCAGCTTTCCCTGAAGGACTTCGATCGCCTGGAAAAGGTCGCGAATCTCACCGGCCTGGGTCGGCCTAGTCGCTGTGGCAATGGGGCGATCTTCTGCCAGTCGAAGGACGTCGTCATGCGCTTGCATGAGCGGGCGAAACACATGTGTTCGCACCGAGAGGATGATTCCAATGAGCGTCGCAAGAACGATGGCCGTCACCAGCACCACTATCGCGAGGCCGAAGAGGGCGTTTGTGCTTGCGTCGGCAAACTTTTCGACAACGGCGTCGAGGAACTCGCTTCGATATGTTTCGATCGGCCGCATTGTTGGGACGAAGCGTTCAGTGAATTCCGTCGCGGTTAGTGTGTAGCGCGACTTGCGCCGGCCCTCGTCGATAACCTGGTCGACCAGATCAAGACCACCGCGGAAAAAGAGCCGTTCAATTTCGTCGCGGCTCTTTATCAGTGACGGCGTACTGTAGATAGCGTTCTGGCTGTTGATCAGTTGCCAGAGTTCGAGGAGCCTTCCTTGGCTGCGTCGGCTCTCGATCACATTCTGCGGCGGCAATCTCTGCTCTGTCGTGAGTGGGGCGATGATCTGAGAGGCGGCTCTGCCGCCGTATTCGCGGAGATCGCTGAGCATCTGCCCTAGAAGGGCAGGTGCCGCGAGCCCCGTGTCGTGCTGGACGAGTTCGTCGGCATTCCAGGCGATCACCGCCCGGAATAGCTCCGATACCTCGAACATGCTCTCGATCGCGTCCTGGATCTCGGCAGTTTTCAGCGCAGCTCTCGGGATCGCCGCGATTCTATCAACCTTGCTTCGTGCAAGGGCGAGTTGGTAGCGGACCCGTTGCAGCATGTCCGGGGGGACGGTGTGATTGTGCAGTCCCAGGGGAACGTCTGACACATCGGCGAGCTGCGCTAAGGCGGCATCACTACGCTGCCTGAATTCTACCAATCGCTTCATCCCCGCACTATCGAGAGACGGTTCCTCGGACATGACGACGTTGGCGGGACCGCGCTCGGCGGACAGGAAGTTTGCCGTATCGAGGACGAGTCGATATTGCTGGATGTCATGGAGGTTCTGTCGCGAGAGGGTGAAGTCGCGATAGGTCGGCGCAACGATCGAGAAAGCGAGAATCGTTGTGCAAATAATGGCCAGGAAGACGCGGATTAACAGCTTGCGATCAAAGCTACGCTGGAAGAATCCTTGAGTGAACCGAGCCTGGGCGGCGCCGCCAGCCGAGTGCTTATCAGTAATAGAGCTGTCTAACTTGAATTTAAGTGGAATGAAGCTCTTCAGCATGTGAATGAACTGACCAGCACGTTAGCGGTTTCGATTGATGCTACGACATCGCTAAGCGGCATGTCTCGACAAACTCCATAGCGTACTTGGCCTTCATTTTGGTGAAAGCATTTGGTTAGAAGTTTATTGAATGCAAGCCGGGCTTGGGATTGCGCGGAGAAAGCGTTGGCGAGGTCTCGATCACATGACGTACTCTGGGAGAGTGAGAGTGGTTGCCGAGCCTATTGGCTTGCTGCATGGGGTGCAGCGCCCGCGAACTTCCTGATAGGGCTGCGAGACTGTGAAGCCCGCATCGCGCGTCACGTTGGTGAGTTGCGCGCCAAGCACCTTGTCGATGAGAGCCGAAACGCCGCCACATACATCGCAGATCGTGAAGACGAGATGGCTTTGGATGGCGACATGGATCGGTCCTGTAAGGTTTATGGCAATTCCAAGTCAAGGGTTCAGAGCGTGTTCAGCAACTGCTCGGAGTCCGGAGCGAAAAAAGGGGAGCGAATGCATGATCCGTCGCAATCCGCGGGGCGACTGGCCTGAGGTAGCTGAGAGCGCCTATGTCGATCCAACCGCAATCATCTGCGGTCTGGTGATTATAGAGGATGACGTGTTTGTTGGGCCCTACGCCGTGATCCGTGCGGACGAAACGGATGAAGCCGGCAATCTGGAGCCTATTTGCATTAGAAAGGGAACGAATATCCAGGACGGAGTCGTGATCCATTCCAAGTCAGGCGAGGCGGTGACGATCGGATCGCACTCATCAATCGCGCATCGCTCGATCATTCACGGTCCTTGCACGATCGGTGACGACGTTTTCGTTGGCTTCAATTCAGTGCTGTTTAATTGCACTGTCGGGAATGGCGCGGCGATCCGGCACAACTCTGTAGTCGAGGGGTGCCATTTGCCGGCGGGCTTTCACGTCCCGTCAACGACTACGGTGCATTCGGATTCGGATCTCGCAACTATTCCGCAGGTAACGATCGACGTCACGGCATTCTCGGAGCATGTGGCGCGGACGAATGTCGGCCATGCCCGTGCTTATCGGAAGCTGAGGAATGACTTCTAATCAGTCAACTTCGAGGCCTGATTAGCTAAGAGCTCGTTTTGAAAGTCGCTCACCATGCCCACAACCAGTTGGTCATAGCTCGTGCCTGACAGATTGAATGTTGCCGTGTGATGATGCCATCAGGAACGGCCTTTGCCATCGAGTAATTCTGATGTCGGAAGTGGTAGGTCTGGATGTGCCCGACATAACCCGAAGAGGTCTTCTCTCGCATCCGGATAGTCCTGAAGCGCTGCGCGACGGTACCATTTGAAGGCCTCCGTCAGATTGATTTCGCAGCCTACGCCGTGCTCGTTCAATTGCGCTAGCCTGTACTGCGCACCGGCATGATCCTGATCTGCAGCTTCGCGGTACCATTTAACGGCTTCTATTGGATCAATATTACAGCCGTCACCGTCCTCTTTCAACAAGCCCAATAGATATTGCGCATCGACATCGCCTTGTTCGGCGGCTTGGCGAATTGCGACCATTTTAGCGGCAGTGATATCAGCGTTGTCCTGATTGCTCATCGGTACCACATTCCTCATTTTCATTAGAGGGCTCATTTTAAATCTGGTTGAGTGAAGCAACCATCAATTTCCGCCGCAACGTTTCTTTATGCTGCCTCCGTCATGCTGCTCGTGCGCAGGATTGCGAGGAACAAATGACGTTAAAAAACCGACTTTGAGACGCCTTGCCCTTTCGAATATGCTTGCACAAATGCCTTGCTTTCCTTGCTTCCCCTTCAAGACTCTGTTGAATCGACTTTTGGTAATGGAATGACAACGAGGACAGCCGTGGTTGCAGCTTACATCGACGAGTTCATCATGTTTTGTGCCGGACTATGGATGACAGCCGTAGGCTTCGGCTATCTTACATTCCTAACTCCCAACCAACGTGATCAGAATGCATGGCTTGCAAAGCTCGTAATTTATTTTAAATGGATGGGTCCGCTATTGCTGTTAATTGCTACAATCCTAGCGATCGCCTCACCGGTTTGATCCTCCCGCTTTCGCCCATTCCACTTACCCGGGACGGATGAATAGGGAACGGCATCAACGGTCTTCAAGAAAAGCTGGTGCGGTGCCACTCGCGCAAGTTCCGATCAGTAGGTCACGATGACGACAACAGTGTCCGTATAGACGCCGGGGGATGGGGTCGTTTGCGGCTGAACGCGACCATAGACGGTCAGTAGCTGTGCCGCGCCGTTTCCGTCCCCGGAACCGTGCTGCCCGGTGTGAAGGCATCGCCCATGGCTGAGCGTGGGCGGCGTCCTTGTAGAGGCCATAGGTGACCGTTTCGCTACCCTTGAACATCTTGCGCGCGGTTGGCTGGGCAGTTGCCTTACCGCCATTCAGCGAAACGGTGTATGTGCTGCCCGGCGTGCATGTGACGGAGACCTGACCGGTCGCGTCGACATTTGAATCAAGGCCGCGTGATCCGAAATCGACGTCCTGCGTGGCAACGAGACAATTGGCCTGGACGGTCGCCATCACATTGAAGCTTGGTCGGACGATCGAGCCGCTGGCGGCGCCGCTGCAAGTGCTGAGCGAGCTGTAACCGTATCGAAATTCTACATGCCCGCCGGAGAAGGTAGACAGATAGCTTCCAGGCGGAGCGGTGGACTGAGCGCCAAAGAGAGTGCCGTAGATTTGTCTTGAGGCGGTGCCGGCGCCGAACCCGTTTAGCGTCACGATGATTGCGGGAGGTCTCGACGGAAAAGACCAGACGTCGCTTCTTTTGGACCTGCACGACTCCATGCTGACCGTGCGAGCCGGTCGCTAGTTGTGGGAGCCATACTTCTGAAGGCAGCCTCTCCTCCCTCCATGATACCCTTGATACGCGGTCAGCGCATCTCTCGCAAAGCAGACCGGACTATTCTTGCAGTGCAGCCTTATCGCGGAATTGTTGCGCCACCCAATCGATGAACACACGCAAGCGGGGCGACAACTGATGCTTGTGGGAATAGAGGGCGTGAACCGGCAGGGGTGTCGGGGGGAAGTCCGCGAGGACTTCGACGAGCGTGCCGCTCGCCAGCTCGGGGACGGCACGATAGCGCGGCACCTGGATCAGTCCGAGACCGAGGCAGGCGGCGGCGACATTGGTCTCCGGGCCGGTCACCGTCATCATGGCAGGCAGCGTGACGCGGTGAATTTTGCCTTTGATCTGGAAGGCCAGGGGAATGACCTCGGTCGTGTCGGGAGCGAGCAGCCCGATCATTTCATGGCCGTCGAGGTCGCCGGGTGTGTTGGGCGTGCCCAGCCGCTTGAGATAGTCCGGGCTGGCGAAAGTGCCGCGCTCAAGCGTCGCCAACTTCCGCCTGATCAGGGAACTATCGTTAAGTTCGCCCGCTCTCAGGATACAGTCGAACCCCTCCCGGATCAGGTCGACGGGCTGATGCGCCTCACTGAAATGCAGGCGGATATCGGGGTACATTTCGCGAAAGCGCGGCAGGCCGGGCAACAAGAAATGCCGTGCTTGCGTGCCGTGTACATCGACACGGATGAGGCCTGATGGCTTGGCGCCAACGAAGGCACCTTCGGCATCCTCCATATCGGCGATCAGACTGACGCACCGTTGGTAATAAGCCTCGCCATCCAATGTGGGGCTGACCTGACGCGTGGTCCGCTGAAGCAGGCGCACACCGAGCCGCGCCTCCAATCCCTGCACAGCGTCTGTCACGGACGAACGCGGCAGACCGAGGTCTTCGGCAGCTTTGGTGAAGCTCCTGCGCTCGACGATGCGAGTGAACGCGCGCATGGCGTCAAAACGATCCATTATACAACCTGTCGGATAGTGATGCCGGATAATGCATGATTATCTGCTCAAGCGGAAGGTGCATTCTCTCCTCATCGGAAGTCGCAACGGCGCCGACATGACGGAGAAAAGACAATGACCATGCAGACACAGAAAGTTGCCATCGTAACGGGCGCCTCCGGCGGCATCGGTGCGGCGGTTGCCGAACGCCTTGGCAAGGACGGCTTCACCGTCGTGGTGAACTATGCCGGTAATTCCGCCTCGGCTGAGGCGGTGGTCGCCGCAATCGAGGTAGCCGGCGGCCGTGCCGTCGCCGCGCAGGCCGACATCTCCGATGCACAGGCCGTGCGCCGCATGTTCGACTCTGCCGAGACCGCCTTTGGCGGCGTCGACGTACTGATCAACAATGCCGGCATCATGACGCTGGCAACGATCGCCGACAGCGATGACGCACTGTTCGACCGTCAGATCGCAATCAATCTGAAGGGCACGTTCAACACGCTGCGCGAGGCAGCAAAGCGCCTGCGCGATGGCGGCCGGATCGTCAACTTCTCGTCGAGCGTCGTCGGGCTGCTTCAGCCGACCTACGGCGTCTATGCCGCCACCAAGGCCGCGGTCGAGGCGATGACACCCATTCTGGCCAAGGAATTGCGCGGCCGGAACATCACCGTCAACGCCATCGCGCCCGGACCGACCGCCACGAAGCTCTTCCTCGACGGCAAGCCGCAGGAGGTGATCGACCGCCTCGCCAAGCTCGCGCCGCTGGAACGTCTCGGTGAGCCCAAGGACATCGCCGACGCCGTCGCCCTCCTGGCGGGGCCAGACGGCGGCTGGATCAACGGACAGACGCTGCGCGCCAACGGCGGGATCATCTGATCCCCGGCGGGGCCGGCATACCAGAACCCATCACCATTCAAGCATTTTCGAAGGGAGCATCATCATGACCAAGCAAATCATCCTCGTCACCGGCGCCTCGTCAGGTTTCGGCCTCATGACCGCCAAGGCCCTGGCCGAAGCCGGCCACACCGTCTACGCCTCGATGCGTGAGACCGAAGGCCGCAATGCGCTACGGGTGGCCGAAGTCGCCGCCTGGTCGAAGGAGCAAGGCCTCGACCTGCGCACCGCCGAACTGGACGTTCAGTCCGACAGTTCAGCGGAAGCCGGCATCGCACATATCCTGAAGGACGCGCGCCGACTCGACACCATCATCCACAATGCCGGGCATATGGTGTTCGGTCCTGCCGAGGCCTTCACCCCGGATCAGTTTATCCAGCAATATGACGTCAACGTGCTGGGGGCACAGCGGGTGAACCGCGCCGCGCTGCCAAGCATGCGCGGTCAGGGCAAGGGCCTGCTCGTCTGGGTCGGGTCGTCCTCGACGCGCGGCGGCACCCCGCCGTTCCTCGCGCCTTATTTCGCCGCCAAAGCCGCGATGGATGCGCTTGCCGTATCCTATTCCACCGAACTCGCCCGCTGGGGCATCGAGACCACCATCATGGTCCCCGGGGCCTTCACCAAGGGCACCAACCATTTCGCCCATTCCGGCAAGCCGTCGGACCAAGCGCGCGCCGCGGAATATGAAGCTGGTCCCTATGCCGGCGTCGCCGACCAGGCGCTGAAGGGACTGGCTGGTCTTGAGCCTGCCGATGCCGATCCCGCGGACGTGGCCCGCGAGATCGTCCGTGTGGTGGATGCCCCCTTCGGCAAACGCCCGTTCCGCGTCCATGTCGACCCGTCGCAGGACGGTGCGGAAATCGTCAACGGCGTCGCCGACCGCATGCGCCGCGAGATGTACCGCAACATCGACCTGGAAGATCTGCTCCATCCACGCGTCACCGGCTGAGCGGTCCGAAGAGCCGGTCGGAGCCTGAGGTTCCGTCCGTTCCTATCCCTCAACCCATTCGGAGCAAAGATCGTGACCAACATCATCCCGACCGCATCGCGCTGGAAGCCTTCCCTCGTCTTCTTGGGCTTCGGCGCCGTTGCCGCGGTGGTCGCGTCCACCGCCGCCTTCACCAGCTTGCATCTTGGCATCGCGCCCTGGGCCATGTTCATTGGCTGGGTCGCCTATTTCACGCGACCGATCTCGGCCCGCCAGGGCATCTATACCTGGCTCTGCGTGCTCTGCGGCCTGACGTTCGGTGCCGCCGCCGTTCTGGCGCTCCAGGGCCTGATGCCGATCATGGGGTCGTTCGCCCTGTTTGTCGTCGTCTTTGCCGTGGCGATGGTCGTCGTCTCCATGCGGGCGGTCCGAGCTCTCGACAACATCCCGGCATGGTTCCTGGGTCTGATCGCCTTCTTCGCTTCGCATGCCGAGCCGTCGCTGGCGGCGATTTCGGAATTGGCCGGCGCCGGTGCATTGGGAACCGCTGCCGGCTGGGCTTCGCAACGGCTGCAGGGCCGCTTCGCCGGCGCGCACTGAACTCTGCTGCCGGTTACCCGGCAGCCATTACACCGCGAACTAAAAGACTGTCGTTTCAGCAAAGGAATATTTCCATGTCTCGTATCACCAACATTGCATTCATCCGCGCGAAGAGCGGGCTCTCCGAGGAACTGGGCCGACATTTGCTCGATCTCGTCGCGCCGTCGCGGCGGGAACCTGGCTGCATCAACTACGATGTTCACCGCTCGGATAGCGACATCGATCTTTGGTTCGTCTACGAGAACTGGCGCTCGGGCGAAGATCTCGCCAACCACTTCACGCAGCCGCACATGCAAGCCTTCGTCGCTCACTTGCCGAGGCTGGTGGAGGGCGATCTCGATCTGCGGCAATTTGCGATGGCTTCAGAGCCTGCTCCCTGGCGGCTTTGATCTTTGTCTGCCTTTCGAGTGATGAAGAGGGACGACCATGCACATGCTGTCAGTAATCATTGGGGGAATTGTCCTTCTTGGCGTATTCGCGCTGTTTGGAAAGCTGTGGGGCGGTGACATCTCCGGGGTCGCCGCAGCAATGAAAGCCTTCATTCCCGTCTGGCTCATGATCGCTAT
The DNA here is from genome assembly GCF_025200715.1 of Rhizobium sullae. Lineage (NCBI taxonomy): Bacteria > Pseudomonadati > Pseudomonadota > Alphaproteobacteria > Hyphomicrobiales > Rhizobiaceae > Rhizobium > Rhizobium sullae. The sequence goes on from NZ_CP104143.1 coordinate 4,038,936, forward strand.
CATCAATCAGTGGGTGGGCGTGACGCGAGCCGACTATACCGTCTTCCAGGAACTGCCGATTCTGGTGGTCGTGTTCTCGGTTCCGGCCGTGATCGCCGCAGTCGTGGCATGGCACGTGGTGAAGGCCTGAACCAGCGGGGCCGCGTTAACCTCCCATCCGCAACCATCGATGACAATGTAGCGGCACCACTCTCGCGACATCCCCGCGCCAACGCATGATACGGCGATCTGGATGCCGCACCGGCTAGCTTTCCGATCCCTCATATCCTGATCCAGTTTTGGGCTCGGCTCCCGTTGGCGCCCACGACGAGCCAGGTCGCTAAGGGCTCCGCCCTCGCGGCGGGCAAGAGCGGTCACGCGTGAGAAATCCACTACTTCACGAAGGCCCTCGTCAGACCCATTGTCCGGTCCACGATCATAACCACTGCCAGCGTCATCAGGATCAACAGAACTGAGACACTCGCCACTAACGGATCTGCCTGACTCTCGACATGATGGAATAGCTCAACGGGCAACGTGGTCATTCTCGGTCCCGTCAGAAACAGCGTGATGACCACTTCATCAAATGAAACGAGGAAACAGAGCGCCGTAGCCGCAACGATACCCGGTGCCATCATCGGCAGGGTGACCTTCCCGAAAACGGCCAGGGGCTTGGCTCCTAGCGACGAAGCCGCCTCTTCACACGCAAGGTTAAGGTTGCCGAGTGATACGGAGAGCACCCGCAACGCATAGGGAAGTGTGATCACCAGATGGCCAATAACAAGACCTGTGAATGTTGCCAGCAGACCCATCGATGCAAAAATAATCAGTATGGCCAACCCGAGAACGATTGTCGGCAACAGCAATGGGGCGGTGAAAAGGTTGAACAGGAATTCCGACCCTGTGACCTTTAACCGGACGATCGCATAAGACGCGGGAATCGCGATAATCAACGACAAAACGGTAACAACGGTTGCAAGCCCGAGACTTGTCAGAAACGCCGACATCATGACGTTGTTTCCGAGCAGGGCCTCATACCATCGCAGTGACCACGAGCTCGGTGGAAAGGCGAGGATCTGATCGCCGCTGAAAGAGATCGGAAACACGAGCAGGACCGGCGCCAGAAGAAACAGGAACAGGATGGTAACGGCTATACGCATAAACCAGGAGGTGGGTTTTTCTTCCATACCGTTACCCTTCGATTACATGCAGGATGCGCGAGTAAACTGCCAATGCAGCACCGAAAATGACGAGCACCAGCATCGACAACGTCGCAGCCAGCGGCCAGTTCAATGTTACGATTGCCTGATCGTAGATTTCCGTCGCAAGCAAGAATACCCGTCCGCCGCCCATCAGCTTCGGCGTAATGAAGGAAGAGATGGCGAGGACAAAGCAAAGAAGGCAGCCAAGGGCGATACCTGGTAGAGTGAGAGGCAGGATCACCCGCCAGAACGTCCTGAATGGTGGCGCACCGAGAGTTCGTGCTGCCTCCTCTACCTTGGGGTCGAGCCGCCCAAATCCAGCCATCAACGACAAGATCATGTAGGGCATCAGGATCTCGGTCAGTCCAATGACGACGCCGGTGGTGTTGAACATCATACGCGGCGGCTCAAACCCCATCGACGCAATCACATTGGCAACCGGCCCCTGTTCGGCCAGTAGGGCGATCCAGCCATAGGTCCGCACGACCGCGGAGGTCAGGAGCGGTGAGATGACGAGAACCGTCAAGAATGTCCGCCATGCACCGGACGCGCGATGAAGATACAGGGCGATGGGATAGCTCACCAACAGGGTCGCGAGGGTAATCCCCAAACTGACCACGATCGAGTTCGTGATCAGCTCGATATAGAAACCATCCTCAAGCAATCCCGTCCAGTTGGCTGCAGTGAACGCCTCTGCAATCCCGCCGCCAGGCAGAGCTTCGTTAAAGGACATTCTTGCCAGATTGAGAACCGGAAGAATAAATCCGATGGCGTTGACCAGAGCGATTGGCAACAGCAAGGTAAGAGCAATGCCGGCAGCGCTGGATGATTTCTGGTCGCTGAGAGGTATATCAAGAGCTGCCGTCGTCATTGATCCGCTCCGAAGACGAGCGTGTCCTCGACGCTCCAGGAGAGAACGGCTTTGTCACCCTGGCGACGGCTGATTTGAGATTTTTTGGTCGATTCTTCGACGATAAACTCGGAACCGTCGACATCAAAATGATACTGGATGACGTCGCCGACAAAAGTAATACGCGAAAGCATAGCGGCCGTTCGGTTTGCCGTTTCATCTTGTTCCGGTGACGTTGCGTTCCAATCGATACGAAGGCGGTGTGGGCGCACCATCACCACAACGTCGTCCTGGGCCTCCGGTTTTGTCGACCGAATGGCCGTTGAACCAATTCGTATAGAACCGTCTGCCGCGCGCTTGCCTTTGACGCGGTTCGTGCGACCGACAAAAGAAGCCACGAACGGCGTCGCCGGCCGCTCGTAGATCTCATGCGGCGTGCCGACCTGTTCAATCAGTCCGCCTTTCATGACCACGATACGATCACACATGCTCAAGGCTTCCACCTGATCATGCGTCACAAAAACGGTTGTGATGCCCAGCTGCTGCTGTATGTCCCGGATCTGAGTGCGCATTTCATCGCGCAGTTTTGCGTCGAGATTCGAGAGTGGTTCATCGAGCAGCAGAATGGACGGTTCGATAACAAGCGCGCGAGCCAGGGCAACGCGTTGCTGTTGACCACCGGACAGCTCGCGTGGTTTTCTCTCGGCGAGATGGCCAAGCTGGACCATGGCCAGTGCCTTGGCCACCTTGTTGGCAATATCGGAACGCGACAGGCCGCGCATTTCGAGACCAAAAGCGACATTCTTCGCCACGGTCATATGCGGAAACAGGGCATAGCTCTGAAAGACAAGCCCCATGTCCCTGCCATGAGGTGCGATTTGGGTAATGTCGCGTCCCTCGACAGCGATCTTTCCGGCAGAGGGAGAAATCAATCCTGCAATCATACGCAGAGTTGTCGTTTTGCCGCATCCAGAAGGGCCAAGCAGAGCGATCAGCTCGCCCTTGCGGACCTCGAGATTCAGATTTGAGATAACTTCGACAGGACCATATTTCTTCTTGATACCTTCCAGCCTGAGATACGGATCGCCAATCGTTTCAACGCCATCGCGTTTGATGGTCTGATGCATCATGGTAGCCTCCAAATTTTCACGGCTTGAAGTTCAGCGGCTGAGCGGAATGATGCGACGACGCCATTGCTCGGTGATGCCATCACGGACTTTCGCCACTGCCAGCCAGTCAATATCGATCATCTTGTCCATATCGTCTGCGGCGGTGCGCTTCAAAGCATCTCGTGCGATGACAGTTTTGGAATTCGTTGGAGCATAGAACATTTCGCCGGTGAAAGCCGCCTGGGCTTCAGGGCTGAGTGCGTAATCAATGAATTTCTTCGCCGCATCGCTTTCCGGAGCATTCTTCACTAGATTGATCGTATTGATCTGGAAACCGCTGCCTTCTTGCGGCAGGGCAACGCCCAGTTTGCCACCAGAGGTTCCGGAGTAGATCTGAGCGCGCGCATTCCAGCCGATACCCAAGGCGGCCTGTCCATTGGCGATTGGAGCATAGACATCCGGCTTCGGATCCCAGGTCTGCACGCCCGGAGCGAGTTCACCAATCTTGGCGATGCCTGCCGAAACGTCGGTCTTGTAATCTCCGCCGCCGGCAAGCTTGTTTGAAATGATCGTAAATGTTGTTCCTTGAATATCCGGAGCAGCCTGTATGATCACCTTCCCTTCATACTGCTTGTCCCAAAGGGAGTTCCATGAGGTCGGGGCTGTCTTCACCTGGTCAGTGTTGTAGATGATCACCAGATTGTCGAAGGTAACGCCGACGCCTGCAACACCTTCGGCATGAGCGTTCGGATAAAGATCCTTGACGTTTGCAGACACACTTTCATCGACCTTGTCGAACAGGCCCTCATCCGTGCCCGCCTTCGCCACGCTCACATCAAGTATCGCCACATCTATTTGCGGACTGCTCTTTTGCGCACGCAGGGTCCCGAGCATCTGCGCCGAGTTCGGCATCCCATAGAACTGCACGGTGATATCAGGATATTTTTTCATGAACGGCTCGATGACGGCCTTCGTATAGTGTTCTTGAAAGATCCCGCTATAGGCCGTCAGCGTTACGGTCTCCGCCGATGCGCTGGTGACTGCGGCGATCGTAAGCGCTGAAACAGCAATTGAAAGTCTTGCAAACATCATCTCGTTCCCTGTTTTTTATGAGTTGAATGTTATCGATCAGGCGACCTGGCGCTTCTGGCCCTCCACGATCTTCGTTGCCCCCGAAATGTCGGGAAGGAATTCACCTTTACGCAAGCGTTCGAGCAATACGATTTCGTTTTCCTGCATGCCGAGCGCTTTCTCAGCAGCAGCCCGGGCTTGTGATGGTGCCAGGACAACGACGCCACTTTCATCGGCGATGATAGCATCACCTGGGTTGATGACTTGACCGCCGACTGTGACCGAGACGTTGATCGCCCCTTCCAGACCCAGAATTTTGGTCGTTATCGGTGACGGTCCGCGGCACCACATTGGCATTTGCACCTTGCGTATCTCGGAGAAATCCGTCGCGGGACCATCGATTACCGCGCCGACAACGCCGGCCAGCTTCATGGCGTGCGTCACAACGCCGCCCCAGCAGGCATGGCGATCATCGCCACACCGTTCGATTGCAACGAAATCGCCAGGACGAACAATCTTGGTCAAGTAATGCAGGATAGTCGAATCCGCATGCGGAATCCGAATAGTAACAGCAGTTCCAGCGACACGTTTTTCCGGCAGAACAGCTCGAATTTCCCGATCGACGAAACCCGAATGCAGGAAATGTCCAATCGTGGCTGTCTCGACCTGTTCCATGAGCTTGATCAAATCAGCATCGATCTGATGCGGCATTTCATTGACTTCAAACATGGGCTGACCTCTCAAAGAACATGGTGACGGGCAACGGGAACATCGCCGCGTACTTTTGTGACATAGCCGAGATCCAGTTTGGAACTGGTGGTTCCGACGCCATCCGAGCATTGCGCCACTATATGCCCCCAGGGGTCGATGACCATGGAATGACCCCAGCACCATTTGCGTCCCACGGCGTGGGAAAGCGTCTGTCCCACCGCAAGAAAATAGGTCTGCGTTTCGATGGCACGGGCGCGGGCAAGCACTTCCCAATGGTCCTTGCCGGTCATCAGCGTGAACGCTGCAGGAAGAACGATGACTTCGGCACCCTCGTCGCGCAGTTTGCGGAACAATTCGGGGAAGCGCACATCATAGCAAATAGCGCAACCGACTTTTGTGCCGCCAACTTGATACGTGACGACCTCATCGCCGCGGCTGATCGTATCTGACTCGCGGTAGACCGTGCCGCCTGGCGTATCCACATCGAACAAGTGAATCTTACGGTATTTCGCCAGTTCCTTGCCGTCAGGGCCAAAGACGATCGTCGTGTTGTAGTATTTGTTGCCATCCTGTTCGACGATGCTGCCAGCATGAATCGTAACACTATGCTTTGCGGCCAGTCCCGACATCAGCCGGTAGCCGTCGCCATCCGGAAACGTCTCGGCATTGGCGTAGATATTGTCCCGGCCCTCGCCAAGGAAGGCATAGTATTCGGGCAACACGACGAGATCAGGGGCATCATTCTCAACGGCTTCGTTGATCAAACGTGCCGCGATTTCCAGATTTGCGGCCTTGCTGTCTTGCGAGTTCATTTGCACCAGACTGACTTTCACGCTCATACCTCCATTTTCCGTGAAGGGATCGTGCGCAAAATATCGTGGTGAGACAAACTCGAAATAATTGAGCAGTCCTATAGAATTTTCTTATGCATTCGTGGCTGGCTGTTGGCATTCGATCGAAATGACTCTTAGTCATCCGCCATGCAGAGCGACACCTCAGCTGCCATCTGGGCAATGATCGACGGCAGAAGACTGTCCGGGTGATCGGCATAGACCGCATGGAAGGTAAGCGGACGAAATGCCGGTGTAACGTCAAGAATCTCCAATGCACCTGCGTCAATATATTCGCCCAGGATGACGCGCGGCAGGGGCGCGACACCAAGACCATCTTTGGCAAGGCGCATGATGGTGGCAAGCGAGTTGGAATTCGAGATCGCCGGCACCTCAAGCCCCGCTTCGCGAAACTGCTGCAACAGCCCATGATGAGGAACGCTTCCTTTTGAAAAGGCCAGCAATGGGTAGCTTACAAGGTCCGCAAGTGTCAGTTTCTTGCATGCCAAGCCGTATTTCGGGCTTGCCACCCAGACGCAGCCATACGTCCCAAGATTGATGTTGACCAATCCATGATCAAGCGCTGGGCCCATAATCAACGCTAGGTCGATTTTCCGTTCAATGATTTCCCGCGCCATGTTGAGGCTCGTATCGACATTGAGATCGATGGCGATCCCCGGATAGCGCTCCTGCACCCGCTCGACAAGGCGTGGCAGAAACGAGTGAACAATGGAGTCGATCGTGCCGATACTGACTGAACCTTTTAGGCTGGTCGGATCGGCAATCGTCTCGCGAAATTCTCCAACGGCCCTCACGATCTCTTCCGCTTTGGAGACCGCTTGCTGCCCGACTGGTGTAAGTTTGACAGTGCGCATATCGCGATCAAACAGCTGAACACCAAGCTCGCGCTCGAGTGTAGCGATGCGGTTGGAAATCGAAGCCTGAGTTGTATTCAATTTCTCCGCAGCGGCACTAAAACTGCCGAGGCGGACGATCCAGAGGAACGTTTCGACGAAGCGCAGGTTCATGTTGCTCGATCCTTTCCGGAGGCATCTTCCTGCAAATGACGTGTGATGCCAATGCCCGCGCTCTTCGACTGCGAACAGGCTCAAAGGATTGGTGCGGTTCCACGTCGTGCGGTGCCTCGCTTTTCGTGCGCCGGCTCGGCGCGGGAACGCTGCCCGCGGCGACCATCCGCGCCTATCTGGTGCTGGACTGCCTGTTCCTCATGCAGCTCGCCCGCGCCTATGCCCTCGCCGCCTACAAGAGCCGCACCGTTGCCGACATCCGCGCGGCGCAGCTGGCCCTTGCCGCCATCCTCGACGCGACCGAACTCCATGTCCGGTTACGCGGGCGAGGGGGCCCGTCGCGCAGGATTTTGAGGCCGAGCACCAGGTGACCATCGCCTATACGTGTTTCGTGCTGGATTTCGGGGCGGCCGCCGATCGGCTCGACCTGCATGTCGCTCTCGCCCCTTGCGCCGTCGGATATGCGGAACTTGGCCGTACCCTGGCACCGCACGGCGTCTGCGTCCTCGATGGGCACCCCTATCGCGATTGGATCGATGAATACGCCGGCGAGGACAATCAGGGCATCGCGGCCGCGGCCCGCCGCCATCTGGACGAGCTTTCCGCGCGGACCAAGCCTGAGCAGCATTTCGGCGAACTCGCCAACCTCTCAACTTCTTCTCGCGTATTTGTATACCCACCCTGGTCAAGCACGGGATCGGCCGGGCCTTTGTCCCCGACCATGTCATTGCATACCCCCCATGTGAGCCGGACCTTACTAGCCCTCGCTGCAGTTTGGCGACGGTCAGTTTCAGGTCGCATTGGGAATGATCTGGCACAAGCAACGGCCTTGCGGGGCGGCTGCAAAATGGCTTTGCAAGCGCCTTGCCGCTACGAAAATCGACGCCAGGACGAGATGAGCGCCTGGGTCGCTCTTATTGAAAACACTCCAATTTGCGGATGATGCCTCAGCCGTCGCTTGGCCAGAGCATCCCTGGTCTTTGATCCAATGCATGTGCCGGCAGTGGTCCCCCCAAAGCCTGATGTAGATCGCTTTCGCTGTTCGTTTGCAGAACCGGGAGGTAGTTTAAGACGAGTGCATCGTCGTCATTCGCTACCACGCCATTTATTTCGAGCCAGGTGCGAGTCGCGAAGGGGGCCTTCTTTCACGCCGATCACAAGATTTGCGCTACATCCCTCTTCGGCGAAGAAGAATAGACAAGCCAAAGAGTCCAGAACGCAGCTTAGAGGGAATAAGCGGAGGGCTTTCAAGCGGTTGTATGCCACAATCAAGCAGGCAGTATCATCAAGCGACGTCTCTGGTGCATTTGCCATCCGACTCGCACGATCTTTTGCAAGCTTTACTATGGTCCTTGTCGACCTATAGTAATTTAGCCTCGCACGCATCGTGGCACCCTGAAAGCGCGGAAAGAGCAGAACATCTTCTGGGAATTCACATGTATGCGTGAAACGAAGATCAACGTTCAAACCTGCGACAGTATTTACATTGTTCCGTCCCATGTGACCGGGAAAATGGCGCATCACTAACACCTTGAGGCCGTCCTTTTTCAGCCGTTGAGCGCGCTTTCTCTACGCTTCTGGTGCTGCGTTCAAGTTAGGAAGTATCTGCAGAATAGATAGATCGCGGCCGGTTGAGCGCTTGCGGCTAAGCTGGATCCTCGCTCAGCCAAATGGCGCATGTGTGGGCAATTTTGCTGGGTTACGCGAGCGCGAGGTCGCCCGCGCCGGTACGGAGTTGGCGGCTAGCAAGCCCATGCCGTTCCGGGCGACCGCAGAGGGTGAAGCCGTAAGCGGCAAGTTCACCGGCACGGTCCAGCTATCGAGCGGCAAGTTCGCCATCGTCGAGAAAACCCATGGGTTCACCCTTGTCCCCTGGCGTCCGGTCATTGATCGCCAGCTCGGCAGCGACGTCATGGGCGCAGCGCAGGGCGGATCGGTGTTGTGGCAGCTTGGGAGACAACGTGGGCTGAAATGGAGCGACCACGCGCCGGTCAACGCTTCCACGTGATGCGCATTGCAGTGCGTGTCGCTGCAAGGTGCATACCTTGAGGTGATCGCTTGAGTCCGCGCTTCGCCCCGAAGGGCAACCATGATCTGCCATGGCGCTCAAGTTCCTCCGGCCGACATCAGTGCTCGCCAGCGGGTGATCCTTTGCGCACACCATTTTTAAGTGGAACCCTGCGTCCCTGATCGGTTGACCAGATCGAGACCAAGATCCTCCTCAAGATTTGACTTCCATCTGATCCATGGAAACGGGGCATCTATCTGCATTCCAGATAGTGTCTAACTTGATGCACTCCAAGTTGCAGATAGAATATGCGCAGTCAAAATATCTCGGAGGGTTAGCGCTATGCGACTGGACTCGCAGCTTCAGGAAGGGGCAGGCGACGCAAGCCCGGCCGATGGCGTCGAGCCTACCGGCCTCACTATCACCAGCCGCGATGATGTCGTGGCGTTGCGCGCGGGCCTGAAGAGCTTCATGGACATGCTGAACGATGACGAGAAATCGATCTTCGGGAGCCTGCTCTTCGCCGATGCAAAGCCTACGATTCATCAGCGCCTTAGCCTGCCCGAGGAAGCGGTGCTGAACAGGCGCGAGCGCGCCATGCTCCGCCAGATCGAACAAACCCCGGTGGATGAGACGCCAGCACGATCGCCGAGCATGATTATCGTTATGAAGGCGACCCGGCTCTGCAACCTGCGCTGCACTTATTGCCACGCCTGGCGAGAGGGCCCCGGCCATGTGATGTCGTTCGCCGTCCTGGCCCGCACGATACGCGACGCGCTGCAAGCGCCTGGCGCGCGGCATATTGAGTTCGTCTGGCATGGTGGGGAAGCCACCCTTCTGGGCGTCAAGTTCTATCGCAAGGCCCTGTGGCTTCAGCAGCGATATGCGCCCAAGGGTACCAGCTTCTCGAACGCGATCCAGACCAATGCCGTGGACATCTCGGATGACATGCTGGAGTTCCTTCGGGACTACAGCATTTCTATCGGGGTGAGCATCGACGGTCCTCCCGCGATCAATGACACGCGCCGGGTTGACGTGAACGGGGCCGGCACCTCACGGCGCATATTAGCTACGCTGCGACGGCTCCGGCAGAAGGGCGTCAAGCATGGCTTGCTTGCCGTGATCGATTCCGAGATCGCCGCCATGCCGGCGCGAGAGCTGCTGGACTACTTTGTCCTGACGGGCGCTAGATCCCTCGACATCCTAAATGCCCTGCCGGAGAACGACGAGTCCTGCAATGTTATCGGCACCTATATCCCCTGGCCTGAATACGTCAAATTCATGTGCCACCTCTATGAAGTCTGGCGGGATGAGTATCAGGACAGGCTCGAGATACGCACCTTCATCTCACTGTTGAACAAAGTCGCCAACAGAGAACATGGTCTGTGCATTTTCGCTGGTGATTGCCAGGGCAAATATCTGACGATCGAAAGCAATGGCAATATTGCCGCTTGCGACAAATATGTCGGCGACGACAACTATCTTTACGGCAACATCTTCAAAGGCAGTCTGAACCGGTCGTTGGCGGGATCGCAAAATCTCAAGCGAGCGAAAGCCGAACTGGACTGCTACAAGACAGGATCCTCGCAATGCCAGTGGTACTCGGTCTGCACGGGCGGTTGTCCGCACGATCGTAAGACCTCGCGCAGGCTCCTGAACGACACTTCCGGCTGCTGCGGGCTTGGGCCGCTGCTGTCCCTCATGGAAAAGGATACGGCGCGCGGCACCATCTGCCTGCCTTAGCTCATTTGAATCGCGGAGCCGCCGGATTTCTGGGCGTCCGACGACACGTTCCGCGATCTATGCAACCCCGCCCAGAAAAGGAGAGACAGCATGGACGCTGCACTTCTTGACGCGCGCCAGGATATGGCGAAGCGCGTTCGCGACCACAGCAAGAGCCTTTCGCCTCGTCAACAGGAGCTGGTCTCGCGGATGCTTCAAACCGCTCTGGACCGCCTGCCCGTCGAGCCGACGAAGCTCAAGCCCGATATGGTCGATGCGCAGTTCGATGAAGCCTTCCGTGACGGCACCGCGCCGACAATGTGGAGCTTCAACATCTGGAACTACCGGTTCTGATCCCGCCGACGGGCGGCCAAATTCATAGGGCATCTTCACGTGAACCACGCGATTCAGCTCTCCTCGGGCGCGGCCAACCTGAGGAGAGTTTCTGTTTGACAGAAAGAAATTGCTGAATAATACTATTTTGCGAACGGTTGTCGAGGTGAGTCCAGCCAGCGCCCAGGGACGCTTCGGCGCAGCATGAGACTGCGAGGTTGTGATGCAGCATCGATTTCGGGAATTCTTCGGCATAAGGACGGCAAAGGATTTCGTCCCGATCATCGTCAATTTCATGGGCACGACGGTTGCGTTTGTGGCCGTCGGATTGTGCATCCTCATCGTCACGACTGATCTCTCCTCCGACACCTGGGTTCGTAACAGCGGCCAAGCGTATCGGCTCTTCGTAACGATCTCGCCGCCCGGCGCGGGAAAGATCCCTCTGCCCGCTGTCAGCCCCCGACTTGCCGATCCGCTGAAGGGTTTGCCGGGCGTTGAAGAGGTCACCCGCCTTTCGCGAGAGAACATGGTCATCTCGCGGAACGGGGAAAGGTTTTCCGAAACCGTGCAGGTCGTAGACGAGAATTTCCTGGAGGCGTTCGGTCTGGAGTTGCGCCCGGGGAGCCTCGCACACGCACTTCAGGCGCCGGGTAACGCCGTGCTTTCGCAGCAGGCTGCGCAGAAATACTTCGGCACGGCCAACCCGATCGGCCAGACGCTTGAGCTTGACACGGGCGACAGCCTCCAGGTGACAGGCGTGTTGCGATCGGTGCCAGAGAACACCCATCTACATCTCAATCTGCTTGTCAGCAGCGCGTCGCCGTTCACCGTTCTGAACCGGCAGTTCCAATCCGCAGGCCCCAGCGAGAGCATCGCGTACACCTATTTTTGGCTGGATGACGGCATCGCGGCGAAAGAGGTAGCGGTGCAGCTCTCCAATCTGCTTGTGACGACGCCGATCATGCCGCCAGAACAGGCGTCCGTGGTGAATCCGGTCCTTGGGATGATGCCCGTCACGGAGATCCACCTGAACAATTTCCCGTCTGGCGAGCTGAAGCCGGGGGGAAGCCGGACGATGATCGGCGTTCTGGTTGCCATCGCTACGATGATTGTCGTCATCGTCTGCATCAACTTCTCGGTGCTGATGATTTCGCAGGCCGAGGCTCGGACTCTCGAATACGGCGTTCGCCGGTCGTTCGGAGCGACGCGGCTTCAGATCATGCTAGGGAACCTGCGTGAGGGCGCGGCCATAACAGCTGCGTCGATGACGCTTGCCGCCTCGCTCATTCTGGCTGCCCATCCGATAATCTCGGCCGTGCTGGGCGTCACAATCCTGGTGACCGCGACGGATCTCCTGCTCCTCCTTGCACCGCCCGTCATTGTGGCCCTGGTCGCTACCGCTGCCACGATGCTGCCAGCGGGCGCGGTCGCGCGCATGCCGCCGGTCGTCTCCCTCAAACAGGAGATGCCAAAGCGGAAAGCAGCCTGGGAGTCCATTCCTATCATTGTGCAGTTCGGTCTTGCGACGGTAATCGTGATCTTTTCTCTCGTTGTCGCGGGGCAGACGACTTTCGCTGTCCGCCAGAGCCTTCAAGCGATCGGAACCGGCGTCTACATCATCGATAGCGGCACCGCGCCGTTGTCGCCTTCCATGCTTGCGACATTCCGGGACGAGGCGTCCAGAATACCGGGGGTGCGGGCCGCATCCTTGTCGGAGATCGTTCCGACAAACTTCACGACTTCGATGGTCGGCCTGATGAACCAGGAGTTGGGCCAGGCAGCGCCGAGCGGTTTCCCGTCCAACGCGGTCGATTCGGCGTTCTTCGACACCTATGGCCTCGCCCCTGTTGCCGGCAGGCTCTTCCCCGATACCGATGCCGCGCAGGCAGGAGGACAGGTCACAGTTCTCAGCGAAGCGGCGCTTCCCGTTCTCGGCTTCCGCGACGCTCGATCCGCGATCGGAACGTCGATCGCCATGATGGGACCCCAGGGGCCGGTTCCGTTCGAGGTTCTGGGCGTGGTGCCCGATATCACGATGAAATCCGTCGATCTGCCGCCCGAGCCCATTGTCTACTTCCCGGTGGCCGAGCGCGGCCGGTTCGTATCGATTGCGATCGACAATCCATGGGAGCCGGCGGTGATCGACCAGATCAATTCAGTCTGGCTGGAAGTGACCAACGAGAGGGCAATGAATGGGCGCTTTCTCGACGACAGGCTTGCTGACCTCTATCGGCCCCTTGAGCAGTCCAGACGCGTTCTCGTCGCAGTCAGCATCGTCGCGATCGTCACGTCATGCCTCGGCATCTATGCGCTCACCTCTCTTCTGTCTGTGCGGCAGCGCCGGGAGATCGCTATTCGGCGGGCGTTGGGCGCCACGCGCGGCAATGTCACAGCCTATGTCTCAATGCGGTTCTTCATGCCGATCCTTGCAGGGGTTCTGCTCGGTCTTCCCGCGTCGGCTTTCATCGCGGTGTACTGGCTCAGTGGTTACAGCCACCGCATCACCCTGGGCCCTTATCCGTTTCTGGCGACCGCCATCGGCGTGGTCACAGTCGGAATGCTGGCTGTCTTGCAGCACACGATTCAGTTGGCTCGAACCGAGCCGGTAGCGGCTCTGCGGACATAAGGCAACGCTATGCGTCATTCGTTCTCGCGCGATCAATTTTTAGGGGGCGATGCGGGTAAGGTTGTCCTGCTCGCGACTGATCGTCCCATCAGGCGGCGGCGGGTCTGGCCCTATGCGCTCGGGATGGGGGTCGCGCTCCTGGTTGCTGCGCTGGTGGCGCTCTACACCATTTCCGTCCAAACCGCTTCCACGCTCGCAGTCCCGACCGAGGGCCTGACGATCGCGACCGCCACGAAAGGCGCATTTACGGAGTTCATCCCACTGAGGGGCCGTATCCTTCCGCAGGAAACGGTCTTTCTGGACATGGTACAGGATGGCCGGGTTGAAGAGATCTTCCATCGGGCCGGAGATCATGTTGCGGTGGGAGCGCCCCTGGTCAGGATCTCCAATCCCAACCTGGAACTGTCGATCGCTACGCAGGAATCCAGCGCCATCGATCATCTCAACAGTCAGATGGCGCTCCGGCTGAATGTTTCGCAGACGATGACCGGCGCGGAAGCGGCCCTGGAAGAGGCGCGGTATCGCGTCGAGCAGCTACAGCGTCAGCACAACATGCAGTCGCGGCTCGTGGTGCGCGGGGTTGGTCCCGCGGCCGAGGAACAGCGCCTCAATGAGGACCTAGCCTACTGGAAGTCGATTCTTGAGATACGTCGCCGCACCCTAGATCGAGTAAATTCGCAGGCCGAAAGCATCGAGCGTTCGGTCAGTGAGACCTCCAGCCGGCTTGAGGAAGCCATCGACGCCGCCCGGTCTCAGCTCGATGCGCTCGTGATCCGGGCGCCGATCACTGGCTATCTCACCCATCTCGACGTTAGCCTTGGCCGGCATCTCGCGACAGGGCAATCGATCGGGCAGATCGACGACAACGAGGGCTTCAAGGTTGAGGCTATGCTTGACGAATTCTACCTCGGCCGAGTCCGCGTTGGGCAGCGCGCTTCCGGCGCTGTAGATGGCGTGGCCGTCACGCTTTCCGTGGCGAGCATTTCGCCCCGGATCACGGATGGAAAATTCAAGATCGAGGCGGAATTTGACCCATCGGTTCCGATGTCGAACGTCACTAGGGGGCAGGCGATCACCGGCCGGCTTGATCTGGCGCAGCGGGAAACCGACGTCCTGATGATTCCTCTCGGGGCCTTCTGGGAAACGACAGGGGGCAACTGGATCTTCGTCGTCAACGGCTCGACCGCCGAGCGCAGGAATATTCAGGTCGGTCGTCGGACGGTCGAAACCGTCGAAATCGTCGGCGGCCTGAAGGAAGGCGATCGCGTCATCACCTCAAGCTACCAAGGCTTTGGGGACTACCAAAGCCTCTCTATCAACTAGGAGTCCACCAACGTGATCAAGCTGAGAAAAGTCGGCAAAACCTACCGCACGGAAGATCTCGAAACACGGGCGCTGGCCGATATTAACCTCGATGTCGGAAAGGGCGAATTTCTCTCTATCATGGGACCTTCCGGCTCGGGAAAGTCAACCTTGCTGAGCATTATGGGATTGTTGGACGCGCCAAGCGAGGGGATCATAAAGTTCGCCGACATCGACATCAGTGAAGGCAAAGATCGCTTGCTGACTGATCTACGCCGAAAGCATATTGGCTTCGTTTTCCAGGCATTCAACCTCATCCCCCATCTCAGCATCGAGCGGAATGTGGAGCTGGGATTGACATATCGCGGTATCGCCAGAGCCGAACGCCGTGATCGCAGTATGAGCGCTCTGAAAGCGGTAGGGCTCGACGCCCGCGCCCGCCACTATCCGGCGCAGCTCTCGGGCGGCCAGCAGCAGCGGGCAGCGATCGCGAGGGCTCTCGTTGGCGATCCCGCCATCGTTCTAGCTGACGAGCCCACCGGGAACCTCGACAGCGGAAATGGCGAGCAGGTCCTGGACATGCTGGAGAATATCGCCGCGACCGGAAAAACGGTCATCATGGTAACCCATGACGATCGACAGGCCAGCCGGGCGTATCGGATGGTCTCGATGAAAGACGGCCGCATCCTTCACTGATCGCTTCGTCCCAGAAATCGCAGACGATCTCGACGGTAGGGGACCGTGCGCCGCCGATTAGACAGGAAAGATACCGTAGCGGCACTCTGGAAAGACGCGCGCTCGGCACTAGTCTCACGCAAGGTTATCTGTTTGCCAACAATAAATTGCTGACCTACAACAAGGAATAAGCACCTGAAGGACTTGTCATGAGCGCCTTGAAGACTGACGACAATCTCTCGAGAATCCGACGGGTGGGGCGCTTCTTCTCCGCGCTCTGGGGGCTGATGGCCTGCATCGTCCCCATCCTGATCGTCGCCCATTGGTACTTGACGCTGTCGCCGGCGAACACGGGCAACCTTGCCCCCCATTTCCTTCAGCTCGCCGTCGTTCTTCTCGCGGGCGGGCCGCTTGTGCTGGGGCTCGTTCATCTTCGGCGCCTGTTCGTCCTTTTCGGCGAAGGCGAGATGTTCGGAATTGAGAACGTCGCGCGAATCCGTAAATTCGGATCGGCGCTCCTGTTGTTCGGCCTCACGCAGTTGGCCTATTTTCCGCTTTCGTCGCTGGCCTCGGCAGGATTCGGCTCTCCTGGCGAGCGCACCATCAGCATTTCGTTCAGCTCCGGCGCAGCCGTGGCCTTGGGGGTCGGCTTCGTCGTGGTCGTGATCGCCTGGGTTATGGAAGAGGCACGCAAGCTGGAAGAAGAGCAGTCACACACGGTTTGATGGTATGGCAATTGTCGTTCGACTTGATGTGATGCTGGCGCAGCGAAAGGTCCGGTCAAAGGATCTTGCGGAAGCCGTAGGCATCACGGAAAGCAATATCTCGCTCCTGAGATCCGGTCGCGTTCGCGCGATGCGTTTCTCGACGCTGGACGCGATCTGCAAGCATCTGTCCTGCCAGCCCGGCGATATCCTCGAATATGTGCCGGACGATGATGTCGAGACCGGAAATTCCGATGGAATTTAGGTCGAGAGCTACGCCATCCCGCGCGAAGACATGGAGGATTACGTCTCGATATCGCAGCACCTAACGGAGTTCGATCAAGCTGCTGCGTTCGGCCCAGTTGTGCTAGCGCAGCATGTTTTCGTGGCCCGAAGCAACGATCATGGCGGGCGTCTTGGCGGCTGCGTCACGTCCTGCCGGTTCGGATGGATTCATATCGAAAAACTCTGGGCCGGGGCTTCACTGTCGATTACAGGCTTCGCGGCCGACTGGATGACGGTTCCCATATCGAAGAGATCGGGCTTTCCAAGAGAGGCCGGAAAACTCCAGCCTCTGGCGGTCCAAAGAATGGGCTCAAAGCAGTTCTCAGGTCACCGAAACGGTGGCATTAAATCTATTCTAGTATGCGAAACAGAAAGACCTCCTACAAAAGTGGGCTTAGGTCGCGCCAGCCGTACGCGACCTCGACCAGTGTCATCGTGTCTCTGCGATCTTCTTTCTCGCTGACTAATTCTCCGCCGAGCCTCTCATAAAACCTGCGCGCCACTGCATTCTCGCGCAGCACCCACAGGCTCGCTGCGCGGTGACGGCGAGCTTGCAGCATTTCAGCCATCGCTCTCACTAGGGCAGTGCCGATTCCCTGTCGCTGGAAGGATCTCAACATGTAAATGCCGGTGATCTCACCGGTGAAGCCAAGATCCCTCAGAGGCGGTGATCGTTGGTCCATGCCGTGCGCAAATCCGACGATCGATCCATCATGCTCGGCCACAAACGTTATTCCGAGAGCAGGATCGGTTTGATCAAGGATTTTCTGCCATCTGGGCCTACGGTCGGCGACGGAGAAGCCAGCAAGGATCGCCTCAGGCATGAGGCCATCATACGTTTCTTTCCACGACGCTACATGCACCGTGGCTATAGCCGTAACATCGGACGGTAAAGCAACGCGGATCGTTGCGGGCATTTGACGGTTGGAGAACAAGTTCATAGACGATCCAGAATCACCTTCGCTTCAAGCAGGAGCCGTTCTCCAGCCGAAGTCAATGCTGGATAGCGTCCTGTCCGGGAAAATGGCGCATCTCTGACACCTTGAGGCCGTCCTTTTTCACCCGCTGAGCGCGCTTTCTCTACGCTTCTGGTGCTGCTTTCAAGTTAGGAAGTATCTGCAGAATAGATAGATCGCGGCCGGTTAAGCGCCATGCTGGCGGCCGGGCGGCAGGTCAGCATCCCCTAACAGGTACATGTCGTGACCGACGGCGCAGATATCACAACCCGCTTTGATCACATCATCGACGAATGCTGAAATTTCTCATGCCCGCCATCCTACGTTACAGTATCCGTCAAGAAGGCGGCCTGAACCCCATTCACCTGGTCTCGGGCTTCGCCGCCCGTCAGCGCCTGGTGCTCGGGCAGGTCAAGGTGGCGCAGAAGTCCAATGAAATCGTCGCCATTCCCAAGCTTCTGACCCATCACTGCGAGATTGTCGAAACCGGAAACGAGTCCTGGAGCTTTAAGAACCGCTCTCAAAGCTCACATATAGGAGCGATGTACTCGCTGTTGTGTGGGTCGAATGACGCAAGCGGTGGCCACGACCCGCGCTATCTGGCGCGCGGCGCCGGACATCACATCAAATAGAAACCGCTAACTTCCATCCGCGGCTGAGAACGACCGTGTTCGGCGGCCGCAACGAAGGCTTCCAACTTATCCATGGAAACGGAAATCTATCTAAATTCCAGATACTACCTAACTTGATATACTCAACGGCCGGAGAACATAGTCCACTAAGGTATGCCCGCCACCACCGCCACCACTAGGCCCCGCGTCCTTCGGCGGTCGAGAGTCTGGCTGTCTCAGAACCCGATCCGTGCCGACCGATGACCAAACCTGCCGTTCTCGCCCCGATCTCCGAAATCCTCCGCGCCTACTGGAAGTCCGACCGCTGGATGCTGCTCCTCGTGGCGGTCGTCGTCTTGCTCTCCAGTGTCGCCAGTGTCGCTGCACCCTATCTCTTCTCGCGTCTCGTCGATCGCCTGCCACAGGAAGGTGCGGTTGCCGTGCTGGCCTGGGGCTTCGTGGGCTATGCGGTGCTCTTGGGGCTCTCGTCGGCGCTACAGGACATGATGCAGTACCTCTCCTTCATGAGCGCGGAGAATCTCGGCTTCATCAGCGGCACGCGCTTCTTTGAACGCATCCTGAGGAAGACCAGCGCGTTCTTCGTCGAGCACAATCCGGCAGAGATCCAGAATGCGAGTTCGCGTGGGCGCGAGGCGCTAACGACGCTGGTGCAGCTCGGCCTCATCGTCTTCATCCCCGGCGCGACGCAGATCCTGCTCACGCTCATCACCCTTGGCGCGTTGATCAATATTGAGGTGGCTGCGGTCGTCGTGATTTATGGCGTCGCCGCCGTCACGCTCACGCTGATCTCCGCCCGTCAGGCCCGCGTCTTCCTCGACAAGGCCATTGAGGCCGGCCAGGAGAATGCCCGCTTCGTCGGCAACGCCATGAACGCCATGGAGACGCTGCGGCATTTCGGCAGCCATGGCTGGATGAGTCGGCGCTTCACGGCGAAGGCCGAAGAGGTGCGCGACAACTGGCGTGCCTATGTGCTGCAGCGTGTCGGGTACATCGCGCTCCTCGGGCTCGGTCTCACCGTCCAGTTCGCCGTCACCTTCCTCCTGCTCGTGCCGCGCTATGAGGCCGGCGCGCTGACCATCGGCGACATCGTGCTGTTCAACACACTGCTGCTGCAGCTCAACATGCCGTTCGAGATGATCGCCCACGCCATCGACGACGTGGCGCGCTCGCGGGCGGCCCTCGTCCCGCTCGCAACCATGTGGGCGGCGCCCGAGGAGCGGCAGGTCTCGCATGCGTCGACCTTCGTGCCGAGCGAGGGGCGCATCGTCGCCGAGGGTGTCGGCTACGTCTATGGCAACGGGCGTGGCGTGAAGGATATCGACTTCACGGCCGAGCGCGGCGGGATCACCTTCCTCGTCGGCGAGACCGGCTCCGGCAAGTCGACCATCTTCAAGCTGGCGCTGAAATCGGTCGAGCCGGATCAGGGTCGCATCCTTGTCGATGGCGTCGATCTAGCGACCATCGACCGGGCCGACTGGTACAGTGCGGTCGCCGTCGTGCCGCAGGACGTCGTGCTGCTCAACGAGAGCCTGGCCGACAACATCCTGCTCGGCCGGCCGCGCGATGAGAAGCGCTTGCGCCGGGCGGCGGAGAAGGCGGCGATTCTGCCCTTCATCGAGGCTCTGCCCGAGGGCTTCGAGACGACCGTAGGCGAACGGGGCTTGAAGCTGTCGGGCGGCGAACGTCAGCGCATCGCCATCGCCCGCGCGCTTTACGGCGATCCGGCGATCCTCTTTCTCGACGAGGCCAGCTCGACGAGACGACCGAACGCGACATCATGGAGCATATCCGCGTGCTCGCCACGGATGTGACTGTGCTCGCGATCACCCACCGGCGGAGCGTCATCGCCGAGAGGGATAAGGTCGTGGCTTGCTCCAGGTGAGGCCGCCATACCCCGAGCAGCAACAGCACTTCCTCGACAGATGGCGGGAAATCCATGGTTGAACTGAGATGCCGCGATGAAGCGCGGCCGGATCGCTCGCGAGACGGAACCGTGCGGCGTCGGAACGCTACGACAAGCAGCTCGATCGCATGACCGCACCATCGCGTTCCGCCGCGTCTGGCGCAGGGGCTGGAGAAAGCGACGGACGATCAGCTCGCAGCAATCGAAATTTTTGGTCGCGGCTGCGGCCTGTATTGGGAGGCTTTGGATGTCGACCTTTCGATCCTGGACCTGCTCGCCGGTATCTTCGTACCAAGCCTACATGGCGCGCGACGGGCCGGCAGACGGGATCGCGTCGAGGCTGTTGCGGCACCGGCAAATGGCGGGAAGGGCGGATGGGTCGCGCAAGAGTGCCAGATGAACGTCGATGGCCGCCAGGGCCCCAGCGAGCCAGATTAGTCTTCGAGCTGCAACGAAGTGCTATTCACGCGGAGGCATCGAGTTTTTGTGGCGGCGAGGCGCTGGCGAAGCCACTTTGCGGCTGGCCCGCAAGGCCGTTGCTTGTGCCAGACCATTTCCAGTACGACGGGAAACTGGCCGTCGCCAAACTGCAGGTCTGGAGTCACAAGATCGGCGGCAGACCGCGAGTGTTCTATGATGTGGTCGGGAATAAGCGCCCAACCGATCCCGTGCCTGACCAACCGCAATATGACCCATTGACTTTCGACCCACCAGACTTCCGCAGCCATTCGCAATCGTTGTTTTGCTCGCCCTTCGCTCCTCATGGCAACCATGATCTGCCGGTGGCGCTTGAGTTCTTCCCAGCCGACATCAGCCTTCGCCAGCGGGTGATCCTTTGCGCACACCATTTTGAGCGGAACCGATCCAAGGATTTGGAATCCAAGTTCAGCGGGCCGAGAGTACTGACGCCACGTAACACCCACGTCGGCCTTTCCATCCAACACAAGGCAGCTGACATCTTCCATCATCGGAAACAAGAGCTCGAGCTCGACGTGCGGAAAGTGGGACACAAACTCCGAGAACACTGCGCCCAATTCCCGATCCGGGTAGAGCTCATCGATCGCGGCGACCAGACGCGTCTCGACACGGGCTTCGAAGCTGCTGGCGACACCGATCAGATGCTCGCGGCGATCCAGGATCACCTTGGCCTCAAGCAGGAGCCGTTCCCCGGCCGAAGTCAGTACCGGATTGCGTCCTGATCGGTTGAACAGCTGGAGGCCGAGGTCCTCCTCAAGATTTGCAACCTGCGTGCTGACAGCCGACTGCGCTTTTCGCAAAGCCCGGCCTGCGGCAGAGAACGACCCGTGTTCGGCGGCCGCAACGAAGGCTTCCAACTGATCCATGGAAACGGACATCTATCTAAATTCCAGATACTATCTAACTTCATGCCTTGCATCATGCAGATAGAACGGGCGCATGCGCGCCAATATTTCGCCAACCGGCCAGCGCTGCTGGTAACGCAGTGGCAACCCGATCACGTGGTGAAAAATACGATCCGCCATTCCGCAACCAGACGATTGCTCATATGGTTGCCGAGATAACTGGACAGCACGTGCAAAGTCGAACTGGTGATCATCACCAGCACCAGCACCAGCACCAGCACAATAACGATCAGCGTTAATGTCGCTTCGCGCTGAAACGGCAGTACGCGGTCAATGATCGCCTGAAACACGAAAGGTTCGACCAAGCCCAACAATCGAATGACGACTGCGGCGAGCATTAGTTCAAGAATCAAAGGCGTGAAGCGCAAGGTCGACTGCGTGAACCACGCTAACGGCACTGGATGTGTTTCGTCATCCTCTTGGAAAATTTCGCGCAATTTCCCCCCTCTCGGATCAACGGACCATCGCAACTCACGACACAACTCGTTTTGACTCGAAGGCCGGTTGTATGCGTTACAGATTCGCGCCAACGCTGACAACACGTATTTAGTGTGTAGATAGAAAATTGCGCGATCTGATGTTTTTTAAGCGTAAGGTTGTGCTTTGTTGGATGAATGATGCGAGAATCAGGAATGCGAGATGGATGAACCCGCCCGCGCCGCTCACCGAGCGGAGGAATCCGGAGTCGAGGCACTCTGCGACGAGCGGCCGGAAGAGGAGCGCGAGCGAGAACATGAGCTGCGGTAGGTAGCCGATATCGTGCCGTTTGACTCCGTCGAGGTGGATGCGTCCGCTATCCGGCCGCAGCGCGCCGACGATGCCTTTGAGCAAGGTCGACTTCCCGGCGCCATTGGGTCCGACAATCGCCGTCAGTGAACCGGCCTTGAAAGCTCCACTCAGATGATGGACAGCCGGGTGGCGACGATAGGTTAGCGTCAGATCGTGGATTCGGACAGAAGGTGCTTTCATCACGCACGCACCCACCAACCCAGCGCCCAACCGACGACGAGCCAAAGCGGCGCACAGACCGCGAAGGCCATCGCGATTCTGTCGAAGGCAGATCGTTGAAGGATAGTGATGCCGGGAGGCCGCTCAGTCGGTATCTGATCATTTGAAATTTGACGCCAAGGACGCTACCACCCAGGTTATTCGACTCAATGAGATGTTATAACGGATCACATCGAAAAATCGGCGGACGTCGAGTGGGGCTGCACCGCGCGAGAGAAATTTCGATCGGAAGGGCTTGTCTATCTGATCAAAACTACCAGGCGGGTGGCGTCACGTTGAACGCAATGGCCTCCTGATGCTAATCGATTGCGCACTGTACCGGCACTGTTGTTCCTCCATGCGATCAGAGGATCAGCATCATCTGGTCGGACTTGGGCTCATGGGCGAAGACACGAAAAGTACCCATCGGCAACGGCCGTAGCAACTCGGCTTCCGGCTTGGCCAGGTCGAGCCATTCCATTCGCTGATCCCGGCGAAGCACCGCCATCTGGCGATCGTGATAGGGGACAATGTCCTCATTCGCCCTGATCGTCAGGATGGCATAGGCCTCCGGCCAATCCCGGGTCGCAGGTCTCCAAATGCCAGCGAAATAGAACCAGTCCCCGTCCGACAGCGAGAACCTCAAGAGTTTGCCGTGCCTGCGACGACGAAATTCCGAGGCAGGAACGAGGCAACGGTGGCTTGGAAACGTGCGGCCTTCCGAACGGATCACAGTGAAGGGCTTGCCGCCAGCCTCACGAGGCTGAAGGCCCCAAGGTAGCTCGACCATCTCAACATTGCTGCCTTCGCGCCTTATGATGACGCGGCGTTCGTCGAGCTCTGCGTCGGGATCGAAAACCTTCGCGCTCATAGTATGCGAACATAACAAGAACCTTGTCGAGAGGCAACCGTGATCGAGAAGGAGGTCCGATGTGCAATGACTATCGCTTGAAGGTCGATGTCGCGACGATCGTCGAGGACTTCGCTGACCTGAAGATCAAGATCCGGTTTGGGGAGGGCGCGCCTAACCTCGAGCCCCGCGACGACATCAAAATTACCGATGTGGGGCCGATCGTCCGAACGGTCGACGACGTTCGCGGCGAAGGCGAACTGGTCCAGCGGCGTTGGAGCTGGCCCGGGCAGAACAAGCGGCCTGTCTACAACTTCCGCTCGGACGGTCGTGAGTTCACGTCGAACCGCTGCCTGATCGTGGCGGACGGCTTCTACGAGTTTACCGATCCCACCGAGAAGGAAAAGAAGCGCAAGGACAAATGGCTGTTCACGAAGAAGGACGAGCCGATTTTCTGCATCGCGGGCATCTGGCGTGAGACCAAGGATGTCGGGGAAGCCTTCACGATGCTGACCATGGAGCCCGGGCCTGACATTGCGCCCATACCATGATCGGCAGATCGTCATTCTCGCTCGCGACGCATGGGCTGACTGGCTCGACCCGTCCGTTCCGGCAAAGTCACTGATAAAGCCGCTTTCGCCCGGCATGCTGCACGTCGAGCAGGTAGGGTGACGCAAAATGCGTATGTCGTCGCACGACACGACTAACTGCCGCTGCGACCCGACGCTCGAAGGTGATCAGCGCTAGCGAAATCCGGTTCCGTGCCGGAGCCAATCACAGAGTGCTAGCGCTGTTCGGTATCTTTCGTTGTTGTCGTCCTCGAAGCATTCATACGGATCTTCTGGCGCGTAGTGATGTGAAGGCCGCCAGCGCAAGACCGTGACGCTGAGGTGAAGTGGGGAGATTTCACGCAGATCACCAGGAGCAAGATTTCCTGTTCCGACTGCTGGGCGTGACCCTCTCGTCCCTCGACCATGATGATGAGAAAGACGAACCGCAGCTCGCACTTGCTTTATGAACCGCATCGTCCGGATCCATTTGCTCTCACTCGTACTATTTTCGGACTGAAACTTTATCGCGCATCTCCATACTGTCGCACAACCTTGGTAGATTTCGGCCAGTCAACGGAGGGAGGCGGGTGTGGATACGAACTATCGGGTCACTGGAAAGAATGCGGCGGCGGTATTTTCTCTCACCATCCATCGCGGCGATGGCATGCTGCTTCTGGGAATGGACTGGAAGGACGGCCGGCCCCCGGCGAACTTCGTCGGGTTTGCGATCCAGTATCGTGAGCCTGGAACCGACTTCTTCAAGAATGTTCGAAATCGCATCGGTTTCCCTGGCCAGGATGTCCCTGATGACGGCATTCGCACCACCGATGCGCCGATCCAAAAATTCCGCTGGGTGCATTTTCCTTTCAATGCAGATCTGCCGGGCGCTTTTGTCTATCGAGTGATGCCGGTGTTCATGGGTGGCGATGGCGCGCTGACCGCCGGCGAGGCGCAGGAAGCAGAACTCGCGCTGATGCGCGAAACCATTCCCGGCAAGCTCAACGTCGCCTTCACCCGGGGCTTTGTCTCATCGCAGGCATTTGTGCGCAACTTCGCAGCCGGCGGGCCATTGATCACGCTAGTGCCGCCTGATGGGGATGAGGGCTTGGACTTCGTGCCCACCCATGCCGATGCCGACCGAGCACTCGCCTGGATGGGGTTCGAAGCGCGCGCGGAAACGCTTTCGCTGCTCGAACGCGCACGCGAAGAAGGCGCGGAGGTCCGCGTCATTGCTTACGACCTCAACCTGCCGGAAGTGGTCGAACGGCTGGAAGCACTTGGGCCAAATCTCAAGGTCATTATCGATGACAGCGCGCGAACCAAGGGACACGGACGACCAGACTCCCCCGAGACCCATGCGGCCGAACGGCTGATCGCCTCGGCGGGCGCGGCAAACGTGAAGCGCCAGAAAATGGCAAACCTGCAGCATCATAAGTCGATCGCGGTCCGCGGGGGCGATATCGATACGGTCGTCTACGGTTCGACGAACCACAGTTGGCGGGGCTTTTATGTTCAGTCGAACAATAGCCTCGTCGTTCACAGCGCAAGCGCAGTCGACGATTATTTTGCCGCCTTCGAGAATTACTTCACGGCGGGAGGTGCTGGGGATTTCATTGCCTCGGCCAGTTCCGTCGGCTGGCATGACCTGGGGCTGGACGGCGTCGACGCCAAGGTCGCCTTTTCTCCGCACAGCGAAGCCAATGGCCTCCTCAACGAGATCGGCGCCGACATCGACGTGGCTGGGTCGAGCGTGTTCTTCTCACTTGCTTTCCTCGGCCAGACCACCAGAGGGCCGATCGGTCCGGCCTTGGGGCGGGCGATGCGAAAGCCGGATGTGCATGTCATGGGCATTGCAGACGGCCGGGTCGAAGCGGAAAACCTCGGACTGACCGTGTTTAGTCCCGACAATCGCCGCCGCGTCGTGCGGGCCGCAGCACTGACGGGCAACGTCCCTCCGCCGTTCCTGACGGAACCGTCCGGTCTTGCCGGTGTCCATGGAAATCAGCGCGGGACGAGGATGCACCACAAATTTGTCGTGCTGGATTTCGACAAGCCGACGGCGCGGGTTTACCTCGGCTCCTACAATTTCTCGGAACCGGCCGACCTCAAGAACGGCGAAAATCTGGTGCTCGTCCGCGATCGCACGGTGGCGACCAGCTACATGATCGAAGCGCTGCGCATGTACGACCATTATCGATTCCGCGTGGCATCCGAAGATGGGGAAGAAACCGGGCATCCCCTTGAGCTGCGATTGCCGCCGCAGGCGGGCGAAGCGGCCTGGTTCGAGCGTGACTGGACCGATCCGGTACGGGCGCGCGATCGCCAGCTTTTTGCACGCGCCGACTGATGCAGAGCCGGAAAGCAAAACAAGATGGCGCTTTCCGGCTCGGCTGCTTTCTTCTTCACCCAGAGTCCGTTCGTCTTCTCCATTTCGATAAACTCGGGAAAGCGAGAGTGTCGTTCGGACCCCCCGACGGCCCCTGCTTCCGAACAACGGGATTTCGAGTGTAGGCGCAGGTTGCTGCTCTTGGTCGTCTGACTGGCCCGAAGCTGCGCTTTTGGCCGAGCTTAAAACGATCAAGAGCTGTGTTCTACACGCTGCTCAGGCCGGCACTCTGGAGACATTCCGCTCCACCAAACAGCTCCCTCTCTGAGCACGCACGACAAACCACCATTCGAGACACCTTGAGTGCAACCTCCGTCCCGATCGGACCTCAATTCACGCGCCTTCCGTCCCCACCAAACAGATGAACCTTGGTCAGATCCGGAGCGATCGATATCGTCTGTCCCGGACGAAGCTCGACACGATCCCTGAATAGCAAGGTCACATCCACATCTCCGAGCCTGACAATGACTTGCGTTTCGGACCCGGTCGGTTCCACGACGACCACGGTCGCGGATGCTCCGCCTTCGTGGATGGAGAGATGCTCTGGCCGAATGCCATAGGCTTTGGCAGCAGCACCGTCCTGACCAGACGGCAGCGGCAATGCTGCGCCGCCTATGACGAATTTGCCCGCCGAAACCTTGCCCTCAAAGAGATTCATCGAGGGCGACCCGATGAATGTTGCCACGAAGGTGTTTACCGGACGATCGAACAATTCGAGCGGTTTGCCGATCTGCTCGACGCGACCATTCCGCATCACCACGATCTTGTCGGCCATGGTCATGGCTTCGATCTGGTCGTGGGTGACATAGACGGTCGTGGTCTTCAGCCGCTGATGAAGTTCCTTGATCTCCGCACGCATCGTGACGCGGAGCTTGGCGTCGAGATTCGAAAGCGGTTCGTCGAAGAGAAACACCTGCGGATGACGAACGATGGCCCGCCCCATCGCAACGCGTTGACGTTGGCCGCCTGACAGTTGCCTGGGCAGCCGGTCGAGCAGCGGTTCAAGCGCCAGAATATCAGCGGCCTCTCCAACGCGTTTTCGGATCGTCGCCCTGTCCTGACCTTTCAGCTTGAGTGCAAATCCCATGTTTTCCGCGACCGTCATGTGCGGGTAGAGCGCATAACTCTGGAACACCATGGCGATGTCGCGCTCTTTCGGCGCGACATCGTTGACGAGGCGGCCGCCGATGCGGATTTCGCCGGCGCTAATATCCTCGAGCCCCGCAAGCATGCGCAGCAGCGTGGACTTGCCACAGCCGGAGGGGCCGACGAGGGTAACGAATTCACCGTCTTGGATGTCGACGGAAACGCCGTGGATTACGGGCACCGCGCCATATTGCTTGCGAACCTCTTCGATCGATATGGATGCCATGATTTCCTCCTCGGTTCGGTCAGAGCTTGAGCTGCCAGATGCGCGCGGTTGCGACATTGCCTTGGGGGGCGACCAGGCGCGCCGAGCGTACGGCGCCCAATCCCGGCAGGCGCTTCGTCCCTGTCCATCGACCGTCGTCGGCGAAGACCTCGATGGAGCCCACGTCCAGAAAGACCCGAAGCGTCGAAGGACGCGCGCCGGCCGCGATGTAGCGCGGCGGCGATTTGCCGTTGCGGATGTCGTAGATGATGCTCAAGCCTTCCTGACCGACCCTTAAACCGAGCTCGACATCGGGATGATCAAGCTCGAGATCGAACACCGCGCCGGGCGCTGCGAGATCGATCACGATCTCGACGGCTCCATTGCCGAGACCGACCGTTTCGCCGGAACGCAGCATGATGTCGTCGACAGGTCGTTGGCGCAGGCGCTCGACAGCCGCGACCGGTGGTGTGAGAAGCGCGCCGTCCCGAAGAAGGACCTGTCGTGGCAGCGTCATCGCCGAGGGAAAATCCGCCTTGTTAGAGACATCAGTCCAGTTGGCCAGCCAGGCGATACCAACCGGGCCCGACCCATCCACGAAGGCCTGGAAGGCATAGGCGTCGGTTCCGAAATCAAGTTCCTGTTCGAATTCCTTGATGAAGTTCCGGCCGTCGAAACGGCCGACAGTGGCGATGGTGATATTGCGTCGGCCGGTTGCCGGATCACGGCTCGTGAGAAGTCCAAAAGTCAGTGCCCAACGGGTTTGAGGGTCGTTCGCCGGGCCATCGAGCGGCACGAGGCAAGGGCATTCGGCCGCCGTCATGCCGAAACGATCCTCGCGGTGAAGAATGCCCACGAACGTCCAGCTGCCCGCAGCCCCCGGATCGTTGGTTTCGTAGAGCAGGATGACGCCGCCGGCATGGTCTCGGCTTCCGAGCAGCATTTTCCAGCGCCCATCCGGACCTTTAACGACATAGGGATCGCGAAAATCGAGCGTCAGCTCGAGGCCTACTGGACGGTCCGGGAGGATGACCTCCGGCGGGTTTGAAGTGACCATGTCATTGCTGACCGCTGTCAGCTGGATTTGCTCCTCGGGCACGCGATCCCTGACCTGCTCGGTGAAGAAGACGCGGACGCCGGGTGCGTCTTCTCCGAGCGGAATTGCGGTGCCGGAAAAGGCGCCGCCACGCCCGTCGGCCCGCGCCGAAAGCTCCGCCGAGGGAAAGAGGAAGATCGGTAGATGCGTCCAGTGGAGGAGGTCGTCGGAGACGGCGTGGCCCCAATGCATCGTGTTCCAGCGCAGACTATGCGGATAGTGCTGATAAAACAGGTGCACTTTGTCGCCGAAGCGACCAAAGCCGTTCGGGTCGTTCATCCAGCCGAAGGGCGGCCGGAAATGATAGCCGTCGGGGACGTCAGGTGCCGCATTGGCGTCAGCGCTGTAAAGTACGGTCATGCCCGTATCCAGGACGTCGGCCGGCGCGTAGGCATAGATGATCGAGATGACAGTGGTGGCGGTGTCATAACTGAATAACGTTTCACCGCCTGTTTCGACCGCCAGCGTCAGGAGCTCGAACTCCTCGGCGTTTTTGGCTATGAGACAAGCGAGCTCGCGTTCCCCCTGAGCTACCTTCAGCTCCGCGGGCCTGCCCGGATGGGCGGCCTTGAGCCACGCATGCAGCATGGTACCGGCAGGCAGCACAGCGCTCAGCGCCTCGGTGCTGCCATCGACAAGCGAAGCGGGGTTTGCATGAGGTGTCATTTATCAACCTTTCACGGCGGAGCCCACGAAGGAACTGACGAACCAACGCTGGAAAACGAGATAGAGGGCGAGGATCGGGAGCATCATAAGGACGGAGGCGGCCATGGCGCGATCCCAGTAGATACTGTCCTGGCCGAAGAAGGTCGCGATGGCGACGGAGATCGGCCGTGCATAGTCGGTCTGCGTCACCAGGATCGGCCAGAGATACTGATTCCAAGTCTCGATCCCCATGAGGATCGAGACGGTGGCAAGCGCCGGCAGGCTCAGGGGCAGGAAGATCGACCGGTAGATACGGAATACCGAGGCGCCATCGATCTGGGCCGCTTCGAACAGTTCCTTGGGCAATTGCGCGAAGAACTGGTAGAAGAGGTAGATATAGAGCGGGCTCGCGATCCACGGCACGATCTGGACGGCGAAGGTGTCGGTCATGCCGGCGCGCGACACCATGATGACGAGCGGCATGATGATGCTCTCCTGCGGGATGACATAGAGAGCGATCACTAGGGACAGGATCAGCGCCCGCCCGCGCAGCGAGCCCCAGGCCAGCACGAAGCCGGCCATCGAATTGACGATGAGGCCGGCGCTCACGGTCGAGGCCAGAATGATTAGCGAATTGATGAGATAGCGGCCGAAGGCGAGTTCGCCTGAGAGGTTTCCGACCTCCGCGAAATTCGAGAGCGTCGGATTCGATACCCAGAAGGCCCTGAAGCTGCCCATGTCGGCCAGAATCTGGAACCGGTCGTCCTTCAGGCTGGCGATGACGAGCATGAACAGTGGCGAGATGATGACCAGCGCGATGACGAAGATGCAGGCGGTCTGCACGATGCGCAGGGAACCGGCCGCCGAGCGCTCACGCTTTGCCTCGGCATTCATTGCGGAAAGAGCGAGATCAGACATCGTAACGCCTCAGGAGCTGGCGCTGCACGAGCGCGATGACGAGAACGATCAGAAAGAGGATGACCGATACGGCGGACGCATATCCAAGCTTTTGTTCCTCGAAGCCGGCGCGCACCATGTAATGCACCACGGTTTCGGTACTGCTCTTCGGACCCCCTTGGGTCAGGATCGCGACCTGGGTGTAGAGCTTGAAGGCCTGAATGGTGGTGATGACCAACACGAAGATGTGCGTCGGCCTGAGACCTGGCATGGTCACGTGCCAGAAGCGCTGGAGGACATTGGCGCCGTCGATCTTGGCTGCGTCGTAGAGTTCGTCGGGAATGCCCTGCAAACCAGCGAGGTAGACGATCATCTGGAAGCCATAGGCCTGCCATGCCGAAAGCAGGACGATCGAGAACATCGCCCATTGCGGATCGCCGAGCCAATCGATCGGCTGGATATATCCGCCCGAGGCGAAGCCGAGGATCTGGTTAAGCGGTCCGGTGGGATACTGGAATAATGTGCCCCAGACGACGCAGACGACAACGATCGACGTGATCGCGGGCAGGAAGAAGAGGCCACGGAAGAAGTTTCGGAACGGTAGCTTCTGGTGCAGCAGCAATGCGGTGGCAAATGCCAGGCCGCATTGAGCGGGCAGGATCCAGAAGGTGAAGCGCGACACGTTCCAAAGCGAGATCCAGAAGAGATCGTCCTTGAAGATGCGCAGGAAATTGGTGAAGCCGACGAAGCGGACCGGTGTCGGGCGCGGTACCAAAGGTTGATTGGTCATTGCCGTCCAGAACGACAGAAGGAACGGCACGACCAGGAAGATCGTCAGCAACACGAGCGCGGGCGCCAGCATGCCGATCTCCTGGAACATTCGGACTCTGTCTCCGCGCCCCACGGGACGCGTCATGGGCGCTGGTTGCTGCAAGGTCATGATCTCCTCCTCCTCACTCGATCGCGGACGGTCGATCGCCATGCGACGACCGCATCGGGTGTCCGCGCGGATTGGCACCGCGCGGTGGCCTCATCGCGTCATTATTGTCCGTTGAAGGGCGGGTAGCCGTCGTTGTCTTCGATGTCCTCGTCTATCTTCTCGGCCGCGGCGGTCAGCGCCGCCTTGACGTCGCCGCCATTGAAGATCTCATCTACCGCCTGCATGAAGGTGGAGGTGATCGTCGGATAAGCGGGATGCGGCGGCCTGGCGATCGCCGTCTTTGAGGCCTGCTCGAAGGCAATGGCCATCTGGCCGCCAGTGGCGTACAGCGGAGATTCCGCGGCAAAGCTCTTCAATCCCGGATAGGCAGACGTATCGCGCGCATGTTCGCGAAACTGCCCGTCCTTGAGCATGAAGCTCACGAACTTGCCGGCGATATCAGGATGCTTGGAGGCCGTGGTGATGGCCCAGATCCAGGTGCCGTTCGGACTTGCGCCCTTCGGTCCGAATTTGGGCAGCGGCATGACGACGATGTCGTCCTTCATCGAGGCGGCGGCTTCCGCGTAGACCCAATGGCCGCCCAGCGCGAGAGCAGCCGGATGTCCTTCCGCGTAGAACTGGTTGGTACCGGAGGATTGCGGCACGACCCAGCCGTTCTTGACCCAAGTCTGCATCAACGTCAGCGCATCGACGCAAGGTTCGCTGTCGAGCGTTCCCACGGATTTCCAGGTCTTCCGGTCGATCAGGTCGCAGCCTGCCGATTGCAGGATCGGGCTATAGGCATAGGTGATCCATTCGGTCTTGATGCCGTAGCCGCGAAACGTGTCGATCGGCCATTTGACGCCTTCGAGCTTCGACAGCTTTTCGAGGTAGCCTTCGAACTCCTCTCGCGTCCAGGCGTCGTCGACGGACTTTGGAATCCGGGCGCCAATCGCTTCGAGATACTTTTTGTTGCCGTAAAGGACGACCGAGGAGTCCGTCAGGCCGAGCGCATAGAGGTCCTCGTCGACGGGGTAGGTGCCCTGGGCGATGTTGGAGTCTGTCATGTCGTCGAGGACACCCGGATCGATCAAAGGTTTGATTTTCTGCAGGTAGCCGGACCAGACGTAGTTTGCGAGAAACGGCGCGTCGAGCTCCATGATGTCAGGCATCTGCTCGGACATGACGGCGGCGCTGAACTTCTCGTTATAGGCGTCGTGCGGCGCGTAGATCAGTTCGATATCCACGTCCGGATTGGCATCTTCGAAGCGTTTGGCCACCGCGCCATAGGCCGAGACCGTATCGGGATCGCCCTGATGCATGACCTGGATGACGGTCTTTGATTCGGCCGGACTTATGGCGAATCCCAGCGCCGCGGATGCTACGAGCATAGAAAGTAAACGATTACCCATTTGCTTCACTCCTCCTCAACAGGTTTCACTTCCAATTGCATTTATACGGATGATCGCTCCACAAGTTGGAACGGCAGCTTTCGCACGTCGCCGGGTGTCGCATCGCCCACAAGCAAGATCTCGGCGGCCATGCGACCCATGGCGCGATGCGGCAGCGCCATGGTCGTCAGCGGCGGATCGAGGCGCGAGGCGATTTCGATCTGATTGTCAAAGCTGGCGACGGCGACATCGTCCGGAATCCGGGCGCCGACCCGACGCAGCGCCGCGTAGACCTCCATCGCAACCCGGTCGTTGCCGCACAGGATGGCGTCGGGGCGCTCGGGGCCGCCCATCAGTTCGGTGATATGCGACAGAACGAGGCTCGGCGCCCTGTCGCTGTAGATGCCGCGGCGCACGGCCGGCAAGACTCTTGCGCCGGCGCCGTCGAGGCCTGCTTCGGTCAACGCTTGGCGAAAACCCGCCTCGCGTAGATCTCCGGCGAGCAGGCCCGGTAGATTGATGAAGGCGATGTTGCGCCGGCCGGCACCGATCAAGTAACTGGCGATCTCGTGCGCAGCGCCTGTTTCGTCCGGCACCAGCGCGGTTACCCGGTCGTTTGCCTCGCGGCAATTGATCATCACGCCGACCGTATCGACAAACGCCTCCGGCAACGCCACGACCTTATGGTACATGGCGGCATAGGCGATCGCCCGCGGTCGAAAGCGCCGAACCTCCTCGATCACCGAGGCCACGTCGCGCCGCCCGCTCAACGTCATCGCGAAGACGGCCATCTCTGCCGTCCGCGCGGCGCCATCGAGCCCGCGAATAATTTCAGTCGCAAATGGCGAGGTGATCAATTCGTCGGCGACAACGCCGATCAGCGGCATCCAGCCCTGGCGCATGCTGCGCGCGGCCAGATTGGTGACATAGCCGAGCTCCTCAGCAATCTCCTTGATGCGCTGCTTGGTCTGCTCCGACATCCGCGCCGAGCCGCCATGCAATGCGCCTGACACCGTCTTGACCGAAACGCCGGCACGTTCGGCTATGTCGCTGAGGGAAGCGGTCACAGGGGTTCGCCTTGGGTTATCGATTACCCAATCGCAATACCAATCGAGTTCCAATGAGTCAAGTCCTCAAGCAGAGCCGGGCCGCGACAGTTCTCGACCTTCCCCTATGACCCCGCCTGGATCGAGAATCACCGCGCCTTTGCCGTGCAGCCGACCTTCCCCTTGAAGCTGGGCCATTTCAGACATCCGGCAAACCCGGAAACATGCGCGACGCACTGGCGGGCGTCTTCGCCGACGCCGCGCCAGACAGCTGGGGCCGCAGGCTTCTCGAACGCGGCTATGGCAACGGCCTTTCCGAATTCGAGAAGTCAGCGGCCCCTTCTGCATCAGCTCGACGCCGGTCGTAGTTCGAGCTCCTTGGCGGTGATCGCCTCATCGGCAGGCTCATGTCGCCGAGGCTGAACTGGATGATGATGCCGCGCGGGCGAGACGCCTGAGACATCTCGCGTCCTTAGGCTATTCGACTTCAGACGGTAGCTTTCTGACACCCAGGCCGATCGGCCGAAGGCTGTTGCCCGGATGGCGCGGATCTGGACCCCAGATGGCTTGATACGTGTCATACGCCATCCCTCTCCGCTGCAGCATGGCAAACACCACCGCCACCATCAGATACCATGTGCCGATGAACAGGAGCATCCACCGCGGGGCGTTCGCCTGCCACAGACCTGTTGAAACGGCGGCCATGGAGACCAGCAGCACCAGATATCCCATTGACTTATGAATGCGCTCAAAGACACGGCGGCGGCGTGTCATATCGTAGTGATCGCCGCTCCAGCTGCCGTCTGCGGTCGGTGCCGACGGGCCGCCCTTCGTTCCTCTGAGCCATCCCGTAAGATACTGCATGCCGCCGAGTGCCAGGGCCACCCATCCTGTCAGCTGATGCGCCCAAGACGAGGCGGTAATCGATTTGGTTGCCGCGGGAGCGGAAAGTATCAGGAGCAAGCCAATCAGCATCAGCGCCAACGCGGCGTACTGGGCGCCACGATGAAGGTGCCACCATCGGCGATCGTCCAACACACGAGGCCAGTCCTGGCCAGGGAAGATCTTGAAGAATCGCGCTGCGATCACGCCGATGGGGACGAGTACCGACCAGGCCATCACCATTGATCGCGCGTGCCATGACAGGTGCATTCCGACTTCATGAACTCTTGTCGGATCGCACGGCGCGAGCAGCCACTCGAACATTGTCACCCTTTCACAGCGCCGGCGGTCATGCCTGTAATGATTTGTCTTGAAGCGACGAAGGTGAAGATGATCGGAGGGATCGCTAGCAACATGCCGGTAGCCATGACGACGCCCCAATCGATATCGTATTCGGTAAGCGAGTTGACGATCGTCACCGGCACGGTTCGGGTGTGCCTATTGGTCAACGCGTTGCCAAGGAGGAATTCATTCCAGGCGATGCGGAAAGTGAATATCGCCGCTGCTGCAAGTCCTGGCCGGATGACCGGCAACACCACCAGGAAAAACACCTGCAATGGGCCAGCGCCGTCCATCCGGGCCGCTTCTTCGAGCTGGATCGGAACCTGCACGATGAAACTCTGCAGGATCCATATCACGAAGGGAAGATTCATCGCGACGTAGACCAGAACAAGTCCGGTGAGGGTTCCATCGAGCCCGAATTGGTAGGTCCATATTCCAAACACCGGAACGAGCAGTACCGCTGGCGGCACCATGCGCATGATCAACGTCGTCAAAGAAACGACGTTGCGGCCCATGAACCGAAAGCGGACGAGCGCGTACGCTGCCATGCAACCGATAACGAGCGTCAGGGCGGTCGACGCCAAGCCGACGATCAGGGAATTTCCGAGCGAACGCGCGAAGGTCGGGTCACAACGACCTACATTCTGCGGCGAAAACCAGAGCACGTCGCACAACACCTTCTCGTAGTTGTGTAATGTCGGTAAGAAAAACAGGCTAGCGCCGTCGGACATGATATCGACGTTCAGCCGCAGTGAAGTAAGAAGCATCAGCGCGATCGGCCCGACAGCCATCATCACCAGGACTGCCAGAAGAGCATAAAAAGAGGGGTTCGTTTTCTGGTCACGCGCGATCATCTATTATTCGCCTTTCAGGGCTGCGGTCCGCAGTCGCGCCGCACGGCCTTCAATCATCTTGTTGTAAGTGAACATCCCAAGCGTCAGCCCGAGGAGGAGGACAAGCAACAGGTTCGACATTGCAGCCGCCAGCCCAAGCTCGCGAAACTCTGACGCTGTACGAGAAATGCGCAGCGAAAGGATTTCGGTGGACAGACCTGGCCCTCCGTTCGTCAGGACCAGGATCACTTCGAGAACCTTGAACGCATCGATCAGCCGAAGCAAAGTCGCAACAACCAAGACAGGAAGCATCAGCGGCAGCTTGATATAAAGCACTTGCTGCCAGCCGGTCGCACCATCGATCCTGGCAGCTTCCAATGTGGAGCGGGGCAGTGATTGAAGGGCAGCGAGCGATAGAATGAAGATGAACGGAGTCCACTGCCATATGTCTGCAATGATGACAGAGGTAAGAGCCCATCGGCTCTCGGACAGCCAAGGGGCCGGCTCGAAGCCGAGAGACACCAACGCTCGGTTGAAGACGCCGACTGTCGGATGGTACATGTACCGCCACATCAATCCAACAACGATTGGCGCGATCATCATCGGCAGGATGAACAAGGTTTTCAATACCGACAATCCGCGGATATTGCGATCCAGCAGAAGAGCGAGGCCTACGCCCAGCACCATCTCGGCAGCCACGACTACCCCGGCGAAAGTGATGGTAACTGCGACGCTCTCGTGAAACTGGGCGTCGCTGAGAAGCTTCACATAGTTGCCGAGCCCTACCCAGTCCGCCTCACTGATCCGTTGACTGGGATTCCAGTTCAAGAAGCTGGCATAGATCATGTAGCCGATCGGGTAGAGTAACGCAGCGCCAAGAATGAGCGTAGCTGGCGCGAGAAATAAGTAAGGGGTCAGCCGATTCACGTTGGCAGCCTGCATCATGTCCTCCAGGTAGATTCTAAGCGGGCCGGCACCCGGCCCGCGCAGCGCGAAATCAGCGATTACTGCCAGCTGTAATAGCCGGCCTCCTGCATGGAAGACCGGGCGCGTTCTGCAACGCCGTCGAGAGCGGTCTTTGCGTCAAGTCCCTCCGTGAGCACCTTGCTCAGTGCCGTTCCGAGATCACCATTGATCTTTCCCCAGGTTGGGATGATGGGGCGCCAGTCGGGATCGGCGTAGGTGAGCGCCTTGCCGAATGTTGCCATGTAGGGAAACGTGGCGTTGACTTCCGGGTCATCGTGAGTCGATCGGCGAATCGGGTTTCCGCCCTCCAGCGCAATCAGCTTGTCGGCATATTTGGAGGTGAGCCACTGCAGGAGCAGGAACGCCGCTTCCTTGTGAGCGGCATTCTTTGGAATAGCCAGACCGAAGCCGCCCGTCTGGGAACCTCGTCGCACACCCTTCGGATGCAGCGCCCAACCCACTTTGCCGACGACTTGGCTTTTCGTCGGATCGTTGACCTGTCCCGCGAAAACAGTGCTATCCAGATACATCGCAGTTTTGCCCTGAAGAAAAGCCGCACCCGCCTCAGCGAAGCCGAAGGTCTTGGCCCCCGCTGGTCCGCAGTCGACGATTTTCTTCAAAGCATCGGCTGCAGCTATGCCCTTCTCGTTGTTGACGACCGGGTTCCAGTTTTCATCGAAGATGCGGCCTCCGAGCGGCGCCAGATGCAACAGGAAGGCATGACTCGCATGCTGCCCGGATGCCGCACGGCTGGCGAGTCCGCCCATGCCTGGCTCAAGCTGGGGAATTCGGCAAGCCAGCTCGAGGAGCTCCTCGTAAGTCTCTGGCACCTTCAGGCCATGCTTCTCGAAAATATCCTTGCGATAGCCAAGAATAGAGGTCTCCGCGCCAAACGGGAGCCCGAACAGCGAACCCGTCGGCCCTGGCAAATATCCCTTGGTGCCACCTGCGATACCGATGTTCTGTATATAGCCGTCTATGATGTCGGCGGCATCATAGGTCGGATCGGCAAACCTCGGGTTCATGAAATATTTTGCGAGGTTCTCAAGCTGATCGGCATACACATAGTCGGCCTTCGAGAACACGACATAGGAAATCAGGTCGTAATCACCCTCGGCTTTGGTGAGCTCAAGCGTCTGCTTCTCGCGCATCTTGAGATACTCGAGTTGATCGACCTCGACCTCGATCCCGGTCTCGGCCGTGAACTGCGGCAGGATCTTCACCACGGCGTCGTAGTGTGGGTGGGCAGGGAAATTCACCACGAGCGGGGTGCCTTTGTATGCCTCATATGGGTTCGCACTGGCCGCTATGGTTTGTAGCAAGAAACCGGCGAATGCCCCTGCTAGAATGGGTAGTCTGCGCATGTTCGTCCTCCCTTTGCAGTCATCAAAGTCTCAATGTGGTCGTGCGGTCGAAGATCAAGATGTCGTCGGTCACGACTGCGAACGCCGCCAAGGTCCCTGGTCGTGGGGACACGGCAGACGGCAATTCGACAAGTACTTCCTCGCCGCTCGGCAACTTGGTAACGAGGGTCGTCTGCGCTCCGAGATATTCGGAAACGACCACCTGCAACTCGATGGGTGCGCCGGAGTCGGTGTCCAGGTTGATAGAAGAGGGCCGAATGCCGAGTGTGACGTCGCTTGCCTTGTGAGGGCGGACCCGATTTGCCGTCTCCTCGGACAAAGGCAGAAGGAACCCGGCTCCGCGAGCCCAAAGGCGGCCCTTTTCCTCGACGAGCATGCCATCGATGAAATTGATCGCCGGACTGCCGATAAAACCCGCCACGAACTTGTTGTTCGGCCGCTTGAAGAGCTCTTCGGGCGTTCCCTGTTGCTGAACGACTCCTTCGTTCATCACAACAATGCGATCGCCAAGCGTCATTGCTTCGACTTGGTCATGCGTGACATAGACCATGTTCTTTTCCAGCCGGTCGCGCATTTCGCCGAGCTCAGTTCGCATCTGGGCCCGTAATTTGGCGTCGAGGTTCGACAGAGGTTCGTCAAAGAGAAAAGTCGACGCATCGCGCACCAAGGCTCTCCCCATCGCCACGCGCTGACGCTGCCCCCCAGAGAGTTCCGCCGGCTTGCGCTCGAGCAGGTGCGTGATGCTCAGCATCTTAGCTACCCGTTGGACGCGGGCGTCGATCTCAGGCCTGGGTACGCGTGCCAGGCGCAGACCAAAAGACATGTTTCGCGCGACATTCATGTGCGGATACAGCGCGTAGTCCTGGAACACCATCGCGATGTCGCGTTCCTTCGGCTCCAGCCGACCGATGGCGCGATCATCAAAATAGATCTCGCCGCCACTCAACTGTTCTAATCCGGCAAGAATCCTCAAGGTGGTCGACTTTCCACAACCAGAGGGCCCGACGAGAACGGTAAACTCGCCGTTCTCCAGGGTTAGGTCGATTGGCGGCAGAACTTCAAGCGACCCAAATCGCTTAGTGACATGTTCAAATACGATCTGCGGCACAGTGCTCCCCCAGCGGTTTTGTTATCGATACCAATGGCGTATATTCTGACCACGAGGAAGATTTTGATCTGGGGAATCAGCGTTACCGATAACGTTGCTGGGGGGCGCCGGTGCGAAGAAAGCGTGGCTGTACGACAGTTGATATAGCGAGGGCACTCGGGGTGAGCACAATGAGTGTATCACGCGCGCTGCGAGGCATCGAAGGCGTGTCAGAGAGCACCCGGTCCGCAATCTTGCGCATGGCCGAAGCGATGAATTACGTTCCCGACAGCACGGCACGGGCGCTCAGCCAACCTTGCTCGAACTTGATTGGTATTTCCGTTCCGACATTGTTCAATGACGTCTTCGCGGAAATACTGGAGGGAATGCGCAGCACTTTCCAGTCCGCTGGCTACGAGACAGTAATCGATACAACCGACTACAGTCCGGCAGCCGAGCTGGCATGGGTTGAACGGGTCCTGTCCTGGCGACCGGCTGCTATGATTCTCACGGGCGCCCACGCCGATCCACAACTTCGCGATTGCCTGAAAGTACGAGGCGTGCCCACTCTCGAGTTGTGGCAATACACAGACGATCCTATCGATATTTGCGTGGGCATCGACCACTATGCCGCCGGCCTTGCGATAGGGAGGCACGTTTTCAGGCTTGGCTATCGGCGGCCCGCTTTCGTCGGCGCCCCGGAATTTCGGGATCCGCGAGCCGAAGAGCGCCTGGCTGGCTTCATGGCGGCCTTCGGAACTACTTCAAGGAGAGAGGCTTCGATAGCGCGTCCCGTCGAGACAAATGCCTTTGAGGCCGGTCGCACTGGCACGCTAACGTTGCTCGCTGAATCGAGCGAGTATAAGCCGGACGTCATCTTTTATCTCAATGACCATCTTGCGTTCGGCGGCTCAACGGCTTGCCAAGCGCTTGGATTGCAGATTCCGCGGGACATAGGAGTAGTCGGCTTCAACGCGCTCGGGTTAACCAAGGTGCTATCCGTGCCGATGACGACCGTTTCCACCCCACGCAGATTGATGGGCGTAATGGGGGCACGCAACCTGCTGGCGCGCATCAGAGGCTCCAGAGTTCCAAGCAGTATTTGTCTGCCCGTCGAAGTCATTGCGGGTGCGACAACACGCCTCCAATTCTGAGCCAAAGTCATTGTACTAAGCGCTAACACGGCAGCGAAGCTGACGGTCCTTTGTGCTCCAGGCCAAAGGCGCTCTTCTCGCTCGAGACTTCAAAAATCGTCCGATCGATGCCTATAGTCGCTGAAACGAAGCAGATCGCGAATCGCAGGGTAGGTTCTTCGTAGCGTTCGGAAAATGCGCTGTCAGATCAAAGTGTTAGGATCGCTCAAAACAATCGAGTAGGAATGATTTTCATTCCCACTGCTTAAAATCCTAGCGATTGCTGCGCCGGCTCCGGCGGGGCAAGGCGGACACCTTCCAGTGCGAGCATTCTGAGTTTGGAATTCGAGCCGCCCGGCGCCGAAAATCCGCCGACCTTGCCGCCTGCGGCGAGCACGCGGTGGCACGGGATGATGAGGGCAATTGGATTCTTTGCCATCGCTTGACCCACATCCTTCGCCGCTTCCGGCCCAGCGCCAAGCTCCTTCGCCAGCGCGCCATACGTAGTCGTTCGACCCCAGCCGACGCGGCGCGCAGCAGCATAGATGCTCTTAAAGAATGCATCCTGCCCCTCAAGGTCGAGCTTTACGCCTGAAAAATCTGTTTTTTCGCCGTTGAAGTAGCGTTTTACAGCAGCGATCACCTCGTCAACCTCAGGCGTCGGCATGCCTGGTTCGGCTGCCGCAAGGCGGCGCAACAGCAGCCGCTCCGTCGCATCCGCGGCTTTCGTTGGCAACTGGAAACGTGTGACGCCGACATCGTTCCAGGCAATTCCACAGAAGCCGGCAGCGGTTTCGAAGATCAGATACTGGTGCGCTTTCTCAGCCATGATATCGCCTCCGTGCTTTTTACTTCACCTGAAAATCGTGCAGCCGCACCGCCAATTCAACCCGATTCTTGCCGTAGTTTGCCATTTCGCGCAACCTTGGCCAAGAGATCGATGTTCTATTTCTGTTCTTGTATTTGACTTCAGTTCGGTAGATTTCGAGATCCAGGAAAGAAGGAGGCGACC
This sequence comes from Rhizobium sullae, assembly GCF_025200715.1. Lineage (NCBI taxonomy): Bacteria > Pseudomonadati > Pseudomonadota > Alphaproteobacteria > Hyphomicrobiales > Rhizobiaceae > Rhizobium > Rhizobium sullae. The sequence goes on from NZ_CP104143.1 coordinate 4,079,982, forward strand.
GCGACGCATGCCTGTCCTGGAACAATTTAGAACTTCCTTTCGCCCACCTAGGAACCGGATGTCCGCCGCCTCGCGGGGACATTCGGAACGGAAGCTCCAACCTGTGTTTTGCGATTTTCCCTGACTGGCAATTGGCGTTCGTGCCGCCAGCATTGCGTCAGATCTTCAAAATAGGTTTGGTTTGAAGGGGCGGCCGCGATCGCGCGATCTGCTTCATGTTTCGCTATATCGCGTCGGGCAATGGGAAAGCCTGCCTGGCGATGCAGTATTTGCCGCGATGGCGGCTGCGGCTTGCATCCGTATGGCGCCGTGTCACTGGAGTTCAATCGCGCGCTGAGCTTCAGGCAGAACCGGCACCCACTGGTTCCTTGTGCCAACCAGGGGCGCAATGAAGTCATATCGCTTCATCGGCAGCTGGCGCTCGCGCTTTGCGGCAGCGGCGTGAACGTCACCGTCAGCGTTACTTGGCAAAAGCAAACATGAGCATATCGGTCGCTGACCACTGATCGGATAGCAGGGATAGCGCAAATGCTCTTTGCTTCAGGCGAAGAGCGGCGCTCTGCCGCCTTGCACTTGTCCGCCGGACTCGCATAAAGCTCCGTTGAGGAGAATTTGCGGAGCGACGTAGCATGGATGTTTCCGAAATCATCATTCCCGGCGACACACCCGGCATCGAGTGGCGTCTGCCGGTTTTTCGGTTCAAGGGTGACGACCCGGCGACGCCGAAGGTTTATATCCAGGCGGCTCTCCATGCCGACGAGGTTCCGGGCACAGCGCTTCTGCACTTCCTGTGCGAGAAGCTACGTGATGCAGAAAGTACCGGCAGCATCGCGGGCGACATCACCATCGCGCCGCAGGCCAATCCGATTGGCGCAGCGCAGTCGCATTTCGGCGAACTGCAGGGCCGTTTCGATCTCGGCTCACGGACCAATTTCAACCGGGATTTCCCGCTGATTTCGCTGCGGGACCGCAACAGCCTAATCGAAGATCTCGATCGTTACCCGGCAACCGACCAGCTGAAGCGGCAGCTGATGCATGTGGCGCTTGGCGCCGATCTCGTGCTCGATCTGCATTGCGACGACGAATCCCTGCAATACGCCTATATCGATGAGGCGTTCTGGCCGGAGGCAAGCGACCTTGCCGCCGCCTTGGCGATGGACGCGGTGCTGCTTTCAGACGGCGAGAGCTCGGCGTTTGAGGAGGCAATTGGCTTTGCCTGGAAATATGAGGTGCCCGGCGAGAGGCACGCCCATCTTCCTGGCAAGCTTTCTGTCACCGTGGAGCTTCGCGGCCAACGCGATGTCTATCCGCATATGGCCAAAGCGGATGCAGAAGGCCTGTGGCGCTTCCTCGCGGCACGCGGGATCATCAGAGACGAGAGCATATCGCCGAGCACGTTCGCTGGTCCGGCCGTGCCGCTGGACAATATCGAGATGATCCGCTCGCCGGAGTCCGGCACGGTCCTCTTTCACTGCAATATCGGTGAAGAGGTTACCGAAGGCGATCTGCTGGCAACGATTATCACGCGTCCCGGCATGGCGCACGGCAGCATTGAAATTCGTGCGCCGCAAGCCGGCCTTATCGTCACCCGCACATCCGACCGGCTGGTGCGCCGACGCGCCGACCTGATGAAGATCGCCTGCAGCCAGCCCAGTGGCATAGTACGCAAAGCCGGAACCCTCGAGGACTAAGATGACTGCCATCATTTATGGTATCAAGAATTGCGACACGATGAAGAAGGCGCGCGCCTGGCTGGAGGAGCATGGCATTGCCTATGATTTTCACGACTACAAGGCCGTGGGTATCGACCGCGCCCATCTGGAGCAATGGGTCGACAGAGCCGGATGGGACATCGTGCTCAACCGTGCCGGCACAACATTCCGCAAACTGCCGGACGCCGACCGCGAAAACCTCACACGAGAAAAAGCGATTTCCCTGATGCTTGACCAGCCGTCGATGATCAAGCGGCCGGTTCTTGAAGCGGGCGACAAGCTGCTTATCGGCTTCAAGCCTGAGAATTACGGGACAGAATTCGGAACATAAGATGTCAAAAACGACGCGCGCCACACAGGTTCTTTTCAAAGCCGGCGTCGGTTTCACGGTACATAACTACGACTATGATCCGAATGCAGACCGTGTCGGTCTCCAAGCCGCCGAAGCGCTGCGCGAGGAGCCGCATCGCGTGCTGAAAACATTGATGGCGGAAGTGGATGGCAAGCCGGTCTGCGTCGTTGTACCGTCCGACCGTGAAGTCAGCATGAAGAAGCTTGCGAGCGCCTTCGGCGGCAAGTCGGCAAATATGATGAAGCCGGCGGACGCCGAGCGGCTGACCGGATATCATGTCGGCGGCATCAGTCCATTCGGCCAGAGAAAGCTGGTTCCCACGGCGCTGGAGGAAGCAGCACTCAATGAACTTTTGGTTTACATGAACGGTGGTCAGCGCGGATTGCAGGTGCGTCTTGCGCCGCGGGATGCTTTGAAAATATTGAACGCCAGGGCGGTACCGCTCATCGCCTAGCAAGCTGCGAGGTGACGGCATTCTGAAAGGTCAAAGTTTCCAGCCAGACGGCAACGAGGGAATAAGAACGGTGAGCGTCAAGGAAGCATCACTCGGGGATAGCCGGCACAGCTATCGCCTGCACAATGTCGCCATCCCAGCCCGCCCGCTGGAAGCGGCACTTTATCTTGTCGCGACGCCGATCGGCAACCTTGGCGATATCACCTTGCGGGCGCTGGAAACGCTGGCGGGTGCCGATGTGCTCGCCTGCGAGGACACGCGCGTGACCCGCGTTCTGCTCGATCGATACGGTATCCATAACCGCCCCTTTGCTTATCATGAGCACAATGCGGATGAGGCGGGTCCGCGATTGCTGCAGGCCCTGGAAGCAGGCAAGTCTGTCGCACTCGTCTCCGACGCCGGGACCCCGCTTGTCTCCGATCCCGGCTATCGCCTTGCACAGTCGGCGATCGAAGCCGGTTACCGCGTCGTTCCCATTCCCGGAGCATCGGCGCCGCTTGCCGCGCTCGTCGGCTCGGGTCTGCCGAACGACGCCTTTTTGTTCGCGGGGTTCCTCCCGGCGAAGGACAAGGCGCGGCGTGACCGGCTGGCCGAATTTGCCGTCGCGCCGGCGACGCTCCTCTTCTTTGAATCGCCGCACCGGATCGGCGCGACGCTGGCTGCCGCTGCCGACGTGCTCGGGTCTACCCGCAGGGCGTCCGTTTGCCGCGAGTTGACGAAGACCTATGAGGAATTCCGCCGCGGCACGCTCGCGGAGCTTGCGGCGCATTATGCCGAAAACGACAACGTGAAGGGCGAGATCGTGCTCGTCATAGGCCCCCCGGAAGAGCGGCCGGCGGACGAAGCGGATGTCGCTGCCATCCTTGCTGACCTCGTCACGTCCATGCCGACGGCAAAGGCGGCTGCGGAAGCCGCACGCCTCACCGGTCTGCCACGCAAGGAACTCTACCAGCGTCTGCTCGATATGAAGGTCAGGAATGAGTGATAGCTGGCCGCGATCATTAGCCGGCGAAAGGCGCGCAGCGCCGCGTCTCGGAATATATCGCGACACTCTTTTTGATGTTGAAAGGGCCATCGCATCAAGCTCGGCGAGATTGATATCATCGCCGGGAAGCGCGACCTGGCAGCCTTCGTCGAGGTAAAGGCCCGGCGCGACGAAATGGGCGCCATAGATGCGGTTCGTTACGCTGCCCAAAAACGTATCCGTGACGCCAGCGATCTCTGGCTTTCGCACCAGCCGGATGATGGCCGTTGGTCGCAACGAGATGATATTGTAGCAGCAATGCCCGGCCGTCTGCCCCGGCATTTTCCGGACGCTTTTTGATTGCTTTGCATAGGCGTGCAAAAGTCCGGTTTTTGTAATCTTTCTGTCACTGAACTGTTAAGGAGGCGTCATACAAGGCCTCTATTGCGTGTCCTCACCCCAACGACTGGTGGAGAGGATTTTATCCATGTTCAAAAAGCTTTCTTTGGCCGCCGCTGCGGTCGCATTGTCTGCATCCACGTCCTTTGCTGCGACCGAAGTCACCTGGTGGCACGCCATGGGTGGCGAACTCGGCAAGAAGCTCGAGCAGATCGTCCAGAAATTCAATGACAGCCAGTCTGATTATCACGTCACTCCGGTTTTCAAGGGCACCTATCCGGAAACGCTGACGTCCGCGATCGCCGCTTTCCGCGCCGGTCAGCAGCCTGCCATCGTTCAGGTCTTCGAAGTCGGCACCGGCACGATGATGGCCGCCAAAGGCGCTATTTACCCTGTTTATAAGCTTATGGCCGATGAAGGCGAGCCGTGGGATCCGTCGAAGTTCATCGCTCCCGTCGTCGGCTACTATTCCGATCCGGAAGGCAACATCTTGTCCTTCCCGTTCAATTCCTCGACGCCGATCCTCTATTACAACAAGGACGTCTTCAAGAAGGCCGGCCTTGATCCGGACGTTGCCCCGAAGACCTATGCGGAACTTGCAGACTTCTCCAAGAAGATCGTTTCCTCCGGTGCTGCAAAGTGCGGCTTTACGATCACCTACGCTGCAACCTGGATCGGCCTCGAAAACTTCTCGGCCATCCATGACCTGCCTTACGGCACGCTTCAGAACGGCTTCGGCGGTCCGGCTGCCGAATTCACCTTCAACGGCCCGACCCAGGTTCGACTCTGGGACGACCTGAAGAAGTGGCAGGACACCGGCTACTTCCAGTACGGCGGTCCGGGCGGTGGTCCTGACTCTGCTCCGAAGTTCTATTCGCAGGAATGCGCCATCTACATGGGCTCCTCGGGCTCGCGCGCCGGCGTCATCGCCAACGCCAAGAACTTCCAGGTCGGCTTCTCGACGCTCCCTTACTACGACGACGTCACCAAGGATCCGAAGAACTCGATCATCGGCGGCGCGACGCTGTGGACGCTGAACGGTCAGAAGCCGGAGGTTTACAAGGGTGTTGCCAAGTTCTTCACCTATCTCAGCCAGCCGGAAGTTCAGGCTGACTGGCATCAGTTCTCCGGCTACCTGCCGATTACCAATGCTTCTTACGATCTCGGCAAGTCGCAGGGTTACTACGAAAAGAACGCGGGCTCCGACGTCGGCATCAAGCAGATCACCCGTGGCACGCCGTCCGACAATTCCAAAGGCGTTCGTTTCGGCAACTTCACGCAGATCCGCGACGTTGTCGACCAGCAGTTCGAAACCGTGCTCTCAGGCAAGCAGACGGCAAAGCAGGCGCTCGACGCAGCCGTCAAGGAAGGCAACGCCATGCTGCGCGAATTCGAAGCCGCAAATTCGAACTAGGTTCGCGAGCTGACCCCTCAGTCCTCCCCACACGGGGAGGACCTTTCCATGCGAGCGAGCCATGCAGACAAAACGCACCATTTTTTCGAATCGCGTCTTGCCATACGTTCTTTTGGCGCCGCAGCTCGCGATTACTCTCATTTTCTTCATCTGGCCCGCATTCCAGGCTTTTCGGCAATCGTTCCTGCGCGAAGATCCCTTCGGCATGAAGACCACTTTCGTCTGGTTCAGCAACTACACCAGGCTCTTCGAGAATGCGGATTATCTGAATGCGCTATGGGTGACGCTCATCTTCGCTGTCTCGGTGACGGCACTGTCCATGAGCCTGTCGCTGCTCTTTGCCGTCTGTGTCAACCGCGTGCTGCGGAGTGGCCGGTTCTATACGACGTTGCTCGTCTGGCCTTATGCGGTTGCTCCGGCCGCCGCCGGTCTGCTCTGGTGGTTCATGTTCAACCCCAGCATTGGTATCCTGCCTTATGGGCTGCGCTATTTCGGCTATGACTGGAATTATCGGCTGCATGAAGGCGATGCCATGGTGCTGATCGTCGTTGCCTCGGCCTGGAAGCAGATTTCCTACAACTTCCTGTTCTTCGTCGCCGGCCTGCAGTCCGTGCCGCAATCGGTGATCGAGGCGGCGGCGATCGATGGCGCTGGTCCCTTCAAGCGCTTCTGGACGGTGATTTTCCCGCTGCTCTCCCCGACGACGTTCTTCCTGGCGGTCATTAACATCACCTATGCGCTCTTCGACACCTTTCCAATTGTCGATTCGACGACCTCCGGCGGCCCTTCGCAATCGACCAACACGCTGGTCTACAAGGTCTATGCCGACGGTTTCGTCGGGCTGAACCTGGGGCCGTCCGCCGCCCAATCCGTCGTGCTGATGCTGATTGTCGTCGCGCTCACTGTCGTCCAGTTCCGCTGGATCGAAAACAAAGTGCAGTACTGAGGCTCATGCGATGGTCGAAAATCGTCCCTATCTGAATTTCCTCACACATCTGATCCTCATCATTGGCGCCGCAACCGTGGTATTCCCGGTCTACCTTGCCTTCATTGCTTCCACCCACGGTGCGAGCGATTTCATGAGCGGCCTCGTGCCGATGCTTCCCGGCGATCAATTGGCGTCGAATTTCAGTCAGTTGTTGAACGTCGGCAATTCGGTGGCAGGCGCTCCACCCTTCGCGCTGATGCTCGCAAACAGCCTGCTGATGGCGATATTGATCGCCGTCGGCAAAATCGCAATTTCGATCATCTCGGCCTTCGCGATCGTCTATTTCCGCTTTCCGCTGCGCCTAGTGGCCTTCTGGATCATTTTCCTGACGCTGATGCTGCCGGTCGAAGTCCGCATCCTGCCAACCTACAAGGTCGTTGCCGATCTCGGCATGCTGAACTCCTATCCCGGTCTTGTCATTCCGCTGATCGCATCCGCGACCGCGACCTTCCTGTTCCGCCAGTTCTTTCTGACCATCCCTGAGGAACTGATGGAAGCGGCCCGCGTTGATGGTGCCGGCGCGATGAAATTCTTCCGCGATATCCTGCTGCCGCTGTCGCGCACCAATATTGCAGCGCTCTTCATCATCCTCTTCATCTACGGCTGGAACCAGTATCTCTGGCCGATGCTGATCACCACCGATCCGCAATATTACACGGCCGTCATGGGCATCAAGCGCCTCGCCTCGGTGCTCGACGGCGATACCCAATGGAACCTGGTGATGGCCGGTGTCATCCTGGCCACCCTGCCGCCGGTTCTCGTCATCATCGTCATGCAGCGCCTCTTCGTTAAAGGCCTGGTCGAAACGGAGAAATGACAATGGCTTCCATCGAGGTCGAAAGCGTCGGCAAGATCTACCACGGTGGCGTTAAGGCCGTTTCCGGCGTCGGCATCAATATCAGGGATGGTGAATTCATCGTGTTGGTCGGTCCGTCGGGCTGCGGCAAGTCCACGCTGCTGCGCATGATCGCGGGTCTTGAGACCATTTCGGAAGGCCGGGTAAAGATTGGCGATCGCGTCGTCAACAATGTCGAGCCTGCCGACCGCGACATCGCCATGGTCTTCCAGAATTATGCGCTCTATCCGCATATGTCCGTCTATGACAATCTCGCCTATGGCCTGAGGAACCGCGGCACGCCAAAGGAGGAAATCGAAGCGCGCGTTGCGGAAGCTGCCCGCATGCTGCAGATCGAGCCCTATCTGCAGCGCAAGCCCAAGGCGCTTTCCGGCGGCCAGCGCCAGCGCGTTGCCATGGGCCGAGCTATCGTCCGTAAGCCGGCTGTCTTCCTCTTCGACGAGCCGCTGTCGAACCTCGATGCCAAGCTCCGTGTTTCGATGCGCGGCGAGATCAAGCGCCTGCAGCGCCGCCTCGGCACCACCTCGATCTACGTCACCCACGACCAGCTGGAGGCGATGACGCTGGCCGATCGCCTTGTGGTGCTGAATGGCGGCAGGATCGAGCAGATCGGCGCGCCGCTCGATGTCTATCACACGCCTGCCTCCACCTTCGTTGCAAGCTTCATCGGCTCGCCAGCCATGAACCTCTTGAAGGGCGAACTGCATGGCGACAAGTTGGCGCTCGGCCCGACCTTGATCGATCTCGCAGGTAACGCGCCTGCCTCTGGCCCTGTGACTATCGGCATTCGCGCCGAGGATCTGCGGCTGGCGGGTTCAAATGAATATGCGATGCCATTGACGGTGGAATATGTTGAAGAACTCGGCTCGCAGCGCCTCGTGCATGGTCTTTTGGGCGATCAGCCGCTGACAGCTGTCGTTTCCCCGGAAACAGCACTGGCATCGGAGTTGCGTTTCGTGATCCCGCCGGAGAAGCTGCATTTCTTTGCGCACGACACAGGCAAACGAATCGGTGTCGGTGCTTTGGTCACTGCCCATCATCCGACAGTTGCTGACGCCGTAAAGGTTTGAAACGCATCGTTAAAATTTTAGCGGCCCATTGAACGCCTCCGTTACGACTCTCTGCTATTCCGCAATGATTGGGGTAGCAAATTGGGGGTGGTCCATGGCCATGAAGCTCATGCTCGCAAGCGCGGTCGCAATGGCCGCGCGTTCGGTGCCGTATGCCATCGCGCCAACGCGCGGCAGGAATTTCGTCGCGCACTCCAGCGACCATTTGCCGATGAAATCGACCCCGATCAATCCTGACTGGGTCGTCGGTGGCGACCCACAGGCGCGCACGGCGGAACATTCCCGCGGCCATGACGACGCATCGCTGACGGCGATCTGGGATTGCACAGCCGGCGAATTCCGCTGGTTCTTCGGCTGGGACGAGACGGTGATGATCCTCGAAGGCGAGGTTCACATTACCGCCGAAGATGGAACGGAGCGCACGCTACGCGCCGGCGACGTTGCCTTCTTCGCGGGCGGCACATGGGCGAGCTGGCGGGTGGACAGCTACGTCCGGAAGATTGCGTTTCTCCGCAAGCCCTTCCCCAAGCCTGTGGCAATCCTCTACCGTCTTCGCAACCTGATGCGCAGCGGCGGCCAGCACGGGCTCGCGGCCTGAAAAATCCTTGATGCCGGCGCTCGGAAGTCCTTGGCTGGCCGTTGCGTTTGCTCTGCTTGCGACCTACATCTGTCCGGCACTCACTGAGGGACGGAAATGGCCAAGATCAAGAACGTAGCGGTCCAGATGGACCATGTCGCGGGCATCAATATCGCAGGCGATTCCACCTTCGCCATGAGCCTCGAAGCGCAGGCCCGGGGCTACAAGCTTTTCCATTATACTCCTGAGCGGCTGAGCCTCCGCGACGGCAAGCTTTATGCCTCCGTCGAGCCGATGCTGCTGCGCGACGTGAAGGGCGATCATTTCGAGCTCGGTGCGCCCGAACGTGTCGACCTTTCGACCATGGATGTCGTGCTGCTTCGCCAGGACCCGCCCTTCGACATGGCATACATCACCTCGACGCATCTTTTGGAGCGCATTCACCCGAAGACGCTCGTTGTCAACGATCCTGGCTGGGTGCGCAATTCGCCGGAAAAGATCTTCGTCACCGAATTCGCCGACCTCATGCCGAAGACGTTGATCACCAAGGAGGCTGCCGAAGTCCGTCGCTTCCGCGACGAGATGGGCGATATCATCCTGAAGCCGCTTTACGGAAACGGCGGCGCCGGCGTCTTTCACTCGACGAGGGATGACCGCAACCTCTCCTCGCTGCTCGAAATGTTCGGCCAGCTCTTCCGCGAACCCTTCATCGCCCAGCAGTATCTCCCGGATGTCCGCAAGGGCGACAAACGCATTATCCTCGTCGACGGCGAACCGGCGGGTGCAATCAACCGCGTGCCGGCGGAGCACGACAGCCGCTCCAACATGCATGTCGGCGGCCGCGCGGAAGCGACTGAGTTGACTGCGCGCGAAAAGGAAATCTGCAAGCGCATCGGTCCGGCGCTCAGGGAACGCGGCTTCCTGCTCGTGGGCATCGATGTCATCGGCGACTATATGACCGAGATCAACGTTACCTCGCCGACCGGACTTCGCGAGGTTCGCAAGTTCGGCGGCGCGGATATCGCAAGCCTTCTCTGGGATGCAATCGAGCGCAAACGGCCTTAACCGTTCCGGCTTCTGTTCCTCTTCGTTCACGCTTTGCAACGCGCTGCAACTGCAGCGGCGGCGTGAATCTGTTCCTTTATTGCTCTTGTTTTACTCTTTTTCTACGCAAGATTGCAATTGGCGACGATGAGAAGTCGCAACGGGGCATGTAAAAGGTTGCGGGGACATTAATCCATATAGGTCTGCGGCGTGTTTGACTCCCATTGAACGGGCAAGCCTCCAGTCCGAACCCTCGCGCCGCCGCCCGCATCGAAAAACCTACATCAAACCGGAACTTCGAGACCGTTTGGGATATACGCTTCTTAAGAACGAGCGCGGCCATGTGGTGGTGCTATGATCCCTGAACCCCTTCTCCAGTAGGACTCGGCGCAGTGTCAGGCAGGCACCGGCAACCGCTCGAAAAGGTGTTCGTATTGCAGCACCAATCCCTCCTCATCGACCGCTAGGTCAGCTTGAAAACCGGCGGAAAGGCCCAGGTCGACGTAACGTACTCGCCCGGGACCCTGCCGGTCGTAGCGCTGCTTCGAACGGGCGACCGTCAGCGCTGGCCCATCGATGAAAGCGGTGTCGAGCGTAAGGCTTTCCCCGGCGGCAGTGGGCGTCCTGCGGATGGGAAAGGTGTTGCAGAAGGGCGTGACCGACAGGTCCGGATCTTCCGCGCCTTCGAGGTCTAGCCGCGGTTCGCCGTTCACCCGCCAGCCGGTCCCGGCACGCTCCAGGCTCAGCATCCCGCGGCCTTGCGCATTCCAGCGCTCAACCACAACGGACTGCGCGTGCCAATCCGAGTCGAGCCGCCAGCGGTGGTCGAGGCGGAAGCCGCCAGCTTCCAGGCATATCACGGTTGAGTCGGCCGTCACTCCCTCAGGCTCAACAAGAAGTTCCAGACGCTCAAGGCCCTCGAAATCTGTCCGATGCCAGAAAAGGAACGATCTGGTCATGCTCGGCTCCTCCGCGCACTCGTTTTTCCAAAACATGAGCTGATCGCGGCGCGATCGTCCCAGGCCACTTTTTTACACGATGATGGCTGGCTGGGGTGGTTGCCCCGATAAGATGGAAAAACGGGCTCACGATTGGAACCGGGCCCAAACATCGAATGGAGGCAACATGGACCAATATATCGGGCTTGATGGTTCATTGAAAGATACCGCGATCTCGATCCGCGAGGACGGGAAGCGGATCTGGCGGGGAAAGTGTCCCTCGGATTCGAAGGTTCTGGCGCAGATGATCCGCAAGCATGCCCCGCACGCTAGGCGCGTCGTATTCGAGACGGGGCCGCTGTCGACGTGGCTCTATCATGCGCTGACGACCGAGGGGTGCCCGCGATCTGCATTGAAGCACGGCACGCAAAAGGTATTAGACGAGACGCTCAACAACACCACTGAAAATAATATATAGGCTGGTTCTGACAAGGTGGTGTCAGCACTCGCGGCGTGGCGCGAACTTCCGCTCCCCGTCCACTACAGTCATTTAGAACCATGGCGGCGGCTCCACTCGCTGATGTTGGTCCGCCCGGTTCCGGAAAATCGATGCTTGCTGCGCGACTGCCCTCCATTCTGCCGCCGCTTTCGGCTGTCGAGCTTCTCGAGGTCTCGATGATTCATTCGGTTGCCCGTCAGCTTTCCGGCCGCAAGCTCTCGGACCGCCGGCCGTTCCGCACATCCCTCTCTACGAAAGCCATATTTTTGTTGAATCTTCATGAAATCAGAAATCCGGCTAGTCGGAGATTGTCCCATGCCTCGTAACGCATTTCTGCTGTGCGCAGGTCTGGTGGTCACCGGAGGTGTGGCTTCTGCCGAAGAGACTGCTCTCGCCAGAACGTTTCGGTACGCCATCCTCATCAATCAACAAGAGCCAATTTACGGCGAGGTGGAATGCGCGAAATATCCATGCCAATTGCTCAATCACAAAGCACCCGACATTAATCGTTCACTCAGCAGCGATGACGGTGCTTTCGTCCGTCCGATCGTCTCTTGTGGGGTAGGGGATTGTTTCGTTTCGTATAGGTCTGAGAATATTGACGTGCGACAGACCGGGAAGTTCTTGAAGTTCAAGTTGGCCGAAGGCAACGCGCCAGGCAATCACGCGGTCCTTCTTAAAAGCCGCCCGATGGGTGAAATCATCATGTCCTTCTGACGTTCAATGGCCGGTGTTGTGAAGGCTTTCGGACGCCGGCCCGGCGCCAGGCCAACACGTGGATAGCCGGCATCCGAAACCCTTCACACAACCGGCCATTCCCGCAAGTTCTGTGTGCGTCACGCCCGACTCGCCCGAACGCTCAGCCACCGATCATGGGGCTTTCCGACGCACCGACGGACCTCGCTGACGATCCAGCCGGCGTCTGTGAGTGCGGACCGCAGGGCAGACTCGCGCCAGTACGTCTCGACGTAGCGCCGGGGCGCTGCAGCACTGCCGTGTGTGGACACATCCTCGCCTTCGCCCTCTCTAACCGAGGCGTGCAATCGGCCACCGGTCCGGGTCGCCTCGGCAAGCCGTCCAAGCACCGTGCCAAAATCCTCGCGCGCGACATGAATCAGGCAGGCACAGGCCCAGATCCCGTCGTACGGCGTGCCGGGACGCTGCGGGTCGGCCAAGTCTTCGGTCAGCGGGTCCAGCAGGTCGGCCTCGAAGCCACTTTCGCGAAGCAGTTCGACGAACCCCCTTGAAATGTCGGTGCGCCGGACGCTAATTCCCCGCTTCTCAAGCTCAAGTGCATCTCGCCCGCCACCGCTTCCGATCTCCAGCACCCTGCCCGAGCCGCCCAGCTCGGTCACGAACGCATCGATCTCTGTCGCGACCCATTCGGGCATCGCCGCGGCCTCGGCAGCGTACTCCGCCGCGACCGTATCATAGGACCGCACGGTATCCAGGTCGGTGCTCATCCTAGCGCTCCTCCTTCAAGACAAGAGGCCTGATGAGCGAGAGGCCCATCAGCCCGTTGCGCCCTTCACACTTCGGCAGTTGGTGACATCGCGGGCGATTTGCTTCCCAGCTTTAGCAGAAATGCGGTCAGACACACCACCGGCCGAGCCAATGCTGCCGGGCGGCAATGCGCCGCATCCGGACCTTGGGGATGCCGCGAAGGTCACCTCTCAACCCGAAGGGTCCGTTTGTCGCACGGTCATCCACGTGACGCCATGGCCCTGAGCCGACCTCCATCGATCCCTTTCATTGCGATTGGGGACCGTTCGCGGAACGGATGCCAATTGGAAACGTTTCCTCGCCTCTACCTCGAATGCCTGCCTGCGATCGGCCGTAGAATGGGATGCTTCCGTATCGTTCGGCAGCCAGCGAGGACTCGTGGAACCAGAAACTCTCATCCCACGAGCGGGATCAAGAGCTGAGGCGGGTATTCTGGTAAACGCGGAGAACGCGACGATGCGTCGCTAGGTGATGGTCTCAGAGAGCAAGATGACTAACCAACCTGGTCGAAATGATTTAGCCGGCAAAAACATTGTGACAGTGTTCGGCGGAACGGGCTTCCTCGGGCGGCGGATCGTAACCAGGCTTCTGGACAAGGCCGTTGATGTGCGTTCCGTCTCGCGCCATCCGCACAAATATAAGTTGGACACTGTGTCCGGTCAGAGGCCATCTCAGGAGATCGAGGCGGACATACTCGATTCATCCTCGATCGCCGCTGCCGTGGCTGGATCTCGCGCGGTTGTGAATGCGGTCAGCCTTTATGTCGAGCGCGGTGAGCACACCTTCGAGCGTGTCCATATAGAAGCCGCGGCCGATCTGGCGACCGCTTCACGGGATGCAGGCGTCGAGATGTTCGTCCAGATTTCGGGCATTGGATCGGATCCGAAATCCCGTTCGAATTACATCCAGGCCCGGGGCCGCGGCGAGGAGGTGGTGAAGGCGGCGTTTCCAGGCGCGGTAATCGTCCGTCCCTCTGTAATGGCGGGACCCGACGACGCGTTCATCACAACGATCGCGAGGCTGGTGCGCATCCTCCCGATCTATCCGCTGTTTGGAGAAGGCGGCACTCGGTTGCAGCCGGTTTATGTCGAGGACGTGGCGGAAGCCGTGAGCCGCTTGGCCTCAGGACAGTATTCCACGGATGCTTCGATCTTCGAGTGCGCCGGTCCGCGCATTTATTCGTATCGGGAACTCGTCCAGGAGATCGCCACTCAACTCAACGCGCGAAGCAGGCTTGTGCCCGTGCCATTCGCAGTATGGAGCATAGTGGCGACTGCTGCGGAGTTTCTTCCCGCCGTGTCCCTAACGCGCAACCAAGTCGATCTCATGCGGCGTGACAATGTCACGGCAAACGATCTTCCGGGCCTTGAAGAACTGGGCATCCAATCCCGCGGCATCGAGGAACTCGTCCATATGATTGAGCACGAGGCTTGAGCCGGAGCCTCGCGACTGGCCGGTTATGCGGGGGATGTCTTGTTTCCGCAACCGTCGCCGCAAGAACATCCGCGGCGGACCATGCCCCATCACGGGATGACGCCGCACATTTCCGGAACCTCGTTGTCCGCGCAGGCGCGGTGCGCGGCCGGAACGCGGGAGATTCTCGAATGCTGGTTCGAAGGGGGGCCCATTCTCGAGGAATACCTGATCGTCGACGGAGGACGGCTCGCCGACGCCGGCGCACATTCCTATAGTGCCGGTGATGTAACGAGCGGGTCCGAAGAAGCGGCCCGCTTCAAGAACAAATGATCTCGGCGGGCTGAGCTAGACACAACGGCGAAATGGCAGCTAAAGCAATCATGGGGCGGCCCTGGTGATGTCTCTTTTCAGCGCCTCCACGAAGCGGATGACCTGACCAATCGTGTCGTCGTTCCAAATATCATTGTGACCAGAGCCGTCATAAATCCGCATCTGCTTCGGCTCGGGAGCGATGCAATATAGCGCTTCGCCCGAAGACAGCGGGATGATATCGTCGCGCCGGCCGTGGATGAACAGCTTCGGTTGCCTCAGCTTCGCTATTCTGAGGTCCGAGCGGAAGGGATCCTTGACAAGAAGCGCAACCGGAACGAACGGGTAGTACGTCTGTGCGAGCGACAGGACCGACAGGTAGGCGGACACCAGGATGACGGCCGCAGCCGGCCTTTGTGCCGCCGTGTTGATGGCGACGCCGCTGCCCAGAGACTGGCCCAGCACAACGATCTGGCCTTCAGTGCGTATAAAAAGCCAATCGAACGCGGCGATGCCGTCGGTCAGAAGCCCGTCCTCGCTCGGCGAGCCGGTCGATCCCGGATAGCCGCGATAGGAAATCGCCAGCAGGCCAATGCCCCGCGCCGCCAACGCCTGGGCGAGGAAGCCGTAGTTGCTGGCCCGATCAGCATTTCCGAGAAAGAAGAGCACTGACGGCTTGCCGGACTCGCCCCGGCGGTAGAGTCCGTGAAGGGTCTCTCCGTCGGGCGTCCTGATAAAGATGCTCTCGCCCCAGCGCGCGTGCTCTGGAGCAAGTGTAGGGCTGGCGCCCGGATAGAGGAGGGCGCGCTGTGAAAGATACATCAGGCCGACAAGCGACACATACGCGAATGCCGCCATCAGCGGCAAGATCAGCACGAGTTTGGTGACGCTCACGACAACATGTCCAAACGTAGGTCCGTCGAATGTCCAGAACCTCTTCCGGCAAAGCCATCCCGTTCCCGAATGAGGCGGAACCGCGCGGCGGACTTGACCCCTGAATGGAAGGGCACAAATATACGGTAGCACCCAGAGCCTGGCGATGCAGAGATTATTTGACGTTTCAGTGGCGGAAATAGTCGGGTGCGTCGGACCGAAACAGGGTTTTCACAGATTGCAGCTTGTGAGCGGGTTAACCCTCCGGCTCGCGTCAATCGCGCCTGTTAACTTGCCGCCATGGCCTTCTCGCGCGAAGGCGAAAGGAGCAAACCCGACGCCGATCTCTCCTACTGGCGGCGCAATGCGGACAGGTCGGCATATCGCGCTGATGGTTGGTCCGCCCGGCTCAGGTAAGTCGATGCTTGCCGCGCGGCTGCCTTCCATTCTGCCGCCGCTTTTTCCCCTGATGGACCGCATCGATATCCGCATTGACGTTCCGGCGGTGTCCGCGACCGATCGCATCTGGCCGATGCCCGCGGAAACCAGTGCTGCCGTGGTCGCCCGTGCCTGGAAAATTCAGAAGGATCGCTTCATCGCAGCGGGCGTCGGCGGCATCGCCACGAATGCCCGATGCTCGACCGCGTTGATCGAAAAATACGCCGAGCCGGATGCTAGCGGCCTCCAACTGTTGCGCGACGCTGCCGAGAAAATGCGGTTTTCAGCGCGTGGCTACCACCGCGTGCTGAAGGTGGCGCGGACGCTTGCCGATCTGGATGGCAAGGCGACGTCGGGCGCATTCATCTGCGGAGGCAATTTCCCATCGTATTGCGGGCGAACGGTTGACGGCGGCGGCCTGACGGAAAAAGGGGCGCCGAAGCGTACCCGAATTCCGCTGGAAAACTCAGTTTCCGAGCCCCTCGAAAAGGGCGGTCGAAAGATAGCGCTCGGCGAAGGAGGGGATGATGACGACGATGTTCTTGCCGGCATTTTCCTCGCGGCTGCCGACCTTGATTGCTGCCGCCAGCGCCGCGCCCGAGGAAATGCCGACTGGAACGCCTTCAAGCCTGGCGACCAGGCGCGCGGTTTCCATCGCCTGCGCGCTGTTGATGGTGACGACTTCATCATAGATTTTCGTATCGAGGATGGCCGGCGCAAAGCCTGCGCCGATACCCTGGATCTTGTGCGGTCCCGGCTGGCCGCCGGAAAGAACGGGAGATTCCTCCGGCTCCACGGCGATTACCCTGATGCCTGGTTTCTTCGACTTCAGAACCTGGCCGGCGCCGGTGATCGTGCCGCCGGTGCCGATGCCGGAAACGAGGATGTCGACGGCACCCTCCGTGTCGTTCCAGATTTCCTCGGCCGTCGTCTTGCGGTGGATTTCCGGGTTGGCCGGGTTCTCGAACTGCTGCGGAATGATGGCGTCGGGAAGCGTCGCCGCAAGTTCCTCCGCCTTGGCGATCGCGCCCTTCATGCCCCTCGGCCCCTCGGTCAGCACGAGTTCGGCGCCGAGCAGCGCCAGCATCTTGCGGCGCTCGACCGACATGGTCTCCGGCATGGTGAGAATTAGCTTGTAGCCTTTGGCGGCGGCGGCAAAGGCGAGCGCGATGCCGGTATTGCCGGAGGTCGGCTCGATGAGCGTCGTCCTGCCGGGCGCAATCTTGCCTTGTGCTTCGAGGCTCTCGATCATGGCGACGCCGATACGGTCCTTAACGGAAGCAATCGGATTGAAGAATTCCAGCTTGGCGAGCAGATTGGCCGTCACGCCCTTTTCCTTGGCGAGCTTGTCGAGGCGGACGATCGGCGTATCGCCGATGGTTTCCGTGATCGACGAGTAGATGCGGCCGCGGCCCGGTTTTCTCGACATGAGTGCGCTCCCTTAATGATTGTTGGGCGAGAGAATAGGGTCAAAGGCCGAAGCAGGCCAGAGGGCCTTGATCCACGGAACCGCTGTCCAAGAGAAAAAATCGTTTGAATACGATGCTTTATCGAATGATTTTTTCAGGCAGCGCGCGCGGCGATAAAGGCTGCCGTTCCGGCCAGGATGCTTGCCGCAACCCGGTTGAGCGCTTGCAGCGCACGCGGCTGTTTCAGCATCGTGCGGGCGCGCGCCGCAAGCAGCATATAGGGGATCAAAACCACCAGCAGCACGATGAAGGTTGCGATCAGAAGTATGCCATATTCGCGAAGGCCGATATGGTTGACGTCGATCAGCGTCGGCACGAGGGCGACGTAAAAGAGCATCGTCTTTGGATTGCCGAGCGTTACCAGCAGGCCGGACAGGAAGGACATTCCGACGCTGCTCGATTTGCGTGCGGCAATATCCTGCGGCAAAAGACCTGCGGTCCAGAGCTTGTAGGCAATGTAGCAGAGGTAAAGGACGCCGGCGAACTTGATGGCGAGGAAAATCCCGGTGAAGGTCTGCGCCACGAATGAGAGCCCGAGGATCACCGCCGTCAGATACGTGATGTCGCCGAGAACAAGGCCGAGACCCATGAAAAAGGTCTCGCGAAAATTCGAGCCGAGCGCGCGGGCGACGATCGCGGTGATGCCGGGTCCGGGAATGATCGCGGCGATGAAAAGGGCGCCGCTATAGGCAAGCAGGGCTGCAACGGTCATCTTTGCTCTCCTCAGGCAGCTTCTTTTACTGATGCTATGGGCTGCTTTCAAGATGAAGTCACACGATCGAATCAGATAAAAGGGCGCCGAAAAGGAGAAAACAAATGACAACCGCGTTGCTGCTCATCGATGTTCAGAATGCCATCTTGAAAGGCCTCGGAAGCCCCACACGCCAGCCCTTGATTGACAGGGCGCTGGACGAGACGGTGGCGCGTCTCGCAGAGGTTCTCCAGAAGGCTCGCGCGGTGAATGCACCGGTCGTCATCATCCAGCATGACGGGCATGCGTCCCACCGTCTTGCGGCAGGCAGCGAAGGCTGGCAGTTGCGTGACGAGATTGCGCCTCAAGATCGCGAGATCGTCGTTCACAAGCGCAGCTGCGACTCATTTTTCGAAACCGAACTTGAGCAGCGCCTCAAGGAGAACGGCATCACCAGGCTGGCGGTCGGCGGCTGCATGACCCCGTTCTGCGTTGATACCACCGCACGCCGCGCCGTTTCGCTCGGCTACGACGTGACGCTAATTTCCGATGGGCACATGACCGCGGACATGGGCGAACTCCGCTTCGAGCAGATCATCGCCCATCACAATGCCGTGCTCGATGAGTTCGATGCCGGCAGCCACGAAATCCGGCTTGCGAAGGCGGCTGCGATCAGTTTCGGATAGGCCGCAGCCAACGCCCTGGCGTCCAGCCGAGATTCATGCCGGCGGCCGCAACAAGGATGATTGCCGCACCGAGGATCTGCAGCGGCTGCAATGCATGGCCAAAAGCCAGGCCGTCCACCGCGATCGCAACGATCGGATAGATGAAGGAAAGCGCGCCGGTGAGATGGGTCGGCAGCTTCTGGATCGCGCCGTAGAGCAGTACATACATCAAGCCGGTGTGAACGACGCCCATCGCCACCAGAATGGACCACGATCCGGCGGTCGTCGGCAGGTCCGAAAAGTCGGTCACGGGCGCCAGCATGAGAATGCCGGTCGAAACCTGAATGAGCGCGATCAGATGCGGCGGTGTACCTTTCAGCCACTTTGCAGCAAGTGCCGCCAGCGCATAGAAGAACGCGGCTCCAAGTGCCAGCGCAATACCCAGCCCGTAGCTTGCTGAAATGCCCCCGGCCTCAGGTTTGGCCTCGACAATCGCCATCATGCCGGCAAAGGCGAGGGCCAGCCAAAAGAGTTTCGCTGCCGTGATCTTTTCGCCGAGGAATACGGCGCCAAGCGCCAACAGCATGAAGGGCTGGGTATTGTAGATGGTGGTCGCGATCGAGATCGATGCGTGCGAATAGGAGGCGAAAAGCAGCAGCCAGTTCAGCACGATGGCGACCCCGCCGAGAACGGCGATGCCGAAAGTTCTCGGCGAGAGAATGCTGGGCTTCAGGAATCCGAGGGCACCGCAGACGACAAGAAGGCT
Organism: Rhizobium sullae; assembly: GCF_025200715.1. NCBI lineage: Bacteria > Pseudomonadati > Pseudomonadota > Alphaproteobacteria > Hyphomicrobiales > Rhizobiaceae > Rhizobium > Rhizobium sullae. Next base: position 4,099,379 of record NZ_CP104143.1, read on the forward strand.
CGCAGCACCAAACAGGCAACGCCAGAAAACGACCCCGCTCACAGGCTGGCCGGACATGACGACGAACCAGCCGATCGTCCCCGAAATTACCATTGCGGCCGTCATCTCAACCGTGCCTTTTCCTATATCGTTCTGCATTGCGATCTCCTTTGTGTGTTGGAGATTATTGTGTTTGGATGCCAACTTCTATAATCTGCAATGCGCGATAATCGGTCTTCTCCTAATAATGAAAGGTAAAATCGCTTTGGTGGCTAATGAGGCGTCTCGCTTGGATATCATCGACCAGCGTCTCCTCGATGCGCTGGCGCAGAATGCACGCATTTCGCTGAAGGAGTTGGCGCAGGCCGCCAACCTTTCGTCGCCAAGCGCGGCGGAGCGGCTGCGCAGACTGGAGGAGCGCGGCATCGTCAAGGCTTTCACGATCGATATCGATCCGGCCGCCCTCGGCTATCCGCTCCAGGCGATCGTTCGTGTCCGACCGCTGCCGGGACAGTTGCACGTTGTCGAACGCATAATTCAGGAGACGCCGGAATTCATCGAATGCGACAAGGTGACCGGCGACGATTGCTTCATCGCCCGCCTCGTCGTCCGCTCGATGGGAGAACTCGATGGTATTTTGGACAAGGTGGCCGAGAAGGCAGAGACCAACACCTCGATGATCAAGGCTTCCCCCGTCAAACGCCGCCTGCCGCCGCTTTCGACCCGCTGAGTCGATGGCCCGTGAGACGGACCGTTTAGAAGTCCGCCATCGGCGAGAGCATCGCGGGAGACGCAGGCGCGAGATCAGCCGTGCTCCGGATCATGAAGGCCGTACCGTTGTCGAAACTGAGCGCCTCTCCGCGCCACTCAAGCTTGTCCGGCGAAAAGAAGACGTCGACATGTTCAGGCGTCACGCCGAGCCCGCCGAGGATGACGGCAAGCGGCGGAATTTCCGCAGCGACGACGTCAAGCAGGCTGAAGCGGCCAGCCTCTCCGGGTTTCCACGCGACGACGGCTTGCTCGGCATCGAGCCAGCTCAAACGAACGTCGGGATCGAGTTGCGTATTGATGAGAAACATCGATGCATTGCCCGAAACAGCCAGCACATCCGAAACCGGCGCACGCGTCTTCAGCGCTTGTTGCAACGGGGCAAGTTCTGTCCCGTTTCTCGGATCGAGCGGCCGGGCAGGCTCTGTCGCGGGATGTAGCTTTGGTGCTGCCCCGGAGTAGCGTTGCATCGGCAGGCTGCGGAAGCCGTAAGGTTGGTAGAGCGAGGGCTTGTCGGTGTAGAGCACGATAGCTTCGAACTGTTGGCTCTCGCACCATTCAAGCGCTTTCCGTGTCACGTCGCGGTAAAGCCCGCGCCCGCGCCACGGCGGGCGGCCGGCGCCGGATTGAAAGGCGGCCGCGTTGATCTGCCGGCCATTTATGACGAGCGGCATGGCAAAGGCGGACAGGTTGGCGCCGAGGGTGCCGTCGGCGGCAAACCAGCCGAAAGGCATGCTTGTCGGATCCGGGCCGCCGAGCTGTTGCAGCGGCCCGATGTCAATGCCGAATGTATCGTCGAGGAGAGAGACGAGCGCGGCCCATGCCGCCAGATCATCGAAATAGTCCTGACGAAAGGTCAGCCCGGCACTGTCGAAAGACTTGCTCATATGCCGGTCGAGCCGAAGCCGCCGGCGCCGCGCGCAGTTGCGCTGCTTTGGGTGACCTCCGCAACCCGCACCTGCGTGACCGGGGCGATCACCATCTGCGCGATGCGCATACCGCGCGTGATCTCGAAAGTCTCATCGCCGAGATTGACGAGCAGCACCTTCACTTCGCCGCGATAGTCGCTGTCGATCGTGCCTGGCGTGTTGAGGCAGGTGATGCCGTGTTTGAAGGCGAGGCCGGAGCGGGGGCGGATCTGCGCTTCGTAGCCATCCGGAATCTCGAAAATGAAGCCGGTCGGCACCAGTGCGCGCTTGCCGGGCGCAAGCGTCATCGGTTCGTTGCCGGCAACAGCCGCCCGAAGATCCATGCCGGCGGCGCCGCTCGTTTCATAGGAGGGCAGGTCGAGACCTTCGCCGTTCGGCAAACGGACAAGGTTAAGCTGCGGGCGGATGTCGTTGTGAATGGTCATGAGCCATTACTTTGCGCCAGGACGCCCAAGGTCAATTGCAATGGTCGGCTTTAATCGCTAGATACGCGGCAATTCCACAGGATTCACACCATGGCCGAAAGCCTCGCCGAGGCGGTTTCCCGCCGCCGCACATTCGCTATTATCGCACACCCCGATGCGGGCAAAACCACGCTCACCGAAAAGCTGCTGCTTTTCGGCGGCGCAATCCAGCTCGCCGGTGAGGTCAAGGCGAAGAAGGACCGCATCCAGACCCGGTCGGATTGGATGAAGATCGAGCGCGAGCGCGGCATCTCGGTGGTCACCTCCGTCATGACCTTCGAATATGGCGACAACGTCTTCAACATCCTCGACACGCCCGGCCACGAAGACTTCGCGGACGACACCTATCGCACGCTGACGGCGGTGGACGCGGCCGTCATGGTCATCGACGCCGCCAAAGGCATTGAGCCGCGCACGCTGAAGCTCTTCGAAGTCTGCCGTATGCGCGACATCCCGATCATCACCTTCATCAATAAGATGGATCGCGAAAGCCGCGATCCTTTCGAGATCCTAGATGAGGTGGAGGAGAAACTGGCGTTGGATACCGCGCCGATCACCTGGCCCATCGGCCGCTCCAAAACGTTCTGCGGCTCATATCATCTGGCGACCAACACTGTGCGCGGTTCAGACACGGAAGTGGAAGCAACGCCGGTCAACGGTCCGCGGAACGTCGCTGATCGGTTGCCGGAAAACGAACGCCAAGTGTTTATCGACGAAACGGAGCTCGCGATGGAGGCCTGCCGGCCGTTCGACCGCAAGGCATTCCTGGAGGGTCACATGACGCCGGTCTTCTTCGGCTCGGCGCTTCGCAATTACGGCGTCCGCGATCTCATCAACGCGCTTGGAGACTTCGCGCCGCCGCCGCGCGACCAGGTTGCCGATTTAAGGACGGTGCATGCGGCCGAGGACAAGATGACGGCCTTCGTCTTCAAGATCCAGGCCAACATGGACCCAAACCATCGCGACCGCATCGCCTTTGCCCGCATCTGCTCCGGCAAGCTGGAACGCGGCATGAAGGCGCGCTTGTCACGCACCGGCAAGCAGCTGGGATTAACCGCGCCGCAGTTCTTCTTCGCCTCGCAGAGGCAGCTTGCGGATACCGCCTTTGCTGGCGACGTCGTGGGCATTCCGAACCACGGCACGCTGCGCATTGGCGATACGCTGACGGAAGGCGAAGCGCTGGTGTTCCAGGGCGTACCGAACTTCTCACCGGAAATCCTTCGCCGTGTCCGTCTTGAAGATGCGATGAAGGCAAAGAAGCTCAAGGAAGCTCTGCAGCAGATGGCAGAAGAGGGAGTCGTCCAGCTCTTTTCTCCGGAAGACGGTTCGCCGGCGATCGTTGGTGTTGTCGGCGCGCTACAGCTCGACGTGCTGAAGGAGCGCCTGCAGGCGGAATACGGCCTACCGGTTTCCTTTGAAATGTCGCGCTTTTCGGTCTGCCGCTGGATTTCGGCCGATCAGTCGGCTGAACTCGAAAAGTTCCTGACGGTCAAACGCGGCGATATCGCCCGCGATCTCGACGGCGATCCGGTGTTCTTGGCGCAGGACAGCTTCTCGCTGCGCTACGAGGCGGAGCGCTATCCAGCGATCAAGATGGTCGCGATCAAGGAATATCACATCGCCAAAGCGGCGTGATTTCCATTCACGCTGCGGCAATGATCTCGATCTCGACCAGCCAGTCGTCTTGCAGCGTTTCGACGACGATGGCTGTTGTCGGCGCCCGATGCTCTCCGAGCGCCGCCACCCGTGCATTTTGGTTTGCCTCGGTGAAGGATACGTCGCGCAGGTAGCTGGTCACTCGCACGATGTTTTTCGTGGTCATCTGAGCCTCTGCCAGAATTCGCCTGAGGTTCGACCAGATCAGGTGGAGTTGGGAGTTTAGGTCGGCGCCGGCTCTGCCAGCGGGGTCAAGGCCCATCGTTCCGCTGACGAAGACAAGACGTTCAGGCTGACGCACCTCCATGGCATGCACGTAATCGGGCGTTGCGGCATAGATGCCGTCGTGTGGATTGCGAACGATCATTTCCATTTCTGCTCCTCTGGAACTTTATATGGCCTTGCCGCTATCTTGCCGAATAAAGTTCGGCTGAAAAGCAGAGGAGACGTGTGGATGGAAAATACAGAAGGCATTCGGCAAAAGCGGCGTGAGAGCGCTTCAATCGATCCGTTCGACCGAAAGATATTAGCGGCGCTCGCCGCCGATGCGGGCCAGAGCTACGCCGCGCTTGGGGAGAAGGTGGGGCTCTCGCCGCCGTCGGTGCACGAACGGGTCAAGCGGCTGAAGCGGTCCGGCGTCATCCGGGATGTGGTCGCCCGGCTTGATGGTACAGCAGTCGGCAAGCCGTTGTTGGCCTTCGTGCATGTGGAAGCGGCTGGCTGGGGCAAGAGCGAACGGCTGATGCAGATCAGCCGGTTTCCGGAAGTGGAAGAAATGCACTCGGTCGCCGGGGATACCAGCATGATCCTCAAGGTGCGGTTGGAAAATCCGCAGGCACTGGAATTTCTACTCGGGCAGATTCATTCCGTGCCGGGCGTTCGCGGCACGCGCAGCTATGTCGCGCTCTCCACCTATCTCGACCGGCCGGTACAGGCGCAAGTGACGGCCGAGTGGCCCTCGGTGCCGTTGCCGCCGGAATAGTCAGTCGAACCTCACCGCTGCCGTATTGGCACCGCAGACCAACACGCAGACGCGCTCATCCCGCGCCGGAACATATTTGCCGGAAAGCATGGCTGCGAATGCCGCAGCACCTCCCGGCTCGGCAACGACCCTTGCCCCTTCCCACAGGGTTTTCTGGGCAGCGCGGATTTCGTCATCCGTTACCAGCACCGGCGGCTGCACGAATTGCTGCGCGAGGGGAAACATCAGTTCGCCAACCCGTTTCGGGGCGAGCGAATCTGCCGCGATGCCGCCTGCCGGAGCGTCCACCGGTTTGCCGGCCTTGAAGGCTTCGTAGAGGGTCGGCGCGCCGTCGGATTCGACGGCCACGATCTTCACCCGGCCGCGAAACCACGCGGCGATGCCGCCGATCAATCCCCCGCCGCCGACCGCGACCAGCAATGTGGTGATGTCCGGCACGTCCTCTTCGATCTCCTTGCCAAGCGTTCCCTGGCCGAGGAGCGTCTCGACCTGGTCGTAGGCATGTATGGCAAGCGCGCCGCTCGCCCGCACATGGGTCTCGCTCGCCGCTAGCGCATCGGCGTAACGCTCGCCGCCGGTCACCAGATTGGCACCGTAGGCGCGGATTTTCTCCAACTTGGCAGGCGAGGAGACGCTCGGCACGAAGATGGTGGCCGGGACGCCAAGCTGCGATGCGGCATAGGCAACGGCCGCGCCGTGGTTGCCGCCCGAGGCTGCCACGACGCCGGTTGCAGGCACCTGCCGCGTCAGGAGGTGGGAAAAGGCGCCGCGTGCCTTGAAGGAGCCGGAATGCTGCAGGCATTCGAGCTTGAGATCGACCTTGAGCGGCGCTCCGCCGAAATCCTGCATGTCAACGCGCATCACGGGTGTGCGGCGGATATAGGGCCGGATCAGCCCTTCGGTTTCGGCGATGCGTTCGAGAGAAAGGGCGGTTTCGATCGGCATGCAGGCTCTCCCGTGGATTGACAATATTTTGTTACTTGGCAAAATAACGAAATGCAAGATGTTGATGTTCTCAAAGCTCTGGCGAATGAAAAGCGCCTCATTACTCTCGAATGGCTGAAGCAGCCCCGGATTCATTTCGAACCGCAGGTTGATGGCGACCTGGTCGAGGATGGCGTGTGTGCGCTGCTGATCGCCCGCAAACTCGGGATAAATGCCGCCACGCTCAGCGAACATATGCGTATCCTCGTGCAGGCGGAATTGGTGCATGCCAAGCGTATCAAGCAATGGATATTCTACCGCCGCAACGAGGAGCGCATCGCGGCGCTGAAGCAGGGGCTTTTCGCGAGCCTATGACTGGGCGCTCAAAGCTGACCCAGCCGCTCACTCAGGAATTCGACGGTGGCGCGTACCGATGGCAGTTGGCCACGCCGGTGCGGCACGAGCACCGTTGTCGTAATTCTACCGGCTGTCCATTCGGGCAGGACACGGAGCAATTGACCTTGCTCGATAGGCTCTCGGCAGACGGACGTCGGAAGAATGGTGATTCCCATTCCCGCCGCTGCAGCTCTCAGCAAGACGAAAGGTTCGTCGGCTGCCATCACTGGGTGTGGTTTGACCAACGTCTCTTCCCCCGAGGTGGAGAAAAGCCGCCAGACCATGTCGGAGAGACTGGGCATGACGGCAGCATGCGCCGCGAGCTCTTCCGGCCTTTGTGGAACCCCGTGCCTGTCCGCATAGGATGGCGCGGCAACAAGAAGGAATTCGTGTTCCGCAAGTTTGCGCTGCACGAGGCTTGAATCGGCAAGCGGCAGCTGATGGCTGCGTACTGCAATATCGAAGCCCTCTTGTATGATGTCGACAAAGCGATCGGTGACATGCAGGGAAACCTTGAGCTTCGGATATCGGATTGCGAGTTCCGGTAGATGCTCCGCAAGCGTAAACTGCGAAGTCGGCACCGAGGCCGTGATACGCACCGTGCCACTCGGCTCACTGAGACGCGATCGAACGATGCTCTCCGCCATCTCCGCTTCGATCACGGATGCCTGGGCGTGCTCGAAGAAATCGCGTCCCAAATCTGTGAGCGAAAAGCTGCGCGAGGTGCGCTGGATCAGTCGCGCGCCCAGCTTCGCCTCCAGTTCCGCAACCCGCTTGCTCACCGTTGATTTGGGAACACCAAGCCGCCGTCCAGCGGCCGTGAAGCTGCCGCTTTCCACCGCGTGAACGAAGAGGTTGAGGTCATTGAGATTGAAGGAGCTCAATTCCATCTTCCAAATTCATAGACTTTGATGTGCATTTTTGGCTTCTTTTCACTGATCGTCTACAAAACGATATTCCGATCGTGGAATCAGTTCAAACGAAAGGAATGATGAATGTCTCCGATTTTGTTTTACGGCGTGCCGGAAGGTTGCTCCTTCGGCTCCATCGTCGCGCTCGAATGGTCAGGCAAACCCTATCGCCTTTGCCGTGTCGAGATGCCGAAGGTGGTATCGGGCGACGACTACAAGCGCATCAACGCGATCGGCGAAACACCTTCGCTCATGCTTGGCGATGGCCGCGTCATCAACGAGAGCATGGCCATTCTCAACTGCATCGCCTCCGACCATATCGGCAAGGGTCTTGGCTTTGCACAGGGCAGCGCTGAGTTCGACAGGCTGAACCAGATACTTGCCTATCTCAACACCAGCTTTTTCAACGCCTTCAGCCCCCTCTGGTATTCGATCGAACATGAGCTGGAGCCGGAGGCAAAGAAGGCACTGGTCGCCTATGGCGTTGCCAAGGTCGAGAAGGTGCATAGCGAACTCGAGCAGCTCCTTGACGGCCGCATGTGGCTGGTTGACAAAGGACCCAGCCTTGCTGACGCTTATTTCGCCGGCATCGCCCGCTGGAACGACTTCCATAATGTCGTGGATCGCAAGCAATTCCCGGCATTGAACAGCCTTTATGAAAGGCTGCAGGAAAATCCGGCGGTGCGCTTTGCCTTGGCGATAGAACACGAACAACAGGTCGAAAGCAGCGGCCGCTTCCTCGGTCACGTCTCGCTGGATGAAGCGTTGGGCTACCTGAAGCAGGCAGCCTGATACGTTGCAAAAATGTCCGTGCGGGTCATTCTCCGCGCGGATATCGCTGATTCTCTTCCAGCACGTTGAGATCCATGTGGTTGCGCATATAGCGCTCGGATGCCTTCTGCAGCGGCTGGTAATCCCAAGGATAATAGGCGCCATTGCGCAGCGCCGCATAGACGACCCAGCGGCGTGCCTGGCTTTCGCGCACCGCTGCGTCGTAGATTGTGAGATTCCAGCGTTTGCTTGCCTCTTCGGTCAATGCCGTGAGCATCGCGGCATAGGCAGGGTCGACAGCGAGGTTCTTAAGTTCGTGCGGATCGGCATCAAGGTCGAAGAGCATCGGCGGGTCTTTTTCGCAGAGCGACAGCTTATAGCGCCCGGCGCGCAGGCAGACGAGCGGCGCGATCGAGCCTTCCGCCGCATATTCCATCGGCACAGGCCCGCGGCTGCCCGTGCCCATAGCGAGCGGCCCCAGATCCTCGCCGTCGGTCCATTTCTTGAGCGAGCTTATGTCGAGACCGGCAAGGCCCGCCAGTGTCGGCGTTACATCCAGCGTCGAAACCGGCTGATCGATTCGCGCTGCGTTCCAGCCGGGTGCGGCAATCATTAGCGGGACGCGCGCGGACCCGTCGAAAAAGCACATCTTGAACCAGAGGCCCCGTTCGCCGAGCATGTCGCCATGATCGGAGACGAAGAGGATGACGGTGTTCTCCGCCATCCGTCCGCGCTCAAGCACGTCGAGGATTTCGCCGATTTTCTCGTCCACATAGGAGATATTGGCGAAGTAGCCCTGCCGCGCCCGGCGTATCTGCTCCGGCGTAATGTCGAAAGCCTCGTAATCGCACGCCTCGAGCAGGCGCTGCGAATGCGGGTCAAGCTCGTCGAAGGGGACTGGTCCGATCTGCGGGTCGAGCGCCGGGCAGTCTTCATAGAGGTCCCAGAATTTCTGCCGCGCAACGTAAGGGTCGTGCGGGTGTGTAAAGCTGACAGTCAGACACCACGGCCGCTCGTCCTGACGGCGTGAAAGATCGTAGAGTTTGCGGGTCGCGTGATAGGCGACCTCGTCGTCATATTCCATCTGGTTCGTGATTTCGGCGACACCGGCGCCGGTGACCGAACCGAGATTGTGATACCACCAGTCGATCCGTTCGCCGGGTTTCGTATAGTCGGGCGTCCAGCCGAAATCGGCAGGATAGATATCGGTCGTCAGCCGTTCCTCGAAGCCGTGAAGCTGATCCGGGCCGACGAAATGCATTTTGCCGGAAAGCGCCGTTTGATATCCGGCGGCCCGCAGGTGGTGCGCGTAAGTTGGGATGTCGGAAGCGAATTCCGCGGCGTTGTCATAGACGCGCGTCCGGCTTGGGAGTTGGCCGGACATGAAGGAAGCCCGCGCCGGCGCGCAGAGCGGGCTTGCCGTATAGGTGTTGGCGAAGCGCACGGAGCGCTCCGCCAATGCCTTCAGATGCGGCGCATGGAGGAATTCGGCCGGTCCGTCCGGAAACAAGGTCCCGTTGAACTGATCGACCATCAAGATAAGGATATTAGGGCGCGCCATGCGTAGTCTGTCCTTGGATATTAGAGGCCGAGAGAACTTTTTACTGCGTCTGCAGCAGGCTCTCCGTCAAGCGATCACGCTGGAGATGGTGGAGAGAAGGAAGCCTGCAGCGATCCGGTTCATGCGTAAAATTCTTTTCATTGCAGTTCCTCTGTTATTCGAGCAATTTATTGAACATCAGTTTGGTTTCCTTTGTGAAGCTGGCTTTTTTCAATGGATGATCAAAGGATTTTTTATGGCGGAGCGACCAATCGACCTTGGATGGGTTCGCGTATTTGCAGCGGTGGGGGAAATGGGCAGTCTCTCGTCTGCGGCCGGAATTCTCGGCCTGACCCAGCCTGCCGTCAGCTATCAGGTCCGCCGCCTCGAAGAGCAGATGGGCGTCAGCCTCCTGCAGCGGCAGCATCGCGGTGTCGAGTTGACGCCGGAGGGACGCCGGCTTTTCGACGTCGCCTCACGCACGGTCGATGATGTCGACGCGTTGGTGCGCAGCTTCCGCAGCCAGTCCGAACGCCCCGCGATCAGGCTGAGAACGGATTATGCTTTCTCGTCGCTCTGGTTGATTCCGCGTATGCATACCTTCCGCCTGCTTTATCCGGAAATGGACATCCAGATCGTCGCGACGCAGCGCATGGAGCAGGGCCCGTCGGATGGCGACATTGCCGTCGTCTTCGGAACGCGGCAGGAATTCGGCAGAAACGCAACGCTACTTCTGCCGGAAAGGGTCGTCCCGATTTGCACCCAAGGCTTTCTGGATCGGAACGGCCCCTTCTTCGATCCGTTCGAGATTGCCGGCGCGCGTCTTCTGCATCTCGATTCGCGCGCGCCGTCGCCGTGGTTCGATTGGAAGAGTTACCTCGCCGAACTCGGCATCAGCCGTGATGCGGCCGTAGGGCAGGGCGAGCTCAGTTTCAACACCTATTCGCTCGTCGTGCAGGCGGCGATCGGTGAGCAGGGGCTGGCGATCGGCTGGATGGGTCTGGTCGATTCGCTGCTCTCGTCACGTATGCTCGTCGCGGCCGGACCGATGCTGGAGGCCAAGGACCGCGGTTACTGGCTTTTGCCGCCGAAAGCGCAGAGCGCAGAGACCGATCGGCTTGCTGCCTGGCTGATCTCTGAGGCAGGCATGGACCCGGTCAAGGCGCAAGATCTTTGAGAAAATCCCGGCACCAGCGCGAAACATCGTGTTCCAGCAAATGGTCCATCATCATCTGCCAGCGCTCTTTGCGCTCTTCCATAGGCATGCTGAGCGCGCGCGCCAGCGCGTTTGCCGTACCCTCTATGTCGTAAGGGTTGACCAGTAGGGAGCCTTTCAATTCACGGGCGGCACCGGCGAAACGCGAAAGTACGAGCACGCCCGGATCGTTCGGGTCCTGCGCGGCCACATATTCCTTCGCTACAAGGTTCATCCCGTCGCGGAGCGGCGTCACGAGGCCGACTTTGCCGAGCCGGTAAAGGCCCGCAAGGATGTGTCGGCCGACGGAGCGGTTGATATAGCGTATCGGCACCCAATCGACGGCGCTGAGAGCGCCGTTCACCCTGCCGGCCTGCTCGGCCACGGTGCGCTGCATGGCTTCGTATTCCGGCACTTCGGAGCGGGATTTCGGCGTGATCTGCAGATAGGTGACGCGCCCCTGCTGCGCTGGGTTTGCCAGGATGAAGCGCTCGAAAGCGTCGATGCGCTGCGTGATTCCCTTGGAGTAATCGAGACGATCGACGCCGATGATCAGGCTGCGGCCTTCTATGCTTAGACGCGCTTTTTTGACCATGCTGTTGGTCGCGGCCTTTTGGGCGAATTCGGCAAAGGCTGCAGTCTCGATGCTGATCGCATAGGCCCCGCCCTTGAAAGTCCGGCCGTGGGAGCTGTAGCGCCCTTCGCCAAGCTCGTCGCCGATACCTTCCCGTCTGAGACATCCGGCAAAATTCTCAAGGTCGTGATCCGTCTGAAAGCCGACGACATCGTAGTGCGAGAGGCCACGCATGATCTGCTCGTGAACCGGCATCGTGAAGATTACGTCCGCAGGCGGCCAGGGAATATGAAGGAAAAAGCCGATGCGGTTCTTCAGACCCATTTGACGCAGCTCTGCAGCGAGCGGGATCAGGTGGTAGTCGTGCACCCAGATGAGGTCGTCGGGTTCGATCAGCGGCGCCAGTCGATGGGCGAAAAAACGGTTGACGCGGAAATAGCCGGCCATCTCCTTGCGGCCGTATTCCGCGAGATCCAGCCGGTAGTGACAGATCGGCCAGAGAACGCGGTTGGCAAAGCCGTGATAGTATTCATCCACATCGGTATCGGTCAGATCCGTCAGTGCATAGGTGATATTGCCTTGCTGCAGCCGTGCAAGCGGCGGCGGCTCATGCTCGCCGCTCGATTTTCCCGACCAGCCCATCCATATGCCGCCGCGCTCTTCGAGGGCTGCCTTCAGCGCAACCGCCAGCCCGCCGGCGGGCGCAATGCCGCCCTTGTCGGGAACGGGCACGCGATTGGAGACAATGACAAGACGGCCCATGCCAGTTCCTTTCATACAAGAAAATATTACGAGTGCTCAAATCTTCAGGAGACCAATGTCGCAATAATGCCGCGCAAAGCCTCGGCAGAGGGGATGGAGCCGCGCGCTTCACTCGCAGGCGAAAGCGGCCCGACGCGGATCGAATGGCCGCCAAGCCGGTTGACCGTGCGAAACATCGCTTCGTCGGTCACGTCATCTCCGATTGCAATGGCGCGTCTGCCGGCAAAGACCGGCTGTGCGAGAAAGGCTTCGACCGCATGGCCCTTGTCGGCGCTGGCGGGACGAATTTCGATGACCATTTTGCCGTGCTGGATCGTCCAGTTCGGTCCTGCTCGGCTAAGCGCCTGTTCCATCAATGGTTCGAGTTCGAGCTCCCTCTCTGGCGCAAGCCGATAATGTGCGGCGACTGCCGCTCCCTTATCCTCGATCAGAACGCCCGCCCAACCTGCAGTCTCGGCGGTGAGATCCTCCTTCAGCCGCTCGAATTCCGCTGTTACTTCGGCTTTGCGCACGCGTCCGTCCGGGTCCCGCCGCTCGGCGCCGTGAAGCCCAGCGATCGGAAAGTGAAACGGCGAAAAAAGCTGGTCGGCATAATCAAGCCGCCGGCCGGTCACGAGGGCTAGTGCACCCTCGAGCCTTGTCGACAAGGTGTCGAGATTTGCAGGCAGCGACGGCGGAACGACTATGTCGTCCGGCGTTTCGGCTAGCTCGAGCAAGGTCCCGTCAATATCAAGGAAGAGAGCCCATTTTTCCGGCTCGGCGGAGAGCATAGCGAGAATAGAATCTTTCCCTGAAGCCGTATCCGGTTTCGAGGCGCTGAGAGACTGCTTCTGGTATGACATGAGGCTCTATCTATGTCAGGCCCCGCTTCAGGCAACCCTAGCTTTCCGTTTCGAAACGCGGCAGGCCTTCGATATTGGCGGTCCAGGGTAGAGCGGAGCGGCACCAGATCTGCTTGCGCGGCCGCAGCTCGGCCCGCTGATCGATCGTGCCGACGCGGATGCCGACGAAGGCGTTGTCCTCTCCCATGCGATAGAGATGCGAACCGCAATCCGGGCAGAAGAATTGCCGGCTGCGCGCGCCACTTTCGCCATGCTTGACATAGATTTTCGGCGTGCTGCGGAGAAGCCGGAAGTCCTCCTGCCGCGCAACCGCGCTGACGCGATAAGCCGTCCCTGTCAGCCGCTGGCAATCCGTGCAATGACAGATGATGACGCGCTCCGGATCGATCTCGGCCTCATAGGCAACCGCGCCGCAATGGCATCCACCGGTAACGTGCATCGGCTCCTCAATCCGCCAGCTGCGTCGCCGGATGCTGGCCATAGAAGGCCTTGGCATCGGCGGTGAAGGCGGCCCGCGCTTCCACGTTGGTGTAGAACATATGGCCGCCGCGATAGACGTCCAGGCTTACACGGCCTCGGGTGAGGCTTTCAGGCAGATGATCCACGACATAGCGGCTAACGCCATAGGGCGTGACGATATCGCTGTAACCATGTGCGATCAGCAAATGAAAGCTTGGATTGGAACCCAGCAATTCGCGGATGTCGTCCGTTATGCTCGCCTGCAACCGCGATCCGCCGCCGCGTCCACCCCCCCATTCCCACTGACGGCTGACGTCGCTTTCGAGCAGCGCATAGGTCATCTCGGTTTTGAAGCCGAGTTCGTTGCGCGCGTAATCGGCAAAAGCGCCCCCATAAGCGCGCGTGAAGCCGTCGAGGACCGCATCGTCACCACGATCGGAGTCTGACTCCGGATAAGGGTCCAGCGTTGCGAACGAAGCATCATAGGGGCTCATCACCTCGCCTAGCGACCTGGCGGAATTCTTGGCAAAGGCGTTGCCCAGGAAGCCGCGGTTGCGGGTGACGACGTCTTCGGGAATGCCGGACATCGCCGAGACCTTGCCATAGAATGCTTTCGCAGCGTCCCCCACCGGCGCCGGGCCGGCCAGGGTCGTCAGATATTCGCCGAGCGCGAACTTCTCCGCGTCCTGCTGCGTCTTCTCGTCGAAGGTCTTGCGGCGTTCGGCTTCAGCGGCGGCGAGCGACGGGAACTCGAGAGCAGCCCCAAGTGCAAACCGGTCTGCATTGAACATCAACTGGCCCTCTAGCAACGGCGAGAGCATGATCGCGCCGGAGACGATGACGCCCTGGCTTTGCCGAAGGGCTGCAGCGACCTTCGCCGCTCGGAAACCGCCATAGCTTTCGCCGAGAAGATATTTTGGTGAGCCTGAGCGATTGTTATGCGCGACATAAAGCGCGATCGCCTTTGCGATGCTCTGCGCATCGGCGCTGACGTTGTAGTAATTCGATGCGTCGTCGGCTCTCGCTGTGCGGCTCCATCCCGTGCCGATCGGATCGATCAGCACGAGATCGGTAAAATCGAGCCAGCTCTGTGGGTTATCGACGAGCTTCGCGTTTGCGCCGTCCCGGGCCTGCGGGCCGAAATCCAATATGCGCGGCCCTACGAGCCCAAGATGCAGGAATGCGGAGGCAGCACCCGGACCACCATTGAACGCGAAGGTGATGGGCCGGTCGGCTACACCCTCCTTGGCGGTATAGGCGGTGTAGAATATCGCGCCTGTCCGCGAGCCGTCCTGACCGAAGAGATCGAGCGTGCCCGCCGTCGCCGTATAGGCCAGCCTGCGGCCGCCGATGTTTCGCTCATGCTGGGTCACGGAATCGGGCGGCAACAGCTTCAACACGCCGGGCCGCTCCTGGGCATTCGAGATAGCAGGTGCGGCAAGAGCCAGCAGGGCGAACAGGATGGCAGATCGGAAGGACACTCTTTCCTCCTGGGCGATGGAACACGATCAGCGGCAGCGTAACATCTGCGATCCCAGAGAGGTATCAAGAGATGGTGATATGCAGGTGAGGAGGGGCGCTTACGTCTTCTGGATCGTCTGCGCATTGACGTACAGTGCACGTCCGGCATTCCAGCCGCTGATCGCGGCTCCAAGTCCGAGCAGAACGAAGAGTATCGCGGACCAGGCATAACCTCCCGTGGCGCCGCGAATGAGCCCGACGATCAGCGGGCCGACAGCGGCCAGCAGATAGCCGACGCATTGTGCCATGCCGGATAGGTGAGCTGCGACATGCGCATCGCGCGAGCGCAGCACGATCGTCGTCATTGCGACTGCAATCAGGCCGCCTTGTCCTATCCCCTGCAGCGCCGCCCAAAGCCAGACCGTCGAAAGCGGCGCGAAGAGCAAGCCGAGCAGGGCTACCACGGCAATGATACAAAGCGACGCATTGATCAGCCGCTGGTCCTTGCCGCGCACGGCAATCTGCGGCGTCACGAGGCAAGCAGCAGCCTGCACCACGACTGACACCGAAACGATGGCGCCGGCAGTCACGCCGTCGAGTCCGCGCTCGCGAAGGATCGGCGCGAGCCAGCCGAAGACGCAATAGGCCAGCGCTGATTGAAGGCCCATGAAAAGCGTGACCTGCCAGGCAAGCCGGTCGCGCCAAAGCCCATCGACTCTGAAGCCGCTCCGGCGCGGCCGAGCCGGAATCCCGAGAACCTGGGGAAGCCAGATCAGAGCGACGACGAAGGCGGGCAATGCCCAGGCGGCAAGAGCGCCCTCCAGCGATCCGTCGAGCGTATGCTCGATCGGCAGCGTGAAACCGGCAGCACTCGCCGCGCCGGCGCAAAGCGCCATCGTGTAGCCGCCGGTCATCAGCGCGGTGCGGTCGGCGAAGTCGCGCTTGACCAGGCCGGGAAGCAGGACGTTTCCGATGGCGATACAAGCACCAGCGAGTGCTGTTCCGAGAAAGAGAAGCGGAACAGAGGATAGCCCGCGCATGGCCGTGCCGAGCGCCAGCAGCAACAGCACGCCGAGGAGCGTTCGCTCGGCACCCATGCGCTGTGCCAGCTTTGGCGCGAGCGGCGAAAAGACACCCAGGCAAACGATGGGAAGCGTGGTCAACAGGCTCGCGCCGAGAGCCGAAAGGCCGAGACCTGAGCGAATTTCCGGCAGCAGCGCCGATGCGCTGGAAAAGACCGGGCGAAGGTTAAAGGCAATGAGCAACAGACTGACGCCGAGAATGATGCGGCTTGCCGCTGTCGACTGTGCAGGCGCTTCCGGTGCGGGAATGCTGTCCGCCTCGGCATCGATCAACTGCTCGTCGATGGCATCGAGAGCCTCGGCTGTATCAGAAATGGAGGTGGTCATGAAAGAATCATCCGTTCAAGGGCGGCGATGACCGGCTGCATGAAGCGGCGCACGGCGGCGTCAGCTTTCGCGGGGCGTCCGGTCTCGATGGCATCGATGATACTGACGTGCGCCTGCATGTCGGGTTCGGGAATATCCTGCCCGAGCGTTGCCTCGATGGTTTCGGCGATCGAAGCCGAGAAGAAGTCATAGATCTCGATCATCGCGCGGTTGCCCGAGGCTGCGATGATCGCCTTGTGAAAGGTAAGATCGCGCTCGATAAAAGCCGCCTTGTCGCCGCCTTCGTAATTGCCGCGCTCGGCCAGAAGGTCGCGCAGCCGAGTGATGATTTCCGGCGTCTGCCGCAGCGAAGCGAGGCGGGCCGCCTCGACATCCAGGGCGCAACGCGCTTCGAATTGGTCGCGCAGGCTTGCGCGTCGGGCCATCGTCAGCGGCCGAGTCGCATCCATTGTCGAAAGGACGTAGGTTCCGGAGCCCTGCCGCGTTTCGAGCAGGCCCTGAGAGACAAGCACGCGCACGGCCTCACGGATCGTGCCCCTGCTGACTGCCAGCGCGGCGGAAAGTGCCGCCTCGTTCGGCAGCTTGTCGCCGACGCTCCATCGCTTCGCGAGGATCTCGCCGCGGATTGCTTCAATCGCGGTCTCGGCCAAGTTTGTTCTGTTGAGCGGCTGCATGGCATATTCATAAAGTCATCAGATGACTTTATGAATATGCCAGTGCCTCGGCGCCTGTCAAAGAAAATCTGCAAAATAAAAAGGGCCGCCTCAGCGACCCTTTCCATGAGTTTGGCCTGTTAACTGGCCTGGACCGTCAAGGCGGCCCCAGGAAGGCGGGGATTAGAGCGAGGGCTGCCTCGCTTTCGTCACCTCTCCCATGCCCGTTACGAGGTCCGAAATCTCATTAGACATTGGATCACCTTCCTTTCGTTCTGTTGCTGATGATTAAAAGGTAAGGAAAAATTTCGATGATGCAAGGGAAATTCTTGCGATGACCGCCGTGACGTAGCCGAGAGGCAATGTGTTCACAAACGAAGAAACGTGATCGCCGAATGTGATCGCCTGCAGTGTTTCCAACCCGCATGCCGCCTTAAAAAATTGCAATCGTTAAGTTTTTATTCACCATCGCGCTCGACAATCGATCGGGCATTTCCAATCAGTCCCGTTGCTGAGACGGCGGGTTCCGGAGTCAGAAAAGCATGTGTCGCTGGGCAGCCTATCGTGGAGACCCCCTCTATCTCGAGGAACTGGTGTCCTCTCCCGCCCATTCACTCATCGAACAATCCCATTGCGCCACCCGCGCCAAGACCGCAACGAACGGCGACGGCTTCGGTATTGCCTGGTATGGCGACCGGCCGGAGCCGGGCCGCTATCGCGACATCCTTCCCGCATGGTCCGACTGCAATCTGAAGAGCCTGGCACGGCAAATCCGCTCGTCGCTTTTCCTGGCCCATGTTCGAGCAGCCACAGGAGGCGGCACACGGCGCGATAATTGCCATCCCTTCACGCACGAGAATTGGTCTTTCATGCACAACGGCCAGATCGGCGGCTTCGAGCGCCTGCGCCGTGCCATGGAGGCGATGCTCGATGACGAGCTCTTCAATGTTCGCAGTGGCACGACTGACTCCGAGCTGATGTTCCTGCTCGCTTTGCAATTCGGTCTGCGCCAGGCGCCGCTCGTTGCGATGGCGGAAATGGTGAGCTTCGTCGAAGGGCTTGCTGAAAACATCCTGGGCCGAGCCCATCTGCGTTTCACCGCCGCGTTTTCCGACGGACGGTCGCTGTACGGAATTCGTTATGCAACCGATCGAAGGGCGCCGACACTTTACGCCTCACCGATGCGCCAGGGACATTGCCTTGTTTCCGAGCCGTTGAACGACGACATCGATGCCTGGACCGAAATACCGGACGGTAGCGCAGTTACGATTGGCGAGAACGGCATCGAGGTCGCCGCCTTCAAGCCGGAAAAGTGCAGCGGCGTCGTGGCGGATATCGCTATTTCTGCCTGAAGCGCTCGGCAATCAGCGCCGCCAGCTTTTCCGCAACCTCTTCCTTGGCGAGATCGGGCCATTTCTCGACACCGCTTCGGCTGACCAGCTTCACGCTGTTGCGCGTGCCGCCCATGATGCCCGTCGCCGCAGAAACGTCGTTGGCAACGATCAGGTCGGCGCCCTTGCGCTCGAGCTTGGCCTTGGCGTTGCTTTCCACATCCTGCGTCTCGGCGGCAAAGCCGATCACCAGCTTTGGTCGCATCGTGTGGTGGCCGACGGTCTTAAGGATGTCCGGGTTTTCGGTGAGAGACAGCGTCGGGATGGACTCG
The DNA here is from genome assembly GCF_025200715.1 of Rhizobium sullae. NCBI lineage: Bacteria > Pseudomonadati > Pseudomonadota > Alphaproteobacteria > Hyphomicrobiales > Rhizobiaceae > Rhizobium > Rhizobium sullae. The sequence goes on from NZ_CP104143.1 coordinate 4,117,717, forward strand.
CCCGGATGCTTCTTGATCTTCTGATCGGCGGCAGAGGCCACGCGCCAGTCGGCCACGGCCGCCACCATGACGGCAATATCGGCCGGCAGCGCCGCGAGCACCGCATCGCGCATTTCTTCGGCGCGCTCGACATGAATCGTCCTGACGCTGACGGGATCGGCAATCGCCACTGGTCCGGAGACGAGCGTCACATCCGCGCCGAGCCTCGCAAGTGCTGCGGCAATCGCGTGCCCTTGCCTGCCGGAGGAGCGATTGGCGATGTAGCGGACCGGGTCGATTGGCTCGTGGGTCGGTCCCGAGGTAACGATCGCCCTGCGCCCTGCAAGCGGCTTCGGTCCATCGTCAAGCAGCGCTTCCGCGGCGGCTACGATCTCCAGCGGTTCAGCCATGCGGCCGGTGCCGATCTCGTTGCCCTCTGCCATCTCGCCCGCCATCGGCCCGACGAAATGGATTCCATCACTTTTCAGGATGTCGAAATTCCGCTTCGTCGCCGCGTGCGACCACATCTTCGGGTTCATCGCCGGCGCGGCAAGGACCGGCCTGTCCGTCGCGAGCAAAACGGTCGAGGCCAGATCGTCCGCGAAACCGTTTGCCATCTTGGCCATCAGATCGGCCGTCGCCGGCGCGATGACAATGAGGTCGCAGTCGCGGGCAAGCCGGATATGGCCGACATCCTGCTCGTCCTGCCGCGAAAAGAGATCGGTGAACACGTGGTCTGCAGCAAGCGCACCGACGGCAAGCGGCGTCACGAATTCCTGCGCGCCCTTCGTCATCACCGGACGTACCGAGGTCCCGCGCTCGCGCAGGCGCCGGATCAGGTCGAGGCTCTTATAGGCCGCGATACCGCCTGAAATGATAAGCAGGATGCGTTTGCCGCTGAGAGCCATGGCCTTCTACCCGTCGCCTTGTTGACCACTGCCGACCCTAAGCCTTTGGCGGATAACATGCAATCATCACGGCGCGCCTAAGCTCTCCGGCCATTCGGAGTGAAGATCGCGATCGCAAGTCCGACGCCCGCGAGTTGGAGAATGGAGCCGCCTGCTTCCGCGAGCGTCGGCAGGCGTTGCTCGAAGAGGAAGCCGAAGATCAGTCCAAAGATCGTTTCGGCAACGATCAACTGCGCGGCAAGCGCAAGCGGCAGCCGCTTCGAAGCGATCATCCAGAGCAGCGTCGCCAACCACGCTCCGGCGAGCCCCATGATGAGCGACCAGAGAATGAATCGTAAAAGCTCGGCGCCTGTGAAGACGATGTCCGTGCCGATCGAAGTGAATGGGATGAGCACGAGGCTGCCGATACCTGCGCCGATACCCTGAAGGCCTGTCCATTGCAGGATATCCGGCGCCTCCGGCGACTGCATTGCCGCCGTGCTCGCAAGTCCGTAAATGACCCACAATGCAAGACCGATCAGCGTTGAGCCGATACCCAGGATGATCGCTGCCTCATCGCCGGAAGGCGTGGCGGAAAAGATCGAGACATTCACCCAACCGATGCCCGCTGCAATCAAGAGCAGCGGCAGGGCGAGCATCTGCCAGGCAACGGAGCGGTCGCGAAAATTCGCAATGATCGCGAGAATCACCGGCATGGTCCCGATGACGAGCGGCGGAATGGCAGCGCCTACAAGCCGAACGGCATAGGCGACGCTGACGAAATAGCCGACATAACCGACACCGCCGAGAAGCAGTGCGGTGACTGCAAGCCGAGGCTTTATGTTCCTCGGCCGGAAGCGTGGATTGACCATCAGAACCACGCTCGCCACGGCAAAGAGCCCGTAGCGCGCGATTGTCAGGTCCATCGTGTTGAATGGCGCAATGGCGCGGGGCACGACGAAAGTCAGTCCCCACAAAGCGCATGTGGCGAGGCCGCAAAGGACACCGATGAGCATGGTTCACCTGAGGGTCGAGGGTGCCCGAAAAGCAAAAAGGAAGCTCGAGTGATATGCGGGATAACCATCCGAGACAAGTCTCAGCCGCGACATCTGTTTTCCAGCCTTGATCGCTGGAAGAGGCCAACAGGAAGGGGTATTTCGGATTGGAAAGTTGCATGAATCCATTGGTGATAGCCGAGGATTCATGCAGCTGTTGATAGGTCGATGTGCATTCAAAAGCGTTCGCGATAACGCTGGTGGTTTGGGTGGCAGATAATCGCGCTGCGGTTACGTGCGAGTGATTGAAACGCCGCCGTCGAGCAGCGAAGCCGTGCCTGTTACGAAGCTCGAGTCGTCGGAGGCAAGGTAGAGGACGGAGCGGGCTATCTCTTCCGGCGTTGCGACGCGCTTCAGGGCGTGCAGATTGGTGATGAAGTCCTGTTTGTCCGGCGTATCGTTCATGTCGCGATACATGTCGGTATCGACTGCGCCGGGCAGGATGGCATTGACGCGGACATTCTGCGGGCCGAACTCGGCAGCAAGTGCCTGCGTCAGGCCGATCAGTCCGGACTTGCTGGCGGCGTAGGCGGCAACGCCCGGGAAGGCGAAGCTGTAGCCGACGAAGGTAGAGGTGAAGATCACCGAGCCGCCGCTGTGTTTCGCCATTTCCGTGATCTGGTGTTTGGCGCCCAGGAAAGAGGCGGTGAGGTTGACAGCCAGAGCTTCGTTGAAGCCTGCCTCGGAAACGCCCGTGCTCGGCCCAGCTTCGCCGAGCATGCCGGCATTGTTGAAGGCGATGTCGAGCTTGCCGTAATTTTCGATCGCCGCAGCGACAAGTGCCTTCTGGTAGTCTTCCGAGCGCACGTCACCAGCGACTGCAAAGGCTTCGCCGCCGGCACCCTTGATTTCCGCGACGAGGCTGTCGAGTTCTACCTGCCGACGCGCGCCAATGACGACTTTGGCGCCTTCAGCGGCGAAGAGCTTTGCTGTCGAGCGGCCGATGCCGGAGCTAGCTCCGGTGATGATTGCGACTTTGTTATTCAAGCGGTTCATTGTTCCATCTCCTAGTCGGGGGGACAGCGTCTGTGGCCCCTTCGATGCGTTGAAGATGGCATTTTCCATGCGTTCGGATTAGTCTCCATATGATGGAACTCGAATTCGGAAATGCCGAACGATGATCAAGATCGAAGGGATAGCGGTTTTCGTCGCAGTGGTGGAATCAGGTTCCGTGAGCGAGGCTGCGAGGCGCCTCCGCCTGTCGAAATCCGTTGTCAGCGAAAGGCTGGCTGATCTGGAAAAGACACTTGGCGGTTTGCTGCTTCACCGCACGACACGCAAGCTAACGCTGACGGAAGACGGCACGGCTTTTATGGAGCGTGCGCTTCGAATCCTGCGTGAGATAGAAGAGGCCGCAGCCGACATGGCCGAACGCCGAGGTACGCTCGCCGGTCCCTTGCGTATTGCAGCACCTGTCACCCTCGGTCGCCTCCATCTTGGTCCGGCGCTTTATCCGTTTTTGGCAGAGCACCCCGAAATCGCGCTGACGCTCGACATTGATGACCGTCGCGTGGACGCCTCGTCGGAAGGCTACGACGCCATCATCCGCCATGGGCCGATCGCCGATTCACGCCTGGTGGCCTGGAAGCTCTCGCGCAGCCGCCGTCTTCTGACGGCTTCCCCGGCCTATCTCGACCGCCATGGGACACCGGCGACATTGGCCGATCTCGACGATCATCGAGGCCTGTTCTACACTAATCGCGGTATCGCGGACTGGCGCTTCCAGACCCTGGAGGGTGCAATCGTCGTGCGTGCGAAGCTGGCGATGGGTATCAATAATGGCGACATGCTTCGCGATGCGGCAATCGCCGGTCTCGGCATCGCGCTGCTGCCGACCTTCATTGCCGGTCCGGCAATCCGCGAAGGCAAGCTTGTCGAGATTGATGTCGGCTACAAGCCCGAAGCTGAGTTCATCTACATGGCGCATCCGGAAGGCCGTAACCCTTCCGCCAAACTCCGCGCCATAGCCGATCACCTGAAAAAAGCCTTCGGCGATCCGCCTTATTGGGATCCTGCAGGCTAAATCAAAGCAGGCTCAACAGGTTATCCGTTACCGGCGAGCGCTGCGTCTTCAGCACGGCAAGCGCCAGCCGCGCGACAGCAGGCGGCCCGTCGATCGGGCGATAGGCGACGCCATCGAGCCTGATCTGTGCGATCGATGCCGGAACGATCGACACTCCAAGTTCTGCCGCAACCAGATTGACGACGGAGGAAATTTGTGGCGCCTCCTGTGCCACCGTCAGTTCGAAACCCGCTTTCCTGCAGGCGAGCACGACATCGTCGAAGAGGCTGAGGCCAACCAGCCGCGGGAAGAGAATGAACGGCTCTTTCGACAGCAGCGCCAAAGGCAGACGCTCGTACTTCGCCAGCGGATGGTTTGCAGGCAGGGCGACCACCATCGGCTCGTCATCAAGACGCTTCAGGCGCACGCCCGGCGGATCGTCGAGGCTGGGGCGCATGAAGGTCGCATCCAACTCGCCGCGATTGAGCCTCTCCATCAGCGCCAGCGTGTTCATTTCCGTCAGAGACAGCCGTACTTCCCGCCACTGCGCACGAAACCGTCTGATCGTCGCGCTGACCACCGGATTGAACGCCGAGGATGCCGTAAAGCCGAGCGCCAGCTTGCCCGTCTCGCCGCGATTGGCACGCTGCGCGGCGAGCTTCGCCTTCTCGGCAGAAGCAAGCGACACTTTGGCTTCGCCGAGAAACGCCTCGCCCGCCACCGTCAATTCCGCCCCGTGCGGCACGCGATGAAACAAGGCCGCACCGACCTCGGCTTCGAGATCGCGGATCTGCTGGCTGAGCGGTGGCTGGCCGATGCCGATCCTTGCGGCCGCCCGCGTAAAATTGCCTTCTTCCGCGACCGCCAGAAAATAGCGAATATGCCGAAGCTCCATGTGGTATCTCCAAAACGTATCGCAAACGTCAGTGCCATATATTGGACAACTTATGCCCTTCTGACTAGATGAGTGGCGAAAGGCTTGAGCCATGCACAAGACCGCAGCCAGAATGAGCGACATTTCCCCAATCGAGATGCCGGCGAAATCACCGGCGAAAGAATACCTGACGCGCGGTACGGCTTCCTATCGCCGTGCCAGTCTTGCACTCTTCCTCTCGGGCTTCTCCACCTTCTCGCTGCTCTATTGCGTCCAGCCGCTGCTGCCGATTTTTGCGGATGAATTCTCCGTCAGCCCCGCGGAAAGCTCGCTGGCACTTTCGCTGTCGACGGGTTTCCTTGCCGTTGCCATTATATGCGCTGCCGCCGTCTCCGAAGGTCTTGGCCGTCGCAGCCTGATGTCGATCTCGCTCGTCGGGGCCGCATTGCTGACGATCGCTACGGCCTTTGCGCCGAGTTGGCATCTACTGCTCGTCATTCGCGCGCTGGAGGGTCTGGTGCTCGGTGGCGTTCCGGCGGTCGCCATGGCCTATCTCGCCGAGGAAATTGATCCGCGCGGCCTAGGCGCTACGATGGGCCTCTATGTCGGCGGCACCGCCTTCGGCGGCATGTCGGGCCGAGTGCTGACCGGCATCTTCGCGGAATATCTGACCTGGCGGCCGGCGCTCCTTTTAGTCGGCGCAATCGGCCTTGCCGCAGCCATTGGCTTCATCGCCCTGTTGCCGCCCTCGCGGAATTTCGACCGCCGCTCTGGATTCGATCCGAAGTTCCACCTAAGGGCCTGGCTCGGGCATGTCCGCAATCCGGCGCTGCCGTTCATTTTCGCCATTGCCTTCTTCGCGATGGGATCCTTCGTCACAATTTACAATTATGCCGGCTTCCTGCTTGTTGCAGCACCCTATGATCTGACGCAGACCGAACTCGGTCTGATCTTTGCCGTCTATCTCTTCGGCATCGGCGCCTCTTCGATCGGTGGCATGCTGGGCGATCGCTTCGGCCACTTCGCTGTCCTGCTGACAGGCATCGCAATTACCGCCGCCGGCAGCGCCCTGACGCTTTCCGCCTCCCTTCCGATCATCATTTTCGGCATTATCGTGCTCACCAGTGGCTTCTTCATGAGCCATTCGATCGCAAGCGGCCTCGTCGGCAAGCTTGCCAGAGGCACGAAGGGGCATGCCTCATCGCTCTATATGCTTGGTTATTACGTCGGTTCGAGCGTCATGGGCTCGGCAGGCGGCTGGTTCTTTGCCATCGAAGGCTGGTCGGCTGTCGTCTCCTTCACACTCGGCATGCTGACCCTCGCCTTTGCGGCGGCCTGCGCCGCAGGCATCTTTTCGAGGAGAAAGTTATGATCCGCATCAGCCACCTCGAGGCAGCGAGGCATTGAAATTCGGCAATCAGAAGATCAACCTGCACCAGGTAGCACGCGAGTTCGTGCCCAAGGCAAGGCATCCGGCGCCGGGTTCTGAGGACCTCTGCTTTATCGCCGAGATAGCGCTTGAAGGGTCATCGCCCATCTCGAAGCGGCGGATGTTCCAATCGAGGTAGGCCGGTCGAGCGCGCCGGCGCCACCGGTACTGTCGGCTCGGTCTCCTCGATCCGGATGGCAATCTCATCGAAGTATCCAACTCGATCCTTTGAAGCGCTGTCAGGCACAGGCTTGACAGGCGCCTTCGTCCCCTATATTTAATCCATAGGTTAATTAACTGATGAGTTTACTGTGTCTGCCGATCGACTAAGCATGACGTTTTCGGCTCTCGCCGATCCAACCCGCCGCGCGATCCTCGCACGGCTGGCGCTCGGCGAGGCTTCGGTATCCGAACTCGCCGAACCATTCGATATGTCCCTCGTTGCCGTATCGAAGCATCTGAAAGTGCTGGAAAATGCCGGCCTCGTATCAAAAGGACGGCAAGCACAGTGGCGACCCTGCAGACTGGAGGCAGGGCCACTTCGCGGTGTTGATGACTGGCTCGACACCTACCGCCGGTTCTGGAGCGAAAGCCTCGATAGATTGGAAGCCTACGCAGCCACCCTCAAGTCAAGGAAGAACGAGGATGAAGGCAAGAAATGAAATCCGCGTCGCCGGCGGTCGCAGCCGTGAGATCGTGCTCACCCGCGAGATCGATGCGCCGCGCGAGCTTGTCTTCAGCCTGTGGACCGAGCCGGAGCACCTGATGAAATGGTGGGGTCCGCACCATTGCTCGGCGTCCTCGGTTTCGGTCGATCTGCGCGAAGGCGGCGCCTGGCGTCATTGCATTCTCGGGCTGGACGGCAAGGAATACTGGAGCCGGGGCCGGTACGTTGAGATCAGTCCGCCGGAACGCCTCGTCTTCACCTTTGCCTGGGAAAATGACGCCGGAAAGCCGGAGCACGAGATGTGCGTAACGGTCGAGTTGGAAGAACGGGGCGAGGGTACGCGCCTCACCTTCCGTAAGCGCGAGCTGCCGAGCGATACCGAATTCAAATTACAGTCGGAAGGTTGGCGCGAGGCGCTCGATAAGGCCGCTGCCTACGCGGAAGCCGCAGTCAAAAGGAGAAAGTAATGAAGAAGACCTATCACGGCAGCTGCCATTGCGGCGCAATCCGCTACGAAACCAGGCTCGATCTGTCGGCCGGCACGTTCCGCTGCAATTGCTCGATCTGCATGAAGAAGCGCAACTGGCTGGCGGTGGCCCAGCCGGAGGATTTTCGCCTTCTATCAGGGGAAGAAAAGCTCGGAGAATATCAGTTTGCCTCCCGCAAACTGCATCATCTGTTCTGCAAGGATTGCGGCATCAGCTCCTACAGTTGGGGCGAAAACGAACATCTCGGCACCTTCTACGCGATCACCGTAAGTTGTCTGGACGATGCGACTGCTGAAGAGCTCATCGCCGCACCCATTGCCTTCGTCGACGGCCTGCGCGACCGCTATGACGGTCCCCCGGAGGAGACGCGGCATCTTTGATGGAGCGCCGATATTTCAATCAAGCTGGATATACGACACATCCTTCTTTTGCACTTCGTCCAGCGCTTCATCGTATCCGGCGTCTGCATAGCGCATGACGCCGAGCGCCGTATCATTGGTGAGCGCATGGTCGAGGCGTTCGTCGGCAGCCGCCGTGCCGTCGGCGACGACAGTCACGCCGCAACTGGTCATGTAGCCGGCATAGCCGCCGCCGCCGGAATGGACGACGACGAGGTCGGCCATCGAGGAGCAGAGCATCATGGCATCGAGCAGCGGCCAGTCGGCGATCGCGTCGGAGCCGTCCTTCATGCGCTCGGTCATGATGTTCGGATGCGCCATAGCGCCGGCATCAAGATGATCGCGCGAGAAGGCGACAGGGCCTTTCAGATCTCCACTGGCGACCAATTCGTTGACGCGGCGGGCAAGCGCGGTGCGCTCGCCGTGGCCGAGCCAGGCGATCCGCGCCGGCAGGCCCTCGAAGGGCACATGCTCGCGGGCAAGCCGGATCCAGTTGGTGATAATCTTGTTGTCCGGGAACATTTCGAGCAGCAGATCGTCGATCCGGGCGATGTCGCTTTCTTCGCCGGAAAGCGCCATCCAACGGAATGGGCCAATCGCCCGGGCAAACAGCGGCCGCAGATAGGCTTCGGTGAAGATCGGAATGTCGAAGGCGTTGGCAACGCCGCCTTCCTTCGCCTGTGTGCGGATCAAGTTGCCGTTGTCGAAGACTTCGGAACCTTTCTTCTGGAACTCCAGCATCGCCGTTACATGCTGAACGATCGAGGCGCGGCTTGCGGCCATTAACTGGCCCTGGCCGTCATCGCGAAGTTCCTTGACCTGGGCAAGGCTCATGCCCTTCGGCACGTAGCCATAGACGAGATCATGCGCCGAGGTCTGGTCCGTCACGATATCCGGCACGATGCCGCGCCGGGCGATCTCCGGGTAGATCTCGGCCGCATTGCCGACGAGGCCGACGGATAGCGCGCGCTTTTCCTTCACGGCCGTATCGATCATCTGCAGTGCGGTATCGAGATCAGGTGTGATCTCCTGCAGGTAACCGATCTGCTGGCGCTTCTTCGCCCGCTCGGGATCGATATCGACGCACAGGATCGCGGCCCCTGCCATGCGGCCGGCGAGCGGTTGAGCCCCGCCCATACCGCCAAGGCCGGCGGTGAGCACGAAGCGGCCGGAGAGATCGCCGCCGAAGCGTCGCTCGGCGATACGCATGAAGATTTCGTAGGTGCCCTGGATAACACCCTGGCTGCCGATATATTGCCAGGCGCCCGCCGTCAGCCCACCCCAGCAGATCAATCCCTTGCGCTGCAGTTCGTAAAACACTTCGACCTTCGCCCATTGGCCGACGATATTGCAGTTCGCCATGATGACGAGCGGTGCCTTGGCATGGGTTTTCACGAGGCCGATCGGCTTGCCGGACTGGATCAGCAGGGTCTGATCCTCCTCCATCTCCGTCAGCGCCTTGACGATGCCCTTATGCGCCGCCCAGTTGCGCGCGGCCTTGCCAAGTGCCGCATAGACGACGAGATTGTCCGGGTCCTCGCCGACGGCAAGCACGTTTTCGAGGAGACGCAGCAACGCTTCCTGCCGCCAACCCTTGGCCCGCAGTTCCAGCCCGCCGGGAATCGGAAATTTTGGATGACGTGGATTAGGCTTCGGCATGGAATGTCCTTCCTCAAGTCCTGTCTTGTTATTTCCCCGGCAGCATCTCCACATAGGCGAGTGCCGCATCAAGCAGACGCTTTCGCAGTGCATCCTCGCCATACACATCGGCATTGACGCGCACCCAGCCTTGCATCAAGCGCCCGCCCGACAGCATCTGCACCGCTCCCGGTAGAGCCAGTGCCCAGCCGTCATTGCCTTTGCCGAGCCGAACCAGCATGCCATCCTCTCGCGCACCACAGAGAAGGTTGCCGTTCAACAGAAAGCCCCAGCCGCCGAACATGGCCTTTTCGCTGAGACCCGGATGGCCGCTGAGCTCTTCTCTCATCAGTTCCTCAAGACCGGCATCCCGCGCCATAAGTCACGCCTTTGCCGCCAAGGCATAGCGCCCAATCTCAATACCCATCACTTCTTCCACGGGCGGGTAGACGGTTGGGTCGAGGACGCTTGCAGAAAGTGGAATGATATCCATGGGTACATGCAGGATGAAAACCTGCATGCCGCCCTTGAGCTGGCCGACGCTGAGCGGCTCACCTTCCGGCGAAAGCGTCGTGATGACCGAGGGAAACGTCGCCACGCGCTTACCATCGGCATCGTCGATGGCCATGTATTCGTTCATCACATGCACCGTCACGGCTTCGGCGCCGGAGCCGACGACGATCGTGCCGATGTCGAAGGCTTCTTTGGTGTAGACGACATCCTTCATCGTAATGATGCCTTCAGCGAGGATGCTGCCGCCGGTTGTTTTGCAAATCGCATCGATGACGGCCGATCCGCCATTCTTCTCCGCCGCAATGATCGCTTCGCCGAGCGCAAGCGCCATAGAGATGCCGCCGAGTGCCGCATGCGTGCGCACATAGGATGCCTGCAGCGGATTGCGGCAGCTGGCGATGAAGCCGCCCGATTGGTCAGCGGCGGCTCGCAGGATCGGAGAGATCTTCGCGGTCGCACCCTTCACCACAAGCTCGATGTAGCGGTTCTCCGCGCGGTTTCCGCCAACGGCCGTCTGGATCATCTGCTCCGGCGAACCCGCCATGCCGATCGAGCCCATGTCGCCGGTCGGATGCGCCCGGATATCGCCAACCGCATCGACAACCTTCGTGCCGAGAATGGCCGAGGGCAGCCAGCCGTTCAGCGTCGAGGATTTGCCGTTCTGCCCGATGATGAGCCCGGAGAGCTTTTCGCCGAGTTCGTCCTGAAGAAGCTGGACGGCTTTCACGTAATCGATGCCCTGCATTTCCCAAGGCGTCGTGGAGGCTGGCGCGCCGATCGCCGCTGCCGTCGCGATCCAGTCGTCGTCTCTAAGTTCATCGATGGAAACGAGTTCCGGCTTGCCGATGCTGACCGCGGCATAACCGAGCATACGGCCGTGATCGGCCCAGCCGCCGCCGCCTGCTGCATAGACGGAGCCACCCTTGACTGCCGCCTCGACGTCCTTTTCAACGAGTATGCGTCCCATCAGCCTTCTCCTTGCTCAGCGCCTTGTCCATCTCCCGCACCGCTTCAAAAAGCACCGCCGCGCCAAGCGCGATGTCGTCATTTTCCGCCCATTCGTCGGCCGAGTGGCTGCGGCCCTCTTTACAAGGCACGAAGATCATTGCCGCGGGTGCCACCTTAGCGATCCAGGCGGTGTCGTGCCCTGCGCCGGATGCCATGCGCCGGTGTTTGGCGCCGACTGCGTTGCAGGCGCGCTCCAGCGTCTGCAGCAAGCTGGCATCTGCAGGTGTCGGATGGTTGTCTGAAACGCGTTTCGGTGGTTCGATCGTCACACCGTGGGTGATCGCAAGCTTGACGACATGCGCATCCAGCCATTCGCAGAAGGCTTCCATGTCGCTGCGGATTTCCGCGCGCCCGTCGATCAGCAGCACGACTTTGGAAGGCACGACATTGGCCGCATTCGGCTCTATCCGGAATTCGCCGACGGTCGCGGCGAAATGGCCCGGCGTCTTCGCCCGCTCGCCTGCCGCGTTGCGGATATCGAGCACCAGTCGCGAGGCGGCGACCAGCGCATCCGCGCGGCCATCCATCGGCGTCGTACCCGCATGGTCCGCTCGGCCTTCGACTGTAATTTCAATCCGGGTGATGCCAGCGATCGCCGTCACGATGCCGACGTCTTTCTTCTCGTCCTCGAGCACAGGCCCCTGTTCGATATGCAGTTCGAGGAAGCCGGCAATATCGGGCCGGTTCTGCTGCAGCAGCACGCTTGGACGGCCGCCGACTTGCGCAATCCCCTCAGCCAGGTCGCGGTCGCCGCTAGTGCGCGAAAGCCATGCCTCCGGAAGCTGCCCGGTCATGCCGCGGCTGCCGACGCACGAAACGCCAAAGATGCTGACTTCTTCCGCGAGGAAGTCGACGACCTCCAGATCGTGCTCTAGCACGATTCCCCGATCGTTCAGCGCCCGGGCGACTTCCAACGCCGAGATCACGCCCGCAATGCCATCAAAGCGCCCGCCATCTGGTACAGTATCGGAATGCGAACCGACCATGATCGTGCCAAGACCCGGTTTCGTCCCCACCCGGCGTCCGATCAGATTGCCGGCCGCATCGATCCGTGTCTCCAGCCCGGCCGCCTTCATGCGCGCTTCGATATAGGCGCGGCCATCGAGAAACAGCGGCGAGAAGGCCCGGCGTGTCCATGGATGATCGGGCTCGGTGATCTTTGCAAGTGCGTCGATATCCTCGGCGATGCGATCGGCGTTGACGGGCAGGTTGCGGCTCATGCGGCTTCTCCGGAAATGATCTGGCGCGGCAGCGGACGGACGAATTGTCCCGTGCCGGGCTCTGCAAGCACGTTCGCGCCATCGGCTATCTGGCTGCCGCGCAGATATGCCGCCGAAATTGTCCATGGCAAACGGATACCATTATAAGGGCTCCAGCCGACGACATTGTTACCGCTCACGGCAGCGTCGTAGACACTCTCTCGCGGCTCCAGCACGACGATGTCGGCGTCCTTGCCGGGCGTCAGTGCGCCCTTGATGTGGTCGAGGCGGAAATGCTTCGCCGGATTTTCGGCCATCAGCTTCGCGGCCCATGTGAGTGGAATGCCCCGCTCCAACGCTCCCTTGACGAAAAGCGGCACCATGACCTCGAGCCCCGGCACGCCCGAGGCATTCGCCAACATGTCCGGATTGGTCTTGCGGTTTTCTGACCAGCTCACATGGTCGGTCGACACCAGCCAGACATTGCCTTCCGCTATCTTGCGCCACAACGTTTCCACCTCGGCGCGCGGCCGGATCGGCGGATTGATCTTGGCTTTGCCGCCGAGGCGCCTCACGTCGTTTTCCTCGTCAAGCGTCAGGTAATGAATGCAGCATTCGACCGTCGCCTCGAAGCCGCCGCGGCGATAGGCACGGGCAATATCGTAGCCGCGACCGAGCGAACAATGCACGACATGCGCCGGGCAGCCGGTATGAGCGCCAGTCTCGAAGATCGTGTGCATGGCGAGAAGTTCGGTCATCGGCGGGCGTGAAAGACCGTGGGCACGCCAGTCGGTCACGCCGCTTGCCTTGACCTTCTCCATGTAAGTTCGAACGGCTTCATCGTCTTCATTGTGAACACCGGCCGTCAGCCCGGTCGGGGCGATTGCGGCAAAGCATTCGGCAAGGAGGGCAGGGGGAATGCGCGGGAAACGCTTCGCATCGGTCCCGAAAGTCGAGAATTTGAAGGCGGCGACCCCGGCATCCACCATTTCGCGTATTCGGGCCGCACCTTCTTCAGGTCTGACCGTGCCATAGAGAGCGAAATCGACACGCGTCTGCGGGCTCGCATGGTTGGTCTTTTTCTTTACCGCTTCCGCCGAGCAGACGAGATTGGCTTCGTCATAAGGCATGTCGACGATCGTCGTGACGCCGCCAGCAGCCGCCGAACGCGTCGACCAGATGAAGTCCTCCTGATCCATCTGGCTCAACGAATGCACTTGCGCATCGATCGCACCGGGCAGGATCAGCGCCTTGCCGAGCAAGTGCCGCTCCTTGGCCGCGGGCGGCACGCCGACGCCGACCTCGGCGATCTTGCCGTTGCGGACTGCAACATAACCCTCATCGAGGATGCGCTCCGGCAGCACGACGGTACCTTGCAAAACGAGATCGAAATCAGCCACGCTGTTTTCCTCCGGTTAAAAGCTTAGATGACGACCGCTTCCTGCGTCAGTCTCCGTCGATGTACTCCACCGAGCCGAGGGCGAAGAAATCGTCGAAGGCGGCGATCGGCACAGGCTCGATCAGCTTCGAGACGAACTCATCGGACCCGAGTTCTTCCTCGATCGCTTCGACCTCCGCCGAAAGGGGGCGATCGACGGTGTAGAAATCGGCGTGCTTGCGGACGACATCGTAAATCATGCCCGCAACGCCCTCGGGCCGGTCGCCGAGAATGTCGGCCGCCTGTGATGCCAGCAGAGCCTCGAGAGCGGCAAGACGCTTCAGCGCCCGCATCTGCCGCTCGAAGCGCTCGATCACCAGCGGCAGGAAAGCGGCTTCGTCCTCAAGCCCCGCCGCAACCACCAGCGACTGGGCGGACACTGGGTTGGACATGGAAAGCACGCGTGAAAAGATCTCGCCGGCGAGCTTGATGATCGGCCCGAAACCGGTCGCAATCCGGCCGGGCGGCACGAGGTTCACGGGCAGGTCGCGCCGCTGTCCGTTGCCGAGCAGGACGCAGCGGTTGAATGAATTGCGTGCCGCATGCGCCATGCAGAGTGCTGCCGATTCGAGCAGGATCGTTACATCGAGAGGTAGCGAACCGCCGGACGTCATTACGCGGCCCTCGACGACGACCGGATTGTCGTCCGAACGGCCGGTGGCAGCAAGGATCTTGTGACCGGTCGAAAGTAGGTTCTCGATCACCGCGCCGAAGACCTGGGCGATCATGCGAAGGCTGAGCGGGTCCTGCACGTGGGTGGCCACCGGCCATTCCCAAGCCTCTGACGCATTGCACAGCCACGAGCCGATCAGCGCTTCCCGCGGGGTGCCGACATGGCGTACTGCCCGCCAGGGGTCGCGTGACGCGCCAAGAGCGCCGGCCGCCATCATGCCGGTTGCGAGCAGAACGCGAATCGAAGCCGCCGCATTGCGCGTCGCCTCGGCGGCAGATGCAAAACTCACCGCGTTGATGCTGAGCGAAGCAAGGCTGTCGCGCGGCGCCATGGTGACCGGTTCGAGCCCCGCCGCCCGGAAGGCGTCGGCCGCCTGCATGCGCTTGCCGCGATAGACGGCTTCGCCGACGCCGGTCAGAACCGCTCCGATCTGTCCCATAAGGCCGATATCGGCACAACCGATCGAGCCCGTGCGCCGCACGAGCGGGATGAGGTCAGCCCTGAGCAGCCGCAGATAGGTTTCTATGAGCTCCGGCGTACACCCGACCTGGCCCGTCAGCGCGGTATTGACGCGGATCGCCATGGCGTTCCGCACGACAGCGCTGGAAAAGGGCGTGCCGGTGCCGAAGTGATGGGCGCGCACGAGGCCGAGGTTGAAGGTATCGAGTTCCTCCGCCGACCATTCGACGTCCTTCATCGCGCCGACGCCGGTAGTGGAACCGTAAACGGGAATGCCAGCCTGGATCGCTTCTTCGACGACGGAACGCGCGATCTCCACCCGTGCCATGCCCGTCGGCGAAGCTGATAGCGCCACCCTGCCGGACCCTATCCTCACCATGTCGCCAAAGCCGAATGGTTGGCCGGAAAGTTCGATGCCAGGGCGTTCATGCTTCATCTGCAGGTCTCCTTGAATGCGAGACTAAGCGAGCACTGCGCATTGTGGGATATCCCAAATGCCGAACACAGCATGTGATTGTTTGTGTCTGAACCTCAGCTCAACATCCAGGCAATATAGAGAAGCGTCAACGCGATAATCCAGAGCGCGAGGCGGCCGGATCGGCTGTATCGTGCCTCGGATTTGCCGATCGCTTCCGCTGTCTGCGGATCGAAGCGCAGTCCATGCTCGCTCATATGCAGCAACTGGTGATGGAATTTCTCGGTCTGCGCGGCGATTTCCGGAACGGCTTCCGCAAGCTTCACGGCAGCCTTCAGCCCATCCTTGAGGTCGGTGACGATCCGCTTCGGGCCGAGATTATTGCGAATCCAATCTCCGACGACTGGCTCCGATGCCTTCCACATGTTGAAACGCGGGTTCAGCATGCGCGAGACGCCTTCGACGACCACCATGGTTTTCTGCAGCATGACCAGCTCGGGCCGGGTCTGCATGTCGAAAAGTTCCGTCACCTCGAACAGCAGCGTTAACAGCTTGCCCATCGAGATCGTTTCGGCCGGCTGGCCATGGATCGGCTCGCCGATCGCCCGGATTGCTTGCGCGAAGCTTTCGACATTGTGATGGCCTGGCACATAGCCCGCCTCGAAATGGACCTCCGCAACACGCACATAGTCACGCGTAATGAAGCCATAGAGAATTTCGGCGAGGAAGCGCCGTTCCTTCTTTCCAAGCCGACCGACAATCCCCATGTCGACGGCGACGATCATGCCGCCCGAATCGACGAAGAGATTGCCGGGATGCATGTCGGCATGGAAGAAGCCATCGCGCAGCGTGTGGCGCAGGAACGATTGGATCAGCCTATCGGCAAGCGTGTTAAGATCGTGCCCGGCGCTGCGGAGCCCCTCGACATCGGACATCTTCACGCCGTCGATCCACTCCATGGTGATGACGTCGCGGCCGGTGCGCTCCCAATCCACCTTCGGAACGCGGAAGCCCGGATCCTGCCCCGTGTTTTCGGCAATCTCGGAAAGGGCCGCCGCTTCAAGCCGGAGATCCATCTCGACTTTGGTCGACTGCTCGAGCGTCTTCGTCACTTCGACCGGCCTCAGCCGCCGGCTCGAAGGCATGAAGCGTTCCTGCATACCGGCGACGAGATACATCGCCTCGATGTCATGGGCGAAGCGCTGCCGCACACCGGGACGCACGACCTTGACCGCGACCTTCCTGCGGCCATTGGGGGTATTTACCTCTGCAGGATGCACCTGCGCAATAGAGGCTGCGGCAATCGGATCGTCGAAACTCGCATAAAGCTCTTCGATCGGGCGGCCGAGCGAACCTTCGATACTCGCCTTTGCCGCCGCAATCGGGAAGAAGGCCATCCGGTCCTGAAGTTGCGAAAGGTCGTCAGCGAACTCCACGCCTACGACATCCGGTCTGGTCGCCAGGAACTGCCCAATCTTCACATAGGAAGGTCCGAGCCGCTCGACTGCCTGGGCCAGCCGATCGCTGCGTTTCTTGGCTTTCGCCTGGCTGCGCGCAAACAGGCCGACAAACGATTTCGCAAGGCTGACAGACGGCGGCAATTCCTCGGAGGGCAAGGCCGAAACAACGCCCTCGCGCACTAGAACCCAGCCGACCCGCACGAGCCGGAAATATGCTCCGAAAGCACTCATTTAGATCAAAGTTTCCAGCCCGAGTGCAAGGCCGCGATCCCGCCGGTATAGCTGGTGTAGGTCACGCGCGAAAAGCCGGCCTTTCGGATCATTTCCGCGAAGTTTTCCTGGTTCGGGAACTTGCGGATGGATTCGACGAGATACTGATAGGGCTCGGCGTCGCCGGTAATCGCCTTGCCGAACCTCGGAATGGCGTTGAAAGACCAGGCCTCGTAGACCTTGTCCAGAAGAGGCATGTCCACTTCCGAAAATTCCAGCACGAGCAGCCGGCCGCCGCGCTTCAGCACGCGAAAGGCTTCCGCGAGCGCGACGTCTATGCGCGGCACGTTGCGGATGCCGAAGGCGATCGTGTAGGCATCGAAGCTGCCGGCCTCGAAGGGCAGGTCCTCGGCATTGGCCTCAATGAAGGTAAGATTGTCGGAGAGTTTCTTCTTCTCTGCCCGCTCTGAGCCGACGCCCAGCATGGAGCCGTTGATGTCGAGCACGGTCGCGTGTGCCATGCGGTTCGACGCCTCGACGATACGGAAGGCGATGTCGCCTGTGCCGCCCGCTACATCCAGCACCTTGTAGCCCGGTTCCTTGCGCGGATTGAGCGCCGCAACCATCGCATCCTTCCAGGCGCGGTGCATACCCATCGACATCACATCGTTCATGATATCGTAGCGTCTGGCGACCTTGTGGAAGACGTCGTTGACGAGACCCTGCTTCTCGCCGCTCGGCACCTCGCGGAAGCCGTAGGACGTTTCCATGCCGCCATCGGCGGAAGTGCGGCTTTCTGGCATCGGACTACTCCGTTACTCGAAATCGGTACGCGACCATAGCGAAACGTCGCTTAAGACGCTATCTGTGGGGGCGGGTAATACCCGCGGCTTACTGGCGCTATAACCCACATCGTCCGCAGTTGAAACACGTTTAAATACAGATGGGTTAAGATGCCGGAATTGCCAGAAGTCGAAACGGTGAAGCGCGGTCTTTCACCCGCCATGGAGGGTGCACGCATCGAGAGGCTGGAGCTTCGCCGCGGCGATCTGCGCTTTCCTTTTCCGGAAAATTTCGAAGACCAGGTTTCAGGCCGCACCATTATCGGACTTGGCCGCCGCGCCAAGTATCTGCTGATCGATCTCGACAGCGGCAAGACCATCATCTCCCATCTCGGTATGTCCGGCTCCTTCCGCATCGAGCAGGGGCCAGTCAGCGAAACGCCCGGCGATTTTCGCCACGAGCGGTCGAAGGACGAGAAGCATGACCATGCGATCTTCCATCTGGAAGGCAAGGGTGGTGAGCGCCGCGTCATCTATAATGACCCGCGCCGCTTCGGCTTCATGGATATCGCCGATCGGTCTGAGCTTCAGAACAGTCCTTTCCTCTTCGGCCTCGGGCCGGAGCCAACCGGCAACGAGCTGAGCGCCACTTATCTTGCGGAGCGGTTTGCCGGAAAGGCACAACCGCTGAAGGGTGCGCTTCTCGACCAGAGAAACATCGCCGGGCTTGGCAATATATATGTCTGCGAAGCGCTTTGGCGCGCGCATTTGATGCCGACACGTGCTGCTGGAACGCTGGTCAGCAAAACCGGAAAGCCGAAGGAGCAGCTAAACCTTCTCGTCGCATCGGTCCGCGATGTCGTCGCCGATGCGATCAAGGCCGGCGGCTCGTCACTTCGCGACCATATCCAGACCGACGGCTCGCTCGGCTATTTCCAGCATTCCTTCTCGGTCTATGACCGCGAAGGTCTGCCTTGCCGCACACCCGGCTGCGGCGGTACGGTCTCGCGCATCGTGCAGGCAGGGCGTTCCACCTTCTATTGCCCGGACTGCCAGAAATAGGGGAGAGAAACATGGCCTATGAAACGCTGATCGTCGAAACCCGCGGCAATGTCGGTCTGATTACGCTGAACCGGCCGCAGGCGCTGAACGCGCTGAACTCCACGGTACTCAAGGAATTGAAGCACGCCTATGCGGACTTCCACGCAGACGAGGCGATCGGCGCAATCGTTCTGACGGGCTCGGAACGTGCTTTCGCAGCCGGCGCCGATATCAAGGAAATGCAGCCGCTGCAGTTTGCAGATATCTATAAGGCCGAATACATCAGCGGTTGGGATGAGATTGCCAAGGCCCGCAAGCCGGTCATCGCTGCCGTCAGCGGCTTCGCGCTCGGTGGCGGCTGCGAGCTGGCGATGATGTGCGACTTTATTATCGCATCGGAGACCGCGAAATTCGGTCAGCCTGAAATCACGCTCGGCGTCATCCCCGGCATGGGCGGCTCGCAGCGCTTGACGCGTATGGTCGGCAAGTCGAAGGCGATGGATATGGTGCTGACCGGCCGGATGATGGACGCGGCGGAAGCGGAACGTGCAGGGCTTGTTTCTCGTGTGGTCGCACCGGAACGGCTTCTCGACGAAGCGCTGGAGGCAGCGGCCAAGATCGCGTCGCTGTCGCAGCCCTCGGTGCTGATGGCCAAAGAGGCGGTCAATCGCGCGCTGGAAACCACGCTGGAGGAGGGCCTGCGTTTCGAGCGCCGTCTATTCCACAGCCTTTTTGCAACGGAAGATCAGAAGGAGGGCATGGCTGCCTTCATCGAGAAGCGCAAACCGGCCTTTAAACACCGCTGATCTTCATTCCACGGAGAAAGGCGGCGTTTCCTTGAAAATGCGCGTTGACGCGGGTCGGCTTTAGAGCTATATGCCCGCCCACGGTTCGGGAAGCCGATCAGGTTTTCCGTTTATGCTCCCGCATTGCTGGATATTGTGGCCGCAAGGCCCGCGGTAATGACGGAGTTTGTTCGAATTCTTGAGAGAGGCATCCATGGCCAATACAACTTCGGCGAAAAAAGCGACCCGCAAGATCGCCCGCCGTACCGACGTCAACAAGGCTCGTCGCTCGCGCGTTCGCACTTTCGTTCGCCAAGTCGAAGAGGCACTCGCGGCAGGTGATGCTGCAAAGGCAAAGGAAGCCTTCCTCGCAGCTCAGCCGGAACTGGCGCGCGCTGCAAGCAAGGGCGTGCTTCACGCCAACACGGCATCCCGCAAGGTTTCGCGCCTCGCTGCTCGCGTGAAGGCGCTGTCGGCAGCTTCGGCCGCATAATCTTTCGTTAACAAATTGATCGTTATGATTAGCCCGGTAATCAAGCCGGGCTTTTTCGATTCTAACGATCTCCGCCGGATTGGTTAATTTAGCGACTGTTTCGTGTCACTGAGGTGACATGAAAAAATGTTTAAAATCAAATAGTTGCGCAAGGATGTTTCCAGCTTGGGCGACTCTCCTGCCTTCCGGCGGGCTTAGTTGTGAGTCAAGCGGATTTTTATTTTTTTTCTTTCAATGCGTGTCCAAAATACCCACTTAGGGAATCTCCTTGATTCTCCTGCGATTCTTTTTTGACATTGGCGTGACGCCCAAAAGCGGGCCCCGGAGTCAATGGCCGCTTCTTAATTTTGCGTAAAATTCATCATTGATCTCCGCAACTGATCCTGCCTAAATGGCGTCCAGCAAAGGGCGCGGACATCACCTGCAAAGGCTTAGTCTAAACTGCCACACCGGCAGGCCGATGGGTTTGTGCCATTTGCTACGGAGCAGTTTATCTCTCCGTTTTTTCAAGCACTTGAGCAATTTGCGCCGGGACCGTGGCTGGTCGCGGAACGAGGATGCTTTGTGCGCTCAGCGGCTGCACGCCTAAGGTGAGCCGAAGGGGATGGGGATAGTATATTTGCGTTTGGGCGGTTGGCCGGGAAACGAGGCCTGGCAGCCACCTTGGCGTAGTGAACATGACAGGGACCGCATGAACGCGGTGTCTGCCACGGTCCTCTGCGTCGGTCTCGCTGGGCGGGACGGTGTTTGTGTGAACCGGCATGCATGATGGCCCATGAACGGGCTGCCGGCGTGCCAGAACGGGGAAAATTGATCGGGCGGCTGGCTGATATCCGCCCGATGAAATCAATTTGGAAGGCGGCATG
>NZ_CP104145.1:300000-470679 GCF_025200715.1 Rhizobium sullae
AGCGTTGCGAGCGCCGAACCGAGCGGCCAGTTGAGCGCTGCGCCGAACTGGCTCTGAAGGAGGTTGGCAACCATGGTGCCGTCAGGGCCGCCAACGAGCACAGGAGCTACGAAATCTCCAAAGGCGAGGCAGAAGGTCAGTGTCGCACCAGCTATGAGACCGCCCAGGGACAACGGAAAGATCACCCTCCAAAACGTGATGAAGGGGCCGACGCCCAGGTCTTCCGAAGCCTCGATCAGTGCCTTTGGAATGTTGTCGAGCACGGTGAAGAGGGGCATCACCATGAATGGGACGAAGATGTAGACCAGAGTAATCACCATGGACGCCTGATTGTAGAGGAACAGCGTCAGTGGCTCGTCGATGAGTCCGAAGGAGAGGAGCAGGGAATTGAGCGCTCCGTTCGTTCCCAGGATGATCTTCCAGGTGTAAGCCCGCAGGAGATATGAGACCCAGAGTGGGACGATGACGGACATGTAGAGAAGGTTTCGCCACTTTTGGGACTTGACCGTGAAGACCAGAAAATAGGCGAGCGGGTAACCGAGCAGGATCGCTCCAAGGGTGACGAGCAGGGCGATCTTGAGGGTGCGCAGGATGACGGTGATGTATTGGGGGTCGCTGAACAGTTGGACGAAGTTGCCCCGCTGAAAATCAGGGACAAAGAGAGGGAATTGGCGGGTCCAGAAACCGACGGCGATCATGACCGCGTAGGGAAAGATCATGAAAATCAGCGCCCAGCCCAGCGGAATTGAAAAAAGGGCTGCGAAGGCTGCGAGATTGCGGCGGCCGACGGTCATGTGCGTAGCTCCGGTGCAAATAACATCACATCGGCCGGGTCTACATACAGGCCGATGGCCCCCCCAGGCTCGAGATGACGCCCTGTTCCGGCAGTCCGTGGGACATCCGCAAAGATTCGCCCGGCGTTGCCCGCCAAAGCGAGTTCCAGACGCACGCGGTCTCCATGGAACAGCGTCTCGATAATTCGAGCCTCCATGGTGTTGGCTCCATCGAAGGCGTCCAGTCTTATCCTCTCGGGTCGGATACCGGCGGTGACGGCGCGAAGAGGCTCGCCGGCGGACGGAACCCTGCCGATACGCCTCAGAAGGGTTCCGTCATCCAGCCGAAGGAGATCGAATACTCCATCTCGACCCTCGTATCTTGCCGACACCAGGTTGGAAGCGCCGATGAAGTCGGCCACGTAAGGAGTGGCCGGATCGTCGTAGAGTTCGGTGGGCGCTCCGACCTGGACGATCTTTCCCTCTTTCATGACGACGATGCGATCGGAGAGCGCAAGTGCCTCGGCCTGATCGTGGGTCACCATCAGGAAGGTGATGCCGAGTTCCCGGTGGAGCCGCTTGAGTTCGACCTGCATGCCTTCGCGGAGCTTCACGTCGAGCGCCGACAGGGGCTCGTCAAGCAGCAGCACGCGCGGTCGACGCACGATCGCCCGGGCCATGGCGACGCGTTGGCGCTGTCCCCCGGAAAGTGCCGCCGGCACCCGGTTGCCCATCGTCTCCAGGCCGACCATCGCGAGGGTCTCCTCCACGCGTCGCTTCCGCTCCCCGGGTGCGACGGCGCTGCCCTTGACGGACAGGCCGTAGGCAATGTTTTCCGCAACCGTCATATGGGGGAAAAGGGCGTAATCCTGAAAGACGGTGTTGACCGGACGCCGGTAGGGAGGAGCGTTCGTGACATCCTGCCCAGCAATGGACACGGTTCCCGAATTCGCATACTCGAAACCGCCAATGAGCCTCAGCGTGGTGGTTTTTCCGCATCCGGACGGTCCGAGGAGGGTAACGAATTCGCCTTCACCCACCTCGAGTTTCGTTTCGTGTAGGGCCGTGAAATGGCCATAGGTCTTTGTCACGCCGTTCAGCGTCACGATAGCACGCGAGCTCATGCGTTCTCCAAAATATCAGATGTAAGAGGAAAGGGAGGATGCGCGTAGCACCCTCCGACCCAACGGTCGCTTAGAGGCCCGCCTTAACCGCGTTCCAGACCTCGAGGTACTTGTCGAGGCGCTTCGGCTGCTCCCACATCACGAGGCTTTTGACGAACTCGACGTTATTGACCTGACGTTCCTTCTTCAGGTCCTCATTCATGCAACCCTGGACGGCCTTCGGGTTCACCGGAAAATAACCGGTCTCCCCAGCAATGCCGCACTGCCCGTCTGCTGACTGCATGAATGACATGAACTTGTATGTGCATTCGGTATTCGGAGAGCCCTTGGCGATCATCATCGAATCCATCCAGCCCTCGGCTTTCTCCTTTGGTGTGAATTCGATGACGTTGAAGCCCTTATTCAAGGCGTTGACGTCTTTGCTCGTCAGGCCGGTCCAGGCGTTGGACACATACACTTCCTCGTTGGCCATGAGTTCGGTCAGCTCTCCAGCAGATGCCCAGTATTTCCGAACCAACGGCTTTTGTTCGAGCAGTTTTGCCTTCACAGCATCCAACTGCTCGTCCGTGAGATCAAAAACATTGTCGTAGCCAAGGTATCGTGCTGTCCAGTAGATCGCCGACTTGTCGTCCCATAGGGAGACCTTTCCCTTGTTCGCGGGATCGAATAGGACGCCGATCGAATCGGGCGTCGAAGACAGCTTATCCGGCCGATAGATAAGGGAGACAGAGCCCCAAATCAGCGGCACCGCCCAGGTTTCGCCGTCGACTACCACCGCGCTCACCTTGGAGAATTCAGGGTAGATGCCGTCGAAGCCTTCGACCTTCGTGGTGTCGATCGGGTCTACGAAGCCGGCTTCGTGCAACATTGGAACGGTGTCAAGCGAGGGCGTGATAATGTCATAGACTCCACCACCCGCAGCCAATTTGGCGGCAAAATCGTCATTCGAGCCGACATAGGACGCCGTGACCTTGCAGCCGGATGCGGCTTCAAACTTGGTGATAAAGCTATCTGCGGCATAACCTTCCCATGTGAGCAGGTTGAGCTCGCCTGCGCTGGCCGAGGCCATGTGCGGCAGCGCGGAAATCGTTGCCAATGCGCCGATTGCCAGTTTTTTGATTAGGCTCATGATATTGTTCCCCTGTATATCGCGTTTAATTATTTGCGCTTCGTTTTTCGAACGAGCGTGGCGATGTCGATTCCGAGTGCCTTGGCGGCGCTTCGTTTGCTTCCATTTTCTGCGATGGATTTTTCCAGGATCCAGGTCTCAAATCCCTGGACGAGGTCTTTCAAGCTGGCGTGCGCGGGCACAGAAGGCGCAGGCACCTCCATATGCTTGGGCTCGGTGCGCGCGGGGGCGAGTATGGGTGCCATGAAATGCTCCGGAAGCGCGACACCCTCGGCGCAGGCCACGGCCTGCTCCAGGATGTTTGACAGTTCCCGCAAGTTTCCGGGATAGGAGTGCGCCTGAAGCAGATCGGTGAATTCCGGAGACAGCCGAAGCTGAGGTTTCCGAATGAGATTGATGCGACGAAGCATCTGATCGGCAACAGCCTCTACAAGATCGGGCTGCTCGCGCAAAGGCGGGAGGGCAATGGTGACAACCGCGATGCGGTAGAAGAGATCCGGTCGGAATACTCCCTCGGCGATCTTGTTTCCCAGGTCGAGGTTCGTAGATGTGATAAGCCGGAAGCGCGCTCGCCTTCGCTGCATGGATCCCACCCTGCTGAAGGTTTGGGTCTCCAGGAAGGACACGAGCTTCATTTGAGACGTGACGGATAGATCGGTGACTTGGTCCAGAAACAATATCCCCCCGTCGGCGGCTTCGATGAAACCGAGCTTTCCGCGCGTGGATTGGTCCAGCGGCGACCCAGGCTCAATCCCGAACATCTCGACATCGAACTGCTCGTCGGAGAGCATCCCACAGTTGACATGGACGAACGGCACGGCTCCGGCTTTGTCGGAGTGTCCAATTCGTTTTGCGAACTCGGTCTTGCCCGTTCCGGTCTCGCCCGTCAGCAGGATTGCACTCCCGCGTTCCAGAGCCATCTCGCCCTTGCGGGCAAGGCCGTGAAGCCGCGGCGTTATGTGGTACGCGGTCCTTGCGACCTCTCCGGTCTCCGTCTCGAACCGAAACCGCTCTGACCCTTCGTTCGGCCTATGTTGTCGGTTCGCCTCTCGCATCGTGAGTAGCGCACCGTAGGCCCCACCCTCCTGGTTTCGCAGGATGCTGAGCGACGCAAACACGTTTCTTTGCGAGTTGAGCGCGCCCGAGACCTCGATCCGCTTCAGTTGATGGAGCGCGGCGGCAAGCTTCTGGATAAGTGGGCCGGCGGTCTTGGCATGCTTCGCCAGTTCGGACCCGACAAGGTCCGCGCGTGCAAGGTTGAGGAGCAGCTCTAGTTTGCCGTTGGCGAGCTTGATCGTGCCATCGATTTCCAGAAAGGCCGCGCCATCGGGCAAAGCTTCGAGAAAGCCACGAAACTGCGGATCGTCGACGAAGCCCGGACGAAGCCCCCGCGGCGCGAATGCATTTATATCGTTCGCATAGAACTTCACGACAGCGCCTCCTGGGCAAGCGAAGGTGACCTTCTTTTCGACTTTCTCCGGGCCGTCAGGACGTATCGGCCCATCTCTCCCTCGATACGCGCAGCCCGGAAGCGCCAGTTGTTCCGACAATTATCGGCCGAGATGATGATGAGGTCGCATTCGCTCCCAGCGGACTCTTCCGCCGCAAGTGCGGCTTGCCGCAGCCTTTCGACCGCGTTGCGCGTCTCTGCGAATTGCTGGAGCGGCCGTCCGAGCATCTGATCGGCGGGTCGGCCCCATGCAGTTTCGGCAGCGGGATTGGCGGCCAGCAACAGTCCGTCCTCCGACATCACCAGGATCGGGTCTGGCGCGGCGCTGAGAATGTCGAGCATCGTCTCGGCGCGATCGTAAAGCTGCTGTTCGCGCTTCTTGTGCATCCCGACATCGCGCGTCGTGCCCCAGAGGCGGATCAGCAAACCGTCCCTAATGGCCGCGCGGAAGTCGTTCTCCACCAGCATCTCGCTTCCGTCATGGCGTCGGTCCACCGCCTGCGCATGGTCGAGGCGATAGTTCGACCGGACGAGGTCGCGTACCATCTGCCGGTTGATCTCGGTTGCAGGGAAATAGCGGGAAACCGGCTGCGTGTTGAAATCCAGCCCATCCGGCAGTCGGTAGAGGCGGCCCATGGCATCGTTGCAAGCCCGCCAACTGCTCCGGTTCTTGAATATCTGTTCGACGATTTCCTCTTGCGCGAGCGATGTGTCGACCGGCTCGAGAAACTCGATGCACCAGCAGGCATCGGTGGCGGCGCCGATCATCTGCGACAGGATTTCCACCCGCTCCACCAACTCTGCGCCAACACCGAGCGCTGCCGGCGTCAGCGGCTGCTTGACGACTGCAAGACCGTTCAGCCCGTCGACAAAGGTACTCGCCACCATGGGCATGTCGCCATGGGCCTTGGAATTCATCCACACCGGAAAGCTTTGTTCGGCGGTTTGTTCGCCGCGGGCGATGGCGCGGATGAGGGAGGCGGACTCGCCGCTATAGACACTTTCGAGCGGCGTGCCGATTATCGATCGAGGGTTGATCGCCAACGTCTTGGCCTCCCGATCGTTGACGCGGCAGACACGGCCTTCGAGATCGATCCAATCAATTAGGAGGCTGTCCATGTTGAAGGCCGTGTTCATTCGTTCGTTCATACCGAGGCCCCTTGGTCGCTCCAGCCGCTCGAAGGACTGACTGCGAAAACGCAGCAATCCAGCCACAGGCAGTGGCAATTGCAATGCTCTAACTGGATTGGCCGAGAAAAATCGAAATTTGCAAGCGATACATGCGCAGATTCGCAGCGTAGTGATGCGGTTTTGCGAAGTGCCGCTTGCGATTTGGCGCGGCTCGAAGACCATTTCCTCGGAGAAACCAAACATCATGGGGCAAGGTCACATCCTTCCCACTGGTCATTGCTTACAGGAAGGGAAAGGCGCTCGGTCCAGCCGGACGGTGGCTGGTGAAGGAATGTGTCGCTCAATGGGAGTTGGCCGATAAACCTTGAGCGCCGGAGATAGGCTGCCCTTCGCTGCGCTCGTGAGCGACAGCCGATCGCCGCGGACAGAGACACAGGCTATCGCCGATCGCTTGTCCTCGCTAATACGCTCTGCCAAGATCAGTCGCGCTGAGCGCGTTCGCCGTCAACACGAAGGTGAATACCTCGATATGGATGCCTGCATTGAGGCCTCGATTTCACACCGCATCGGCGAGATGCCGGATTTCCGGGTCTATGGCCGGTCCGAGCGTCGCAGCCGCGATTTTTCGGTACTTGTCCTGCTGGATGTATCGCAGTCGACAGCAGACCGCATCCACGGCAAAGATGATACCGTACTCGACCTGGAACGATTTTCGACCGCTCTTCTCGCCAAGACGATTTCCGCTGCAGGCGACCCTTTTGCAATTGCCGCGTTCTGCTCCGACACCCGGGAGGACGTTCGGTATTTCCGGATTAAGGACTTCGACGAAACATACAACACCTTCGCGAGGTCACGCCTTGCAGGCATTCGCAGTTGCCTCTCGACCAGATCGGGAGCCGCCATTCGCCGCGCAGGAGCGGATCTTGCGAAACGTCAGAGTCATCGACGGCTGCTGCTGGTTGTGACGGACGGGGAGCCATCCGACGTCGACGTCGACGACAACAGGTATCTCGTGGAAGACGCGAGAGCGGCCGTCCATTCGCTGAACCGCAAAGGAATCGATACGTTCTGCGTCGCACTTGATTCTGACGGGAGGTCTTGTGCCGATCGGATCTTTGGACGCGGGGAACCGCAGCAATTGCGAGTGTCGGACAACTGCCAATTCAGCTGCCGACTATCCTTTATCGTCTGACCAGATGAACTACGTCGCCGGCTGACTGAATGTTGATCAGGCCGCTTTGGACGCCGCAAATTGTCATTCCCTGATAAGATCGTTCAGCGGCACCGCGGATTCCCCGTTTGCCCCTACATCCAGAATAAATCCTGCGGCGATCATCGTCTTGAGTTTTCGGATGGACATCGCCACATCCCGTACCGGTCCCAAGGCGCAAGCGCCTCGCAGCAGACCATGCTCAGTCAGCGACAAAAAGAGCCTTGCGGCACCGACAGTGCCTGAGACGGTCAAAGAACCGTATGCCGGCACACCGGCCACCTGAAGCGCGAGGTCGTATTGGTTGCTCCAGAACCAGGGCACTTCGTCGAAGGCTTTCCCTTGGCCAAGCATGTTTCGCGCAGCCGTATCGGCCTGATCTTCTGCATTTCGCCAGTTTTCCAGCCGTAAAAACCTATCAAAAATCCCGCTCTTGTATTTGCAGACATCGCCGCAGGCGAAGATGTCAGGATCCTCCGTTTGCAGAAGCTCATTTGTCATGATCCCATTGTCTACGGCAAGTCCGCCTGTTTCCGCGAGCTCCGTTCGCGGCCTGACGCCCACACCATAGACTACAACTTCGCATTCGATTACCTCGCCGGTGTCCAGCCGAACCGCCGCGACCCTGCCATCGCCTTCCAGCGCGGCAACGCGCACACCGAAACGAATGTCCACTCCTCGACCACGGTGCTCGGAAACAAGTGCGCTCGAAACGTCTAGTGGAAGGCTGCGCGCCATAGCGTGAGGCGCAACTTCCAACACGTGAACGTCACACCCTAGCTCGACCGCCGCTGCGGCGACCTCAAGCCCGATGACGCCGGCACCAATCACAACCAGCTTCTGTCCGGCATGGAAGGAACGCGCGATCGCGTCAGCGTGTTGCGGTGTGCGCAATGGCCAGACGCCATCGAGTTCCGCCCCCGGCACCGCCAATTGGTTGATTGCCGAGCCCGTGGCCAGAAGAAGCTTCTCGTATGGTAGGCGCCGGCTATCACTGAGCAAGACCCTCTTGGTTGAGCGATCGATGCTTTGAACAGTCTCACCAAGCAGAAGCTCGATCTGATTTGCCTCGAACCAGCTTGCGGGAAAGAAAGCGCACTGATCGCTGGTCTTTTTACCCAGAAGCACCGCCTTGGACAACGGTGGGCGGTCATATGGGACGTGAGGCTCATCACCGACCAAACTGATTTCTCCGGTCCAACCATGTTTGCGAAGGGCGGCTGCCGCCTTCGCACCGCTATGGCCAGCACCGACGATAACTACGGATTGCGCGTTCACAATGGAATACCCCAAAAACCAGGCCTAGCCTCAGGACTGACGTGCCTTTTCAGTGCCAAAGGCAATCATGCTGCCGCCGATCAACTCATCGCCCTGCTTCTGCAACATCTCGCCCGCCTCGAGGATATCCCGCGCCTCGCGATTCTGGCTCAGCTTGAACTTGCCGATCAGGCGGGTGATCTCGATTTCGATACCGACGATCGCCTTCAGCATCATGTCGATATAGTCCTTGGGACTGTCGGTCATCTTCCAGGGGTCCGCCTGTGCCGCCTCGTGCGTGCGGGTGAGGCGGGCGACCAGGCCACGCACATATCGCTCGTCATCGCGGATCGTGACGCGGCCGTGCGCATGGACCACGAGGTAGTTCCAGGTCGGGACCTGCTTCTTGAACTCGCGCTTGCTCGGATACCAGTTGGGAGCAATATAGGCATCGGCGGCGCGGAAGACGACGAGCACTTCGTCGCCGGTCGACACATCCTGCCAGACAGGGTTGGCGCGAGCGACATGGGAGTGGAGGGTGCCGTTTTCTCCCTCGGACCTGTTCAGCTCGAACGGAAGGTGGTTGGCGTCGAGGCCGGCTTGGCCGTTTGTGACGAGGATGCCGAGCGGATTCTTCTCGATCAGATCGAAAAGAACCTCTGGACGGTTTTCGGCAAAGTGCGGTGGTACGTACATGTGAACTCCTGGGCGCAAGTAGTTGGCCTCGCTTGTCGCGATGCCGGGCTAGAACTGTTGTTAAATTTCGATCATTTGGAAGTCGGCTTTGGAAGCACCGCAGTCGGGGCAAGCCCAGTCCTCCGGTACGTCGGCCCAGCGCGTCCCGGGCAGAATGCCGTCGTCGGGCCAGCCATCTTTCTCGCTGTAGACGAGACCGCATAGGACGCAAAGCCACGTCTTTAAGGGCGGGTTCTCGTCGATGAGCTTATCAAGCGTCTGAACAGTGTCGTCGCTCATGGGATGCTCCAGTTTCTCGGAGCCGCTAACGGCTCGCTCGATGTCTGGAGCATCCTTGATCCGAATTGGCCCATTTCACAGGAC
This sequence comes from Rhizobium sullae, assembly GCF_025200715.1. Taxonomy (NCBI): domain Bacteria; kingdom Pseudomonadati; phylum Pseudomonadota; class Alphaproteobacteria; order Hyphomicrobiales; family Rhizobiaceae; genus Rhizobium; species Rhizobium sullae. The sequence goes on from NZ_CP104145.1 coordinate 309,134, forward strand.
CAGTATTCGTTATTTTCGCTGTACCACACGAACCGTTATGGCATCCCGTGTGGGCTCGGGATGGCTTCAGGCTTCGGCTACGAGGTGTTCGGGCTTGGACAGCGGTCCGCGTATCGCTCCGACGGAGGCATCGAGAACGTCTTTCAGCCGCTGCACAGCGGTTTGGAGTTCGCCAGGGGTGAATCCGCCAAAACCCAGCATCAGGCCGAAACGGGCAGGAGGATTGGCGAACATTGGCGAAAGCGGCCTGACGACAAGACCGACCTTGCCCGCCTCGTCGGCGATCTTCACATCATCGATACCGAGAGGCAGCCAAAGCACGAGATGCATGCCTTGGTCCGATGGCTGCAGGGTCGCCCACGAGGGGAGTTCCTGTTCAATAGCCTTGATCAGCGCGTCTCGCCTTTCCGAATACGCGCCGCGAATCCGGCGCACATGCGCCTCGAAGAGGCCCTCGCGCATATAGCTTGCCAGGACATGCTGATCGGGTGTGGGGGAATGGCGGTCGATCATCGCGCGCGCCCCGGCGAAGGCATCGATCAAAGGCTCCGGCACGATCGCATAACCGAGGCGCAGCGATGAAAACAGCATCTTACTCATGGTGCCGAGATAGACGACCCGGGATGGGTCGAGCCCTTGGAGGGAAGGGAACGGATATCCCGCGTATCGCAGTTCGCTGTCGTAGTCGTCTTCCACGACCCAGGCATTGTTGTTGCGAGCCCATGAAAGCAATGACGTACGTCGCGGCATGCTGAGCGGCATGCCGAGCGGATATTGGTGGGAGGGCGTGACGAAGGCGACGCGCGCGCCAGGACATCGAAGGATGCCCTCCTTGACGTCGATGCCCTGGCCGTCGACCGGGATCCGACAGATTGCGATGTTGAAATTGCCGAGCACGGCCTCAATCCCCGGATAGGCCGGATCCTCGGCCCAGACAGCGTCTCCCCTCGTCAGCAGCACCGTTGCCGCCAGGAACAGCCCCTGCTGCGTTCCCGCGGTGATGATGACCTGATCGGCGGTGCACTTCACTGCCCGCGCCTTGCGGACATACTCGGCTATCGCCGCGCGCAGTTCCGGCAGCCCTTTTGGATCGATGTATCCAGAAGGGGCCGCGGGTCGCGTTGCCCGAACCCGGTTCCCCAGCCGCCGCCACTTGTCGTCGGGCGCGACGTCGCCGGCCGGATGTGCGATTGCAAAAGGCTGCGCTCGCTGCGGTCGCAATGCCGTTGCGACGGCAGCGAGCCGGGCAACATTTGTCGGCAGGGGAAGCTCTGCGGCGGGCGCGTCGAGCATCATTTCCGGTGAAACGCGATCAGACGCGTCCTCATGGACATTTGCGACAACCGTGCCGCTTCGCGCGCGGGTCTGCAGGTAACCTTCCGCATAGAGCTGGTCGAAAGCTTCAACAATGGTACCGCGTGCAATTCCCAGAGTAGCGGACAATGCTCTGGTCGATGGTAGGCGCTCCCCGGGCTTCAACTCCCCCTTCGCAATCGCATCACGAAGCGCTTGCGCGAATTGCTGGCCGATGCGGCCGCTCGTCCGATCAAAGGACCGCAGCGAAGCGATCGTGATTAGGTCTTGCCGCCGCGCCATGACTTTCTGGACCACTTCCTATTTGAAATGTGAGCAACGATGATAGACCAACGACGTCGGAAGATGAAGATCCTTCAGCCAACTGGCCGGAGAATGTGTGCCTAGTTCAGCAACGCCGCGCGAAGCTCATACTGAGGATCGGCGACTTGCTCCGGCGTGACAGGTGCTTGTTTGACAAGGAGCTGGCGTGCCAAAGCTTGGTCGTGAACACTGTTGAGGCTCTCGACGGCGCGCAGCCGGCGCTCTGAGAAATGCCATAAGGAGAAAGCGCCGGCTTCCCCTTCACGCCTTACCGTCAGATCGACGCCATCCAGAAATCCGACCCTCTGAAACTTGCAAAGCCTCTGATTCGACCAAAACACCGGGGGGACAATATAGGGCGCGGGAGCCCCGACCAGCGTCGCCGCGGCTGTCGCCGCCTGTCCATGCGCGTTCTGGATACATTCGAGGCGTACAGGAACGCCGAGTTGCACACTTGGAAATGTGGTGCAGTCACCGACAGCAAGGATATCGGGGTCCAAGGTTCTCATGAACGGATCGACGATGATGCCGTTTCCGCAGGCAAGACCGGCATCATGCGCGAGGTCGATGTTGGGGGAAGCTCCGGTCGCAAACAGGCAGATATCTGTTTCAACCCGAAGCCCGTTGGTGAGCGTGACACCGTGGAGACGGCCGGCCATTGCGTGGATTTCTGCAGTCCCGGCTTCGAGGTAGACGTTGACGCCGGCAGTGCGGTGAAGCTGCTCGATTGCCTCCGCGATTCCCGGCGAGCACGAACGGGCCATGAGCCGCCCGTGAAACTCGACCAGCGAAACATGGCAGCCGATGCTCGAAAGTGTCGATGCCATTTCAAGGCCGATAAGCCCCCCTCCCACGATCACCACTTGCTTAGGGGACCGGAGCGCGTCGCGCACAAACCGGGCCTCGTCCAGAGTGCGCAGGTTGACGACGCCATGCGGGATTGCCCCGAAGCTTTTCGGCAGGCTCCTCGCACGCGCGCCTATGGCAAGGACGAGCGAGTCGTAACGAAGCCGCCGACTGTCTTCGAGTTCAACGGCTCGTTCCCGCCGGTCGATCTTCACGCATCTTTTTCCCGAAAGCAGCCGGACATTTGCGTCCGCGAAAAATCGATCCGGGCGCAGCAGGATGTCGTCCGGCGATAGGTTTTGCGTCAAAAAGGCTTTGGAGAGGGGCGGTCTTTGATATGGTAGATCCCGTTCTCCGTTGATCAACGTGATCTGTTCCTGGTAGCCCATCTCACGACATTTTGCCGCGAGCTGAACGCCCGCATGTGACGCACCGACAATGATCAGTCCTCTTGGCACCGGATTCCTCCCATCTTCCTTTTGGACAATGCATCTGAGCCTACGCGCCCAGACCAGCTCCAGCGATGTCGAGGACAGCCGGCGGCATGGCGGCCTCAAACGCCCGCGCGGCACGCAACACCAACTCATCTGCCCGCATAGGACCGACGATCTGAAGTCCTATTGGCAAACCCTCGCTGCTGTGACCGCAGGGAACGGAAACTGCCGGTAGCTGGGTGATATTGAACGGGTAGGTGAACGGGCTCCAGCGGGTCCAGTCCTCCCCCCATTCGTCGACACCCGCAAAGCCCCGCGGCGGCGTATCCATGCCCGCCGGCAGTGCGACCGTCGGCATCTGCGGCGTGATAAGCAGGTCATAGCTCTCAAAGATATGACTGAGCGAGGCGGACAGCTCCACGCGCTTGCGCGTCAGTGCCTCGATCACGCATGCGCCGCTGATCTCTCTACCCCGTTCTGCTGCGCGTGCCATTCCAGGGTCGCAACGCGACCAATCTCCACGCGCATAGTTCCGCAAGAGAAGTGCCGCGCCGGCTTCCCAAAGGGTCGCGAGAATGTCCCTGGGATCCTCAAGCGCCAAGTCTATCTCATCGACTGAAGCGCCAAGCCTGGCAAGTTCCGCAGCGGCATGTTTGACCGCAGATACGATCTCAGGATCGAGATGGTCTGCAAAGCCGAGGTCAATAGAGCAACCGATGCGCAGACCGCTCAGCTCCTGATTGGAGACTTCTTCATAGTCCGGCGGCGCAAGGTTCCATGCCGTCGGATCGCGGTGGTCCGGCTGGCTGATGACGGACAGCATCGTCGCGACATCCGAGACGCTCCTTGCGATCGGACCGACATGCGCGAGGCCACCCATGGCGGACAGGGGGTAAGACGGCACCCTTCCGTAGGAGGGTTTGAAACCCACGACACCACAGAAACTCGCCGGAATCCGAATTGAGCCGGCGCCGTCGGTTCCCAGATGAAGGACGCCCATGCCGAGCAGGGCCGCGACGGCAGCCCCCGCGGAAGAACCGCCGCTTGTTCGCGACAGGTCCCAGGGATTGCGGGTGATACCCGTCAGAGGACTGTCGCCCACACCTTTCCATCCGAATTCCGGCATCGTTGTTTTGCCGAGAAGGACGCAGCCGGCCTCCTTCAGACGTGCGACCGCCGGCGCATCGAAAGCCGCCGGTGTTTTTGCCGTCAGCAAGGAGCCTTGCCGATTGGGAAATCCGCTCCAGGCAATATTGTCCTTGATCGTGGCCGGAACGCCGTCGGCAGGACCTTTTTGATCGCCGCGCCGCCACCGACGCTCCGAGGCTCGGGCGGCTTTCAAGGCGCCCTCGCGATCGACGAAAACGAAAGCGTTGACCATCGGTTCGAACCGATCGATGCGTTCGAGACAGGCGCTCAAAACCTCTACCGGGGAAAGCTCCCCGGAACGATAGCCCTGCGTCAGTGCCTGAGCGGACAAAGATGCTAGATCGGTCATGAGATATCCTTTGGTGACATGCAGATAGGCGCGCGGCCGTCCGCGAATTCTCCGAACAAACGAAGCCGCCTTTCGATCTGACTGACGACGCCGAAGGATTTGAAGCGCCAGATAGCTTTAAATCGACCGGTCCAGAATCATTCGTAGCGAGCGCCGGACCGGGTCCTGTCGGCTCTGCTAGCCAGTGGTCCTTCTGCGTTCGGCAACAGGACTTGAGCCGATGGACCAGTTTCACATCGTCTGAGCCAAATACGCGGGATTCTGGACCTACTCGGAAAAGCAATTGAACGTGATGATCTCGCGAACTGAAATTCGGAGATGCTCATGAACCAGAGTGTTCGATGTCCGGCCCGTCCACATCCTACGAGCAAGGCGAGAGCCGGTGAGGCGCCGCCGCCGGAGACCGTGTCCGTCTACGACCGTCCGACGCCTGACATCCGGCACTGAAACCCACACATGAGGGACCGCCCAACGCGAAGCCCAAGTCGCGCGCATCCAGACATAATCGTTCACGCCGCATAGACAAAAAAGGGGAACCAACTATGCCATCAATGAAAATGCTTCGCAGATCCTTTATCGCCGCGCTCGCGGCTACCGGCGGCATGATGTCCGTGCCGGCATTCGTCCTCGCTGAGGGCGAGGAAGACAAGGACACGCTCCGCGTCGTCATGCAGGGGGATGTTCGGATTGTCGATCCGATCTGGACGACGGCCTACATCGTCCGCGATCACGGCTACATGATTTACGACACGCTGTTTGCGATGGACGCGAACGGCGAGATTCAGCCACAGATGGTGGATCGCTACACCGTGAGTGAGGACAAGCTCACCTACACATTCACGCTTCGCACCGGTTTGCTCTGGCACGACAACCAGCCTGTCACAACGGCTGACATCATCCCTTCGATCAAGCGCTGGGCGGCACGCGATGCCCTCGGGCAAACCGTGATGACCTTCGTCGCGAACATCGATGCTAAGGATGATCTGACCTTCGAGATCAAGCTCAAGGAGCCGACGAGCCTTCTGGTCTTCGCGCTTGGTAAGCCGTCGTCGAACGTACCGTTCATGATGCCTAAGCGCATCGCTGAGACAGATCCGAACACTCAGATTTCCGAGTTCATCGGATCCGGTCCTTTCGTTTTTAAAGCCGACGAATGGCGGCCCGGTGACAAGGCCGTCTACACCAAATTTGAAGGCTACAATCCTCGTTCCGAGGCTCCATCGGGACTTGCAGGCGGGAAGGTCGCCAAAGTCAAGCGCGTGGAGTGGAGGGTGATTGCCGATCAGCAGCAGGCCGTCAATGCACTCCTCAACGGCGAGATCGACATCATCCAACAGCCCGGGCCTGACCTCTTTCCGCTGCTCAAGGACGATCCATCGGTAAAGATAGTCGATTGGAACCCCTACGGCTATCAGTACAATTTGCGTTTCAATCAGGCGGTTAAGTCCTTTGACAATCCAAAGATCCGTCAGGCGGCACTCTATGCGCTGAATCAGGAGGATTTCCTCCAAGCGGCGATCGGCAATCCGGAATTCTATACAACATGCAAAGCCATGTTCGTTTGCGGAACGGCGCTCGAAACGACCGCAGGCATGGAAGACAAGCTTGATTCGAACTTCGAGAAGTCGAAGCAGCTTTTGGCAGAAGCTGGCTATAAAGGAGAACCTGTCGTTCTTCTTCATTCAACCGATCTCCCGGTACTGACCAATATCGCACCGGTGGCAAAGTCACTTCTTGAGCGTGGCGGCTTTGTGGTCGATATGCAGTCGATGGACTGGCAGACCGTTCTTTCGCGCCGCGTTCGAAAGGATCCGCCGTCCCAGGGGGGTTGGAACGCAATGGTGACCTATTGGTCGTCCGCCGACGTTCTGAACCCCGTAATGGGCGCCTTTTTCAATGCCTCGGGCGACAAAGCGGCCTTCGGCTGGCCAAACGACCCGAAGATGGAGGAGCTGCGTCGACAATTTGCTCTCGCGGGCACGCCGGAAGAACGCAAAAGCACTGCCGAAGCTGTGCAGCTTCGTGAGGCGGAAAGTCCGACACATATCGTTCTCGGGCAATTCAACTTGCCGGGAGCCGCCCGATCGAATGTGGCGGGATGGATTCCGGCAGCAGCGCCTGTGTTCTGGAACATCGAAAAAATCGACGAGTGAGAAAAGTCGGTCGGCCGGCGATCAGGCCGACCGTCTTCCCTCCCTGGAAAGGCGTATGTCCCATGATTCAATATACTCTTCGTCGACTTGCTGCGACTGTGCCGGTAATGCTGGTTGTGGCAGCGCTGGTGTTCCTGATGCTGCGACTGACACCTGGAGACCCTGCCGCCATCATTGCCGGCGACAATGCCACACCGCAGCAGCTCCTGGAGATTCGCCAGAAGCTCGGTCTGGAAGAACCGGTCGTCACCCAATATTTCGTTTGGCTCGGTCAGATCGTCACTGGCAACTTTGGCGACAGCTTCTTTTTTAAGAAAACGGTCTGGGACCTCATTTCGGATCGGATCGAACCGACACTATCCCTCTCTGTCGTGACCATTCTTCTCGCGGTCACGGTCGCGATCCCGCTTGGCGCGATAGCGGCATATCGACAAGGTACGATCGTGGATCGGGTTGTCATGAGTGTCTCTGTGCTCGGATTTTCGATCCCGGTGTTCGTTATCGGGTATCTGCTGGTCTACGTGTTCGCGATCGAACTGAAATGGCTCCCCGTCCAGGGTTATCAGAGAATTACGGGGGGGATCGGTCCCTGGTTCAAGAGCCTTGTTCTGCCGGCCATAACATTGTCCGTTATTTACATCGCGCTAATCGCTCGCATGACGCGGACGAGCATGCTGGAGGTCCTCTCCGAGGATTACATCCGCACTGCCCGGGCGAAGGGGCAGACAGAAGCGAAAGTGCTCTTCGGACACGCGCTTAAGAACGCCGCCGTGCCCATCGTTACGGTGGTAGGGCTTGGTGTCGCGCTGCTCATCGGCGGTGTCGTCGTGACTGAAAGTGTCTTCTCCATACCCGGCCTCGGACGCCTTACCGTGGATGCAGTGCTCGCCAGAGACTTTCCGGTGATCCAGGTAATCATTCTTCTTTTCGCTTTTGTCTACGTCCTGATCAACCTGATCGTAGATCTCTCATATACGATCTTTGACCCGAGGATAACTCATTGACCGCACACACCTCAGTCCGCTCCTTGCCTGAACCGGAAATCAAGCCCCTCAGCGTGCGTTCCGCGCTCGTTTACAAACTCCTCCGCAACCCTTCTGTTGTGATGGGTTTGATTATCGTGCTCGTGATGCTCGTCGTCGGCCTTGCCGCACCGCTTCTAGCGAGCGTCGATCCTATCGCGATCGACCCAACGGCCAGAAACCGCTTCCCCATGGCGGAAAGCAGTCACCGGCTTGACGACGGGACGCGTTCAACCGTCGCGCACCTGATGGGCACTGACTCGCTCGGGCGGGATGTCTACAGCCGCGTTCTTTACGGCGCCCGGGTCTCTCTGCTCGTCGGTATCACCGTGGCGGTCGTGTCGATCACTCTCGGATTAGCGATCGGTCTGATCGCCGGCTATTTCCCGTGGCTCGACAGGATCGTCATGCGGATCATGGACGGTCTGATGGCGATTCCAGCAATTTTGCTTGCGATCGCGCTTGTCTCTTTGTCGAGTGCGGGCATACTGACGGTCATCGTCGCCATCATAGTTCCTGAAATCCCGCGTGTCGTCCGGTTGGTCCGTTCTGTTGTGCTCTCTGCGCGGCATGAACCCTATGTCGAGGCCGCCGTTACGGTCGGGACCCGTACTCTCCCTCTTCTAATCCGGCACATCCTGCCGAATACGGTCGCGCCTTTGATTGTCCAAGGCACCTTTATCTGCGCTTCGGCAATCTTGGTCGAGGCTATCCTGTCGTTTCTCGGCATCGGCATCCCGCCAGAAATACCCACCTGGGGAAATATCATGGCGGAGGGACGGCAATTGTTCCGGCTCTTCCCGCACAATATTCTGTTTCCCGGGATTTTTCTCGGCCTGACGGTTCTTGCAATCAATATTCTCGGCGACGGTCTTCGCGACGTGCTCGACCCCAAGATGGAGAAACGCGCATGAGTGTGCCGCTACTTGAAATCAGGAATCTCGCAGTTGAACTGCCGCAGTCCGCCGATCGCCCGCATGCGATCGAGGCCATCTCGTTCACGGTTGGGGCAGGAGAAATCGTTTGCGTCGTGGGAGAGTCCGGTTCGGGCAAGTCCGTCACGTCGCACGCTGTCATGGGCCTGCTTCCGAAAGGATTGACGGTGGGAGCAGGTGAAATCTTGCTTCAGGGCGAAGACGTGCTCAAGGCCTCCCCCGCGCGTCTTCGCGCGCTTCGCGGAACTCGCATGGCCATGATCTTTCAGGAGCCAATGACTGCTCTCAACCCGGTCGTCCCTTGCGGCGAGCAAATTGACGAGGTCCTGCGAATCCATACCGATCTCAATCCCGCTGAGCGAAAAGAGAAAGTGCTCGCGATCATGGAAGCGGTCCACCTTCCTGATCCGCAACGAATGTACGCGTCCTATCCCCACCAGCTCTCCGGTGGTCAGCGCCAGCGCATCATGATCGCCCAGGCGCTAATTCTTGATCCCGCGTTGTTGATCGCCGATGAGCCAACGACCGCGCTTGACGTGACGACGCAGGCACAGATCCTCAAGCTTATCGCGGAGGTGCAGCAGCGCCGCGGAACGGGTGTGCTTTTCATTACGCATGACTTCGGTGTAGTCGCCGACATCGCTGACCGCGTTGTTGTTATGCAAAGAGGGAAACTGGTGGAGCAGGGTGGCGCTTCCCAAGTGTTGAGATCGCCAGCGCAACCGTACACCCGGATGCTGATTGACGCTGTCCCGAAACTCAATCCCCCGAACCGAATCGAAAATACCGGGCCAATCCGACTGGAGACGGTCAAGCTCTCGAAATTCTACGGCGCACCCCGTTTGATCAAGGAGGGCGCCGGGGTCCATGCGGTGAATTCCGTCGACTTCAGGTTGCGAGCCGGTGAAACGTTGGGCATTGTCGGCGAGTCAGGCTCCGGAAAGTCAACCGTTGCGCGCTGTATTGCGCGGCTCGTCAATCCTACGTCCGGGGCGATCATTACCGGCGAGGCGGACATTGCGAATCTTCCTGAAAGGCATTTGCGGGCACATCGCCAACGCTGTCAGATCGTCTTCCAGGACCCATACCGATCCCTCAATCCACGCCGCACCGTGGGAGCGTCCATCGTCGAGGGGCCAATCAATTTCGGTGCCACGTCGGACCACGCGCGCGCCCGAGCGCGCGAATTGATGTCTCTCGTCGGTCTTTCACCCGACTCGCTAGATCGCTATCCGCATCAATTCTCGGGTGGCCAACGGCAACGCATCTGCATAGCGCGCGCCTTGGCGATGGATCCAGAGATCCTCATCGCCGACGAGGCCGTTTCCGCACTCGACGTTTCCGTTCAGGCGCAGGTGCTCGAGCTCCTTGAAGACGTGCGGCGAAGGTTCAACCTTGCCATGTTGTTTATCACACATGACCTGCGTGTCGCAGCTCAGATTTGCGATCGTATCCTTGTCATGAAAAGCGGCCGCGTGATTGAACACGGCCCGACTGCAGAGCTCTTTGCGACACCAAAGGACCCGTACACCAAAGCGTTGTTCGAAGCCGCTCCCGGTCAGGCATTCGAATTCGCCAGCGCATCTCCGGTATGAACTCGAAAGGGTTACGAAATGAAATATCCAGACGGTCTCTCTGCTTTTCCAATTACTCCGGCCAACGTCGACGGCAGCGTAGATCTGGGTGCTCTTCGTCAAGTGCTCAGCCCGCTCCTGGATGCCCGAGTTGACTCCATCGGGCTTCTGGGCAGCACCGGCACCTATATGTATCTGTCGCGTGAAGAGCGCTGTCGTGCCATCGAAACTGCAGCAGATATGTCGGGACCTGTACCGATCATCGCCGGCATCGGCGCGCTCAGAACGGACGACGCGGTGCGGTTGGCTCAGGACGCACGGTCAGCAGGCGCATCGGCCGGCCTTCTCGCACCCGTCTCCTACACACCACTGACCGACGACGAGGTGTTCGAGCATTTCTCCACTGTCGCACGTGAGAGTGGACTGCCCCTCTGCATATACGACAACCCAGGCACCACCCATTTTAAGTTCACGTCCGGGCTTATCGGTCGTCTGAGCAGGATCGAGCGCATTGTGGCCGTCAAAAGCCCGGCGCCCGAGCCCGCCGGGATCAAATCGCATCACGCTGAGCTAAGGGCGGCAGTTCGCGACGGCTTCTCGCTCGGCTATAGCGGCGATTGGAATTCCGTAGAGGGCCTGATCGCCGGCGCATCGACCTGGTACAGCGTCCTGGGGGGCCTATTTCCGCACACCTGCCTCTCGATGGTTCGTGCGGCGCAACGAAATGACGCTGATGAGGCCCGACGACTTAACGCGACGCTTGAGCCGGTCTGGTCGCTGTTCAAAGAGTTCTCAAGCCTGCGGGTGGTCTATACGATAGCCGAGCTCAATCACGCTATACACGCAAAGCCACCTCGGCCGATCCTGCCTCTCGCGCCGTCGGCAAGAGCGAAAGTCGAGGCTGCGCTCGCCGGCCTTCCTTCTGGCCTTCGCTGACGGGCGAACCTCATCAGACGCCTGATCCTATCATCCACCCCGCCTCTTCGGGCGGCCATCGAACAAACAAGCAGGACAGACGCCAGGCACACTCGCCTGAACGGTGCGAGCCATCGATTGGCTCCCCTTCAGCAATGAAGTGACGGCGAGCGAGGACAATTATGATGAAAGTGCTCGAGGGCGAATACGACTATATCGTCGTGGGTGCTGGGACAGCCGGCTGTATCGTCGCCAACCGGCTTTCGGAGGATCGCCGAAAGCGCGTGCTACTATTGGAGGCCGGCGGCCGGGACAACTGGATCTGGTTTCATATTCCTGTCGGATACTTGTTCGCGATCGGCAACCCCCGCGCCGACTGGCTGTTCAAAACCGAAGCGGAGCCGGGCCTCAACGGCCGAGCTTTAGCCTATCCGCGCGGAAAGGTGATAGGTGGTTCGTCCGCGATCAACGCCATGATATCGATACGTGGTCAGGCCGCAGACTACGATCATTGGCGGCAGTTGGGACTGAACGGTTGGGGATGGGACGACGTCCTGCCGGTTTTCAGGCGCTTCGAAGACCATTTCCTCGGAGAAACTGAACATCATGGGGCCGGCGGCGGATGGCGGATCGAGGCTCCCCGCATTTCCTGGAAGGTTTTGGACGCGGTCGCCAGCGCGGCCGCCGATATGGGCATTCGAAGCGTCCCCGACTTCAACACAGGCGACAACGAGGGGACCGGCTACTTTCACGTCAACCAGAAATGTGGACGTCGCTGGTCGTCGGCTCGCGGGTTCCTCAAACCTGCGCTGTCACGCCCGAACCTGCGCCTCGAAACCCATGTCACCGTCGAACGTCTGGTCATCGAGAACGGTCGGGCGGTCGGCGTCGAATTCTCGCGCGGAGGCGAAGTCTTGCAAGTGCGGGCCAGTGGCGAGGTCATCCTTTCGTCCGGATCGATCGGGTCGACGCAAATCCTGCACCGTTCCGGAGTGGGCCCCGGCGAGTGGCTCGCGCCGCTTGGCATCGACGTTCGCCTCGACAGACAAGGGGTCGGGCGAAACCTCCAAGACCACCTCCAGCAACGGGCGATCTATAGAGTTCACGGTATCCGGACGCTCAACGAAAGTTATTACTCGCTGGCTTATCGCGCGTGGATGGGAGCCGATTATGCGCTGCGCCGCCGCGGACCTCTCACGATGGCACCATCGCAGCTGGGGATATTCACCCGCTCGGACGCCAGGCAGGAGCGTGCCAATATCCAGTTCCACGTTCAGCCGCTGTCCTTGGAAAAATTCGGCGAACCCCTGCACCGGTTCCCGGCCATCACTGTGGCGGCATGCAATTTGCGACCGACGTCTCGCGGAACTGTTCGACTGAAATCGAGTGCGGTTTTCGAAGCACCGGAGATCAGACCCAACTACCTCTCCACAGACGAAGACCGGCAGGTGGCGGCCGACGCGATCCGCGTCACCCGCAAGCTCATGGCTCAGCCGACCCTACGGCCCTACCGTCCCGAGGAATATCTTCCCGGTCGCGCGGTGGGCGACGATGAGGCATCTCTCGCAAAGGCCGCCGGCGACATCGGCACGACGATCTTCCATCCGGTCGGAACGGCAAAAATGGGATTGGCGAGCGATCCGATGGCCGTGGTGGACGATCGCCTTCGATTCCATGGGGTCGATCGGCTTCGTGTGATCGACGCATCGATCATGCCTACAATCACGTCCGGGAATACGAACACTCCGACGGCCATGATCGCCGCGAAGGGAGCAGCCATGATCGTGGAAGAGGATCTCGCCTGATCCACAGCCACCGCTTCCGTGTGTTACTGTGCGGGCTCGTATGTGTCACGATCAGCAAATACCCGTATTAACCTTCTGGGGCTGGTCATCGTCTTCGCCTTCAAACTGCGGGGCTACTTGATGCAAGGCCTGACCATGGGCTCCGTGACGTGACAGGCATGGTTGGTGCCATCGCTCGGAGAAGGGCATCCGCAATATCACCAAGCGCTATGGCGCTCTGACGGTGGTCCCTCAGCATTCTTTCAAGACAGCGGTCGTGATCGTGGGCGCCCCCGAGTCTTTCTGTTCGACGAGCCGTCATCCAATCTCGACGCCGGGGTGCAGATGCGGGCCGAGATTAAGGCCCTGCACCAGAGGCTGAAAATCGTCACTGTTTGTGTAACGCACGATCAGAAGCAACGCTATTCGGCGCCTTGCTCCTTGAGAAGGCGATAGAGGTGTGCACGGCTGATGCCGAGCAATTCGGCCGCGCGGCTTTTGTTGCCTTGCGTTTGTTTGAGAGCGGTACGAATCTCCGCGTCCGTTTGGGATTGTATTCTCTGTTTGAGAGACGTCGTTGGGGCTGGCTGAGCCGGGTTTGAGGAAGGTTCCGTAACAGAAATGGAAAGCTTGCCGGTGATGAGCATCCGCGTCAGCCCGTTTTCCAGCTCGCGCACGTTCCCCGGCCAGGCGTATCCGAGCAGTAGTTTGCGATCTTGGGCCGTCAAGTTTGGCGTGGGCTTTCCAAGCCGGCCTGCGATGCGCGCAAGCAAGCGCTCGGCAAGATATGGAATGTCTTCTCTTTCTCGCAGGGGAGGGACGTTTATCGACAGCACATTCAGCCGGTGATAAAGGTCCTCACGAAAGCGGCCCGCTCTCACCAGGTCAAGAAGAGGTTTATTGGTCGCGCAGACTATGCACAAGTCGATGCTGACCGGATTGGTGCCGCCGACGCGCACGATTTCGTTCATCTGGAGAACGCGCAGCAGACTGCCCTGAAGCGCAAGCGGCATGTCGCCGATCTCGTCAAGGAAGAGCATGCCGCCTGTGGCAAGCTCGAACTTGCCTGGTTTGCCCTGGCTGCGCGCGCCGGTGAAAGCACCACCTTCGTAACCGAAGAGTTCGGCTTCAATGAGCTCGCTGGGAATGGACGCGCAGTTGACCCACACAAACGGCCCGGCACACCTGTCCGACAGTGCATGAAGCGCATGCGCGGCCAGTTCCTTGCCCGCGCCGGTCTCGCCACAAATCATCACGGGCAGCTCGTAGGCAGCGGCCACCTTGATGGCGTCACGATAGGAATCCATCAACTCGCCCGTGCCGATGATGTCATTCAGGCTGAACTTCGATTGCCAGGATCTGGGATTATGCGGAATGGCGAGTTCCGCCTTCGATATGCGGCTGTAGGTCTTCTTCAAGGCATCGTAGTCGGAAAAGAGGGCAAGGCCGACGGCGCCGATGATCTTGCCGTCCCGGTGCACCGGCACTTGCTTCGTCACCAATTTGTGGCCCCGCACCTCGAGCGGATAGCCGACATGGGTGCCGATCCCGCGTGCAACGAAATGAAGCTTAGTCTGCGGCCCAACCACATCGGTTATGTGGCGCCCAAGGAAGTCATCGGCCTCCCCTCCGAGCAGCCGGCAGTAGGGCTCATTGATCAGGACGATTGTTCCGGCAGTATCGACCGCGACGAGGCAGTCCGAGACATGATCGAGCACAAGCCGAAGAAACCCAGCTTCTTCCGATGAACCCGAGAACCACTCCGGAAGCGTCATCTAAGCCTGCCTTGGTTGGAACCCCGATGAATTGCGTCACCGGTACACTAGCGGCTGATCGTCTCTAAAGCGAGACAAATTATGTCTCCCTTAGGTGACAGTGTGGCGCTGGAGGCTGACGTATAAACGCCTTCTGAGGGGCCAAGCCCCCTCGAAATTTACGCATGTTTCCAGCGCATTAATCAATGTTCTCCTCGAACGCCGCGAACTGGCCCGACCCTTGCGATGCTCCCGGTGTAAAACCGGAAAGGGGAGCAGAAATGATGCATATCGAAACCATGATGATTGGCGATACGGTTGTCCAGCTGTCGGGCGCAGGTTCGCCGCTCGTGTTCGTGCACGGGTTCACGACCACCGCCGAATTTTGGCGGGAGCAAGTTGAGGCGTTCTCGTCCCGTTACAGGGTCATCCGCATCAATCTTCCAGGACACGGTGTATCGCCACGACCAGACGGACGCAGCTACACGATCCCGGCCTTCGCGAATGACATCCTGGCGGTCTATCGCGCACTCGAAATCGACGAGGCCATTCTCGTCGGTCTCTCGATGGGCGGAACCGTGGTGCAGAGCTTCACCCTTTCCCACCCCGAGCGTGTCCGCGCGCTCGTCCTGGTCGGGGCCACACCCCACGGACTTGGAGAGGATGTCAACGTCGACAATGTGCTCATGGCAATTGATGACCTCGGCGTTGTCCAGGCAAGCCAGAATGTCATCGACCGGTCGTTCGGCAGTTCGGCAAGCCGCGAACTCGTCGAATTTGCCAGACAAGAGGTCGCGCAGACGCCGGCCTTCGTGGCGCGGGAGGCGATTGCCTCGCTCAATGCCTCGGACAGCCGGGCCAATCTTCGCGATATCGGCGTCCCCACGCTGGTCGTGGTCGGGAATGAGGACATCATCACGCCACCTGGCGAATCCGTTATCCTCGCAGAGGGGATTCCGGAAGGCCGCCTTGAGGTTATTGCGGACGCGGGTCATTTCCCGATGCTCGAGCAGCCTCAGGCCTTCAACCATGTCCTCGAGAGCTTTCTCGGGGACTGCGATCCTCGTTCTTTTCGGTCGAGTGGCGCAGGCCTCTCGCGTCAAGCCGTTTGACTGGGAGGCTCACATGTCTGTTCAAGAGGTGACTTCACGGGTCACATCACAAGCGCGCGATCTGGACCGCAACACGAAACGGACCGTATTTGCGGCCGCGCTCGGGACCGTTTTCGAATGGTACGACTTCTTTATCTACGGCTCCCTTGCCGCCTTCTTCAGTACGCTGTTCTTCCCGAAGGGCAACGAAACGGCGGCGTTGCTCGCGGCCTTGGCGACCTTCGGCGCGGGCTTCGTCCTTCGACCCTTTGGCGCAATCGTCTTTGGCAGGCTCGGTGACCTTGTCGGCCGGAAGAAAACCTTCCTCGTGACCATGCTGGTCATGGGGCTTGCCACGGCCGCCATCGGTCTGTTGCCGACTTACGAGTCCATCGGCTGGGCGGCGCCTGCTTTGCTGGTGGGGCTGCGCCTGCTGCAGGGCTTGGCTGTCGGCGGCGAGTTTGGGGGCGCGGTGACCTATGTTGCGGAGCATTCTGACCTCAATCGGCGGGGTCTCACGACAAGCTGGATCCAGATCACCGCAACGCTTGGCCTGTTCCTGTCGCTCATTGTGATCGTTCTTTGCCGGTCCCTGCTATCGGCTGAGGATTTTGCCAGTTGGGGATGGCGCATACCCTTCATCGGTTCGATCCTGCTTTTGGTTTTGTCGCTCTACATCCGCCTCAAGCTGCATGAGTCGCCGGTCTTTCAGGAAATGAAGGCGCAAGGAAAAGGTTCGAAGAACCCGATCGCCGAGACGTTCGGTGACGGCAGAAACCTGCGCCTCGTGCTGGTGGCGATCTTCGGCGTCGTCGCGGGGCAGGCGGTCATTTGGTACACGGGCCATTTCTACAGCCTGTATTTCATGACCACCATCCTCAAGATGACTCATGATCAGGCGAACTTCTACCTTCTCGTGGCGCTCACACTCGGCACGCCGTTCTTCCTATTCTTCGGCTGGCTTTCCGACAGGATCGGACGCAAGTGGATCGTCGTGACGGGATGTGCCTTATCGGCCCTGCTGATCATGCCACTTTTCCAAGCGCTCGCGACCTATGGCAATCCTGCGCTGACGGAGTTCCGCGCCAAAACATCCGTGGTGCTGGCGGGCAATGACTGCGACCACGATCAGTCCTTTATCGGACAACTTTTCCGACCGCAGGCAACGACGGAATGCCAAAAAATGAAGGCGTCGCTGACTGGGCGTGCCGTTCCCTACATTGTGAAGATTGACGGCGAGCCTCTCCGAATCCAGATCAATGGCGGTAAGGGGAAATCCCTGAATGAGGGCGAGCTCGTTGACGCCCTGACGCAAGTGGGGATGCCGGCGGCAAAGGCCCCGGTCCAGCCGAATGGTCCGATGGTTGTCCTGGTCCTCTTTGCCTTGGTTTTCCTGGCGACAATGGTCTATGGACCACTCGGGGCTCTTCTGGTCGAACTCTTTCCCGTTCGCATACGCTACAGCGGTGTTTCGGTTGCCCTGCAACTCGGCAATGGATGGATCGGCGGATTTGCGCCTTTCGTGGCAACGGCAGTAGTGCTTACGACAGGAAACATCTTCGGCGGCCTCTGGTACACGGTCGCCTTTGCCGGTTTGACGGCGGTGATCGGTGCGCTTCTTCTGCCAGAGACGCGCGGGCGCGATCTGAACACATAAAGCTCAGAACCGGAGACGCGCCGCACACAGGGGACGGCTGCGGATACAGCTCCTCGTCCAACTCCCTTAAAAACCGCATCGAAGAGTCCGGGCGCTTGCCCGGTCTCTTCGGTCACAGCGCGGGTCAGGCGAACCATGGAAACCATGGACACCTCGTTGTTGTGGCGCAGCCACGACTTGTGAGTTCGCAGATCCAGCAATGATCGTCGTTCACCTCTCTGCTCGAAGAGGTAGATCTTAGGATGGATTGCCGGCAGAGGGCGATATTGGTATCGGCGAAAAATTTGAACGACGCATTGAAAGTCATGCTTCCGAACACCAAGCTCATCCGCCGAACCAACCCCCAATGACGCCACGCGTTGCGAGCGTGCACGCCGGGCGTTTTAGAAGACGGCTAAGAAAAAATCATAGACTATCTGTTTTTTAAGCATGCTGCTTATTTAAGCAGCAGCCGCTACAGAGTGCGAAATTTTGGCGGATTCTGCTATCATTTTGGCCGGAAATGCCCACCTCGGCACTATTGCGCAACCGGCTGGTTTTACCCCTTAATGCCGCTCAAGCAAGCGTAGCGGCTCGCCTACAATAGCATCTGTAAATCGAGAACTGGCTCGGATCTGGCCCGCCTTGCGCGGGACGGCGAAGTTATGCCAGCACGGAGTAAGCGACAATGTCGAAGTTGAAAACGACGATCCTGACGGGGTTTCTGGGTGCGGGAAAGACAACCCTGCTGAACCGGATCCTGAGTTCGGGAAGCAGCGAGCATATCGCCGTTATCGTCAACGAGTATGGTGAGGTCGGTATAGATGGACAGCTCGTCGTTCAGACAAAGGACGAAATCGTCGAGCTAAACAATGGTTGCATTTGCTGCACGGTCCGTGACGATCTGATCGCCGCCATCCGCAGCCTGCTCGCATCTGGACGACCGATCGATCGGTTCATCATCGAGACGTCGGGGCTCGCCGACCCCGCTCCGGTCATTCAGTCGTTTATTCTCGACGAGGTTCTATCGGCAAGGCTGGAGCTCGATGCGATCGTGACGGTCGTCGACGCCCGTCACATATCGCGCCAGCTTTCGCAGGAGGAGGCGGTCGAGCAGATCAGTTTCGCCGACGTCCTCTTGCTCAACAAGATCGATCTTGAAGACGAATATCGTTTGATCGAAATCGAACGCGACCTTACGAAGCGCAACCCGCTGGCCCGGATCATCCGCACAAGTTCCTGCGACGTGGAGCTGGCCGACATCCTGGGAATCGGCGCCTTCGATCTCAAGAACATTCTGGCGATCGATCCAAACATTCTGGACGAACATGACCACGAGCACGACCAGACGATCGGCTGCGTTGCAATCCGCGACTACGAAGCTCTCGACCCGGCCGCGCTTAACGGTTGGCTAACCCGACTTGTCCAGGAGATCGGTACCGATCTTTTCCGCATGAAGGGCGTGTTGAACTTCGCCGGCGAGGCGCGGCGATACGTCCTCCATGGCGTCCACATGACCCTGGAAGGACGTCCCGGCAAGATCTGGCAGCCCTCAGAAGCTCGCCTCAGCGAAATGGTCTTTATCGGCCGCAATCTCGACGAAGGCGGCTTGCGCGAGGGCTTCAGAAGCTGCCTCGCCAAGCGGCATGCGCTCGCTTCCTGACGCCTTTATTTCCGCAAATACCGTTTGTCCATTAAGGAGACAGAACATGCCCCCTCTCGTTGCTGCAATGATCAGCCTTGGCATCCTGGGCGCGATCGACACATATATTACCGCGACGGTATTCCCCGTTCCCGTCTGGGTGACGTTCATCGCCTGGGCTTCCTTTTTCGCCTGCGGCGGCGGCCAACGCGGACTGATCAAGAGCATCATTTCGAACTGGACGGGCATCATCATTGCCACAATGACGCTCCTGATCATCCAGTTCGGTCTCGCCCATCCAATCTTCGCTGCCATCTTGGTCGGTCTCGGCACGTCGGCAATGGTGTTTGCTTCCTCAATTCCGATCCTGAACTTTACGCCAGCGATCGTCTTTGGCTTCGCCTCCTTCGTTGGCACGACGGCCGCCACCAACACCACCGTTGTGACCTCCGGCATCAATCATCCAACACTTGTTGCCATGGCAGCCATGCTGCTTGGCGTCGTGTTCGGGTTGCTCTCCGAAATGGGCACCAATCTTCTGGCGGCCAAGAAGCCGGTCACCGCCTAACTCCGCAACGCAGAAAGGACGACGTCATGAAACTGCAACACTATCTAGGCGGTCTTGAGGGTCTTGGCCCCGTGAGTACCGAAACCCGCGTCTTCGTCGAGACCTGGGAAACCCGCATCTTCGGCATCCATACGGCGATGATGGCGCTTTCTTCGCAACTGCCACTTCCACGGACGTCGTCCACATTCACGACCGTTTGGACGTGGGCGGACCTTCGAAAGGGTGCGGAATCCCTGAACCCGTTCGACTACTTCAAATTCCGCTATTACGAAAAATGGCTTGGCGGCATTTCCGGCTACTTCATATACAACGGATATATCACCGCGAAAGAACTCGATGCGTTGACGGAAGAATACTATAACGATCCGTCGAAATCGGTTCCGGCCGCCGGCGACGCGGCCATCGACGATCGAGTCGTGCAGTATCTCGTCGAAGGCGACAGCCCGAAGCGCGACACCAATGTGTCCTTTGATTTCGCAGTCGGCGACTTCGTTTCGATCAAGAACGTCCCCTCCATCGAGCACACCAGACTTCCGGGCTTTCTCCGCAACAAGAACGGCACCGTCGAGACAGTCTACGACGGAGCCTACGTGTACCTCTGCGATACCGGGACTGATGGAATCGGCGCTGCTATGCCTGTCTACTGCATTCGCTTCGAACCGGAAGACCTCTGGCCCGGCAACGCCGAGAAGAACTTCAGTCTCTACGCCGATCTTTACGCGCATTACCTCGAAGCGCCCGCGGCAGCATCTGCCAAACAGGCGGCCTGACCCGCCATCCGATAGGAGCACACTCACATGATCGACCGCTTTCAATATCGCGAGGATCGCGAAGCCTACAGTGCCGCGCGGGTCAAGGCTCTCGAAGCCCTGCTGATCAAAAAGGGCATTATCACGGACAAGACCGTCGACACGGTCCTCGACTTCTTCGAAACAAAGATGGGACCCTTTAACGGTGCAAAGATCGTCGCCCGAGCCTGGGTTGACCCGTCCTTCAAAGACCGACTCGTGGCAGACACGCCGGCGGCGATCGCCGAACTCAACCTGCCCGAGGGCATGGCAGGCGCCGAGGGCGAGCATATGCGCGCAGTCGCGAACTCGCCGAATGTGCACAACCTTATCATATGCACGCTTTGCTCCTGCTATCCCTGGCCAGTCCTGGGGCTGCCTCCCTACTGGTACAAGGATCCGACCTTCCGCAGCCGCGCCGCCCGCGAACCGCGCGCCGTTCTGAACGAGTTCGGACTTCCAGTCCCCGAGGCCATCGAAATCAAGGTCTGGGATTCCAGTGCGCAGATCCGCTGGTTCGTCGTTCCTGAACGTCCTGTTGGCACGGAAGGAATGACCGAGGCCGAACTCGAGGCGCTCGTCACTCCCGAAGCAATGATGGGCGTCGCCATCGCCAAGGCCGCTTGAGGTCGTCGATGATGCTGACCCAGTTCGAACACTTCGCAATCACCGAGATGATGGGGAAGACCGACAATCCTCCTCGCGCCAACGGCTCTCTCTGCTTCGGTTCGGAGTGGGAGCGGTCCTCGTTCGGAATGGCCCTGGCGCTCGCCAAGAACGGCTTTTTTGAATGGGATGATTTCCGCGACGAACTCATCTGGACGATCAAGGACTGGGAGGATGCGCATCCTGTCGATCGTTCGACCTGGAACTACTACGACCAGTTCCTAGCGGCGCTCGAGAAGGCGGTCGTCAAGGCTGGCATCATCGATCTGGAAGAGATCCGGGCCGCGCTCGCGGCCTGATCAAATCAGCAACAGAAACTTCGCAAAGGGCACGCCGCCCGTCTCGAAAGGTACAAAAGATGTCAGTATCCGCATCATCAACCATCTCGACGCCCATCGTGGCGAACTCCGCAACCAGAATTCTTCAGGCGGCGATGGCCGTGTGCTTTGGCATGATCATCGTCGGCTTCGTAGGGTTTTCCCATATCGAGATCGTTCACAACGCAGCGCATGACACCCGCCATGCCAATGCGTTTCCTTGCCACTGAGGGGTCAGCGCAATGTCTTTGTTTCGCTCTATCGTTTTCACCGCCGCCCTTACCGGCGTCATCGTCGGCGTGTCCGTAAGCGCGGTTCAGTTTGCCGGTACAAGCCAGTTGATCGCCAAGGCGGAGGTCTACGAAAAGGCGGGCGAAGCCGAGTCCGGGGCGATCACTGTCACTCCCATGGCGGATGCCCACGTCCACGAAGCTGGTCACGATCACGAAGAAGGCGGCTGGGAACCCGCAGATGGGTTTGAACGAATAGCATTCACGGTGGCGGCCGACGTGTTGACCGCGATTGGATATGCGCTGGTGCTGTGCGGCCTTATCGCGATGCGCGGAAAACCCGTGACGTGGCGCGAAGGCCTGCTTTGGGGATTGGCAGGATTCGCATGTGTCATGATCGCTCCCATGTTGGGCCTGCCGCCCGAGCTGCCAGGGACGCCCTCCGCTCCGCTTGGGGACCGGCAGTTCTGGTGGATCGGAACCGCCCTGGCGACTGCCGCAGGCATCGGACTGATCGCGTTCCAGCGAAAGCCATGGGCAGCCGTGGTTGCGATCGCGGTGATCGCCGCGCCTCATCTGATCGGCGCGCCCGCGCCCCCGGAAGGACTGCATGCGCTGACGCCAGAAGCTCTCCGGCATCAATTCGGTGCCGCGGCGGTCATGACCAGCCTCGTGTTCTGGGCGATCCTGGGGTCGTTGAGCGGGACACTCTTCAACCGCTTCGAATGCGCGGCGTGAGCAACGGCATGATCTGGCGGGAGGACCTCGATGCGCTGCAATTCGCCGCCGAAAACGGTGGCAACTGCATCGTTCATCGCAGAGCATTCCGCGCAATGTTACGGAACCCCCCAATGCAACACGACTGTATCGAGTTCTACGAACAAAACGCCGCAGCGTTTGAGGCGGCAGCCAAGGCGAAGATCGATAATGGAGATGTGCATGAGGCATCCAACTTCCACCTCAACAGCAGGCAGATCCGAAACAGCCTGACAGTGCTGGGACTGGCAGCGATCTTGCATGACCAATTTGGCGAATGACAAACCAGGAGATTAAAGCCATGCGGATCGTCATCCTCGCGCCACCCGGCGTGCAGTCACTCGACATCGTTGGTCCTGCCGAGGTCTTCTGGGAGGCGGCAAGACGATTGGGAGACATGGACGCTTACGATATCCAAATAATGTCGACTGGCGCCCCTTCCGTGGCGGGAACGGGCCAGTTGCGGTTCATGGCCGATCGGACAATCTTTGACGAGGACGAGGATATCGACACGCTGCTCGTAGCAGGTGACCCGGCCTTCTTCGAAATCGACCCCGCTGTCATCGCCTGGCTCCAGCGTCGCGTACCGACGGCCCGACGGTTCGGATCGATCTGCACCGGAGTGTTCCTGCTCGCAGCCGCAGGTCTTCTCGATGGAAAAAGGATCACCACGCATTGGGAATGCGCCGCGAAATTCAGCGCTGAATATCCCGATATCGATCTGGATGCCGACGCCATCTACGTGCGCGACGGATCTCTGATAACGGCTGCCGGTGTCACGGCAGGTATCGATCTCGCATTGTCGCTTGTCGAGGAAGACCACGGCAAGGACACCGCGATGATCGTCGCTCGCTATATGGTCATGTTCATGAAAAGACCTGGTGGGCAGTCGCAGTTCAGTGCGTATCTCGTCGGCCAGATGTCGGAAACGACGCTGATCCAGAAGGCGCAGGAATACGTCTTGTCGAATTTGAACGGCCACCTCGACGTGGAGAGTCTTGCCCACGAGGTCGGGATGAGCACACGGAACTTCGCTCGGGTCTTCCGTAAGGAACTTGGCTATACACCGGCGGAATTCGTTGCAGCCGCCCGCACGGACGCCGCGAGACGACTGCTGCAGGACACCACGCAGCCGCTTCTGAGGATCGCGACCACTTGCGGCTTCGCAGACGTGAATGCCATGCGCAGGGTCTTCACCAAGACCATCGGCGTAAGTCCGAACGACTATAGGAGCCGTTTCCAGACGTCGTCGAAGCCATCGCTGGCCGCGCCGATCAGCGACGCTCAAGGGCGCTCGGGGAGCGCTCTCGCGATGGAGATCGCGTTAGCTACCTCCCACCCGGGCGCGCTCGCTGCGCAAGGAGCGCGAGCGGTCTGAGTTCGACTCGTGGCATCGAGTAACAGCAGGATCTTCCGCGGAGTTCCCCAGCGTCGCCATGGTCGTCCCATCACACTGTCTCGCAGCAACTGCCCCAGGCGATGCTGCCGCGAGTGTCAATTGCGATCTTGGTCAAAACCGCTTCGGTTGGAATGCCGCCTTAGATCCTTAGATGATGTGTGCCGGAGCCGCCCTGGATGACGCCGTCTCCGTTTTTGAAGGCATACTTCAGTCAGCGCATGACGATGCCACGGAACTTCGCCGCATGACATCCAGACGTTCAGAGACATTTTCTTCAATCAGGATCTTCTGCCTGCCCGCATGCTCCGGCAGATCCTCCGGCTCGATAACGGCCTCGAAGCGCTCAAGATGGGGTGCGAAGCGCTTGCGTGGCCGTGTTTGCTACACTGATCACACGATGCCATGACGGTCTCATAGCAATGCAAAGGACATCATAAGTTTGGTCCCGGCGTCATCAGCATGAGGGCGTATGGCAAGACCAGTGAGCTGAATAGCGCTACCATGACCCTCGTTGCACCCAAAGAACCGTCAGATCAAGATTACGATTTTCCTGTGCGAGGCATCATGCGATCGGGTGATCAGCGAGTCGTGCGAAGTTCTCGCCTCGAGTGCAGGATAGGGCCGATCGTAGTCGGCTATCACCGAAATACCGGTCTATTCCTCCACAGAGTTCCGGCGGAGAGCTCGGCATATCCGAGATTAAAAACGGCGCGCATGTAGTTGGTGTTGAATGGATCGCGCATGGAATAGGGCACTTGAACGTCGATCGAGGCGAGATGGAAACGTGCGTTTGTTAGTTTGGAGTAGTTGTAGAGGGCCGTCAGCGCGCTCTGTGTCTGCGATTTGACGAAGATCGAGTATGCCCTTGTGATCACAGACAGCGTTTTGTCCGGCGTGATAACATATTCCGGCATGAGTGCGTTGTTGGTAATCACATAAAAATCGACGCTTTGCCTTTTGGCTGCCAGACGGGTGCTACTTGTCAGCAGAAATTGTGGAATCGTGAGGACCGGAGACGCGGACCCTCCATCTGAGTGCATTTCCTTGAAATGGCGCCCTTGCGACTCGACCTCAATCATGACCGCCGGATAGACTCCTGGTATGCTTGAAGAGGCCACCATGACGTCCTGAAACAGTCTCAACGCGTCAGGCCGGCCGCTGTTTGCGATGACGCCCATGTTCCACACGACGGCACGCTGGGTGTCCAGATTGGTAGTTAGGATAAGGAGACGGCGGCCTTTGCGATGTTCGGCTGCAACCTGTTGCAATATCGCGGGAGTAATCGAGCGTTCGATCATCCGTCTCAATGGATCGGCTCTCAGCAAGCTTTGCCCAAACAATCCGCCGGCTCGTTTGCTTCGGACAAGGTCTTCGGCGATGCCGCTTGTGTAAAGATGTATCAGGGTGTCGTCATAAGCTGATCCTAGAAATGCAAAAGGTGCAATCAGGGCACCGGTACTGACGCCGGTGACGACATCGAATTGCGGGCGAGACTTCTTGGCGCTCCACGCTGAGAGAACGCCGACGCTGAAGGCGCCACCCGCGCCGCCGCCCGAGATCATCAGAGCGTCGAGTCTATTCCGCTTGGTCGCCGGCGCCCAGTCGAGAGTATTTCGTGGAGCTTCGTCGGGGCGGACGTCGAGATAGGAGCGAATCTCGCCATACCCAGCGACCGAAGCATTTTCCGCCTCCTTTGCGCTAACGGCTCTATCCAGCGTCTGCGTGCATGCGGACAAGATGAAGGCGATCGGAATAAGCGCGATAAGTGCTCGCATGAGGCCCCTCTTCAAGGGCACGCCGTTCCATCACCGGGCCGCCTCCCAACAGGTGGCAGGACGCGCAGGCGGCCCAGGGCCGCCTGCGGGGGTCTACGTCCCGCGGCCCCGTTCCCGGGGGAGGGAACGCGACCGAAGAGGTTGCCACGGAAATCAACAAGCATCGCCTTCACCTGGGTCATCTTGCCAGTCGCTTGCGGAGAAAAGGGTTCGTCACTGAACACGCCCTCGCTTCGAAAGCTCGGGCTTCAATGCGATCGCTGCGTGATCGTTGCATGCATGCGGTTCGTCGTTAGCGGTTTCCTGATCCGGCCCGCGCCCGCGCACGAGGCGCTTGAGCGCCTCCTGCAGGTCGTCGACGAAGGTGAAGATGACAGGGATGACGATGAGGCTGAGCAGCGTCGACATCATCACCCCCCCGATCACCACGATCGCCATCGGCCGGCGGAAACTCGAATCGCCACCCGTCAGGCTGAGAGCGACGGGAAGCATGCCGGCTGCCATGGCGATCGTGGTCATGACGATCGGCCGGGCGCGCTTGTGGCAGGCGTCCACGAGGGCATCGAACCGCGACATGCCCTGGCGGCGCGACATGATCGCATATTCGATGAGAAGGATGGAATTCTTGGTGACCACTCCCATGAGCATGAGCAGCCCGATGACGGCCGCCATCGAGAAGCTGGTTCCGGTCACCACCAGCGGGACGAGCGCGCCGCCGAGCGAGAGCGGCAGGGCCATCAGAAGGGTGAGCGGCTGCAGGAAGTCGTGGAAGAGCAAGACGAGAACCGCATAGATGCAGAAGACGCCGATCGCCATTGCAAGGCCAAAGCTCTGGAACAACTCCGAACTGCGCTGAAGTTCGCCTTGTTCGACAAGGATGACCCCTGGCGGCAGGCGCTGGAGCGCCGGCAGGGCCTGCGCCTCACCGTTGACGTCGCCCAGGATGCGGCCGTTGAGTTCGACGGAAAGGGTGACATTGCGCATTCGGTCGATGCGGTCGATCTCCGACGGACTGCCGCCGATCCGGATATCGGCGATCGATCCGAGATCGACATTGCCGTTCGTTCCAGACACTCGCATGTTCTTGATGTCGTCGAGCTTCGTGCGTGTCTCGGGGCTGAAGCGAACGACGATCGGAACCTGACGCTGCGGCAGGTTGAGCTTTGGCAGATCGGCGGAATATTCCCCATTCGTCGCCACGCGCACCGCTTCGGCGATGGCGCTCGAGGTCACTCCGAGCGC
Organism: Rhizobium sullae; assembly: GCF_025200715.1. Lineage (NCBI taxonomy): Bacteria > Pseudomonadati > Pseudomonadota > Alphaproteobacteria > Hyphomicrobiales > Rhizobiaceae > Rhizobium > Rhizobium sullae. Next base: position 335,776 of record NZ_CP104145.1, read on the forward strand.
TGCGGCGCGCGCGAAGTCGGGCGTGATCTGGATCTCCGGCGCCTGCCTGGCTGCGGTCGATGTCACCGCGCCGATCCCCTGCAGTGTGCGGAGCTGCTCTTCGAGCGCAGTGCTTGCGCTGTCAAGCGCATTGGCATCATCACTGGCAAGGGTGATCTCCAGCTTCGTACCGTTGCCGCTGCCGACCGCGACCCGCACGCCGGGAAGGACCGCGAGAGCCTGCCGGATGTCGTTTTCGATCTCCGACTGCTTGCGATCGCGCTCGCCGATGGGTGACAGCACGGCAACAATAGTGGCGGATCCGACGCTGCTCGTGGTGCTGGAGTCGGGGCCGCCGCCCGAGGATGCTGAACCGACCGCGGAAAAGACATGCGTGACGTCCTGGAGCTTGCCGACGATATTGGCGGCCTTCGTGGTGGTGGCGTCCGTCTGCTCGATCGTGGCGCCTGGCTGCATGGTGAGCGTGATCTGAGCTCGCGCGTCGTCGGAAGCGGGCAGGAAGCCGGATTTCAGGAATGGGATGGTGGCAAGCGAAAGTCCGACGACGATGGCAGTCACGGCCACCGTCATCTTCCTGTGGCTCATGGCCGCCTTCACGATTGCGAGATATGTGCGCATGAGCAGGCCGTCTTTTTCCTCGGTGGGATGGGCCTTCATGAAATAGGCGGCCATCATCGGCGTCAGCAGGCGTGCGACGACGAGCGAGGCAAGGACCGCAACGGCGGCAGTAACCCCGAACTGGCGGAACAGAAGTCCCGGAATGCCACTCATGAAGGCCGTCGGCAGGAAGACGGCGACGAGCGTGAAAGTGGTTGCGATAACGGCGAGCCCGATCTCGTTGGCGGCTTCGAGAGCGGCGTCGACCGGTCGCTTGCCCATCTGCAAGTGACGGGCGATGTTCTCGACCTCGACGATGGCGTCGTCGACAAGGATGCCGACCACCAGCGAAAGCGCCAGCAACGTGACGATATTCAGGCCGAAGCCGGCCAGATACATGACAAGGAAGGTCGGTATGACCGACAGCGGCAGCGCCACGGCGGACAGGATCGTCGCACGCCAGTCCCGAAGGAAGAGCCAGACGACGACGATCGCCAGGACGGCCCCTTCGTACAGCATGTGCATCGAACCATTATAGTTATCGACGATCGGCCCGACCGTGCTGTACGCTTCCTCGATCTGCACATTGGAGTGCGTGGCTGCGAACCGTTTCATTGCCGTGTCGACATCGGCCGCGACACCGCTGTCCGAAAACCCGTTCGAGCGTTTGATCTCGACCGCGACCACCGGTTTGCCGTCGAGATAGGCCATCGAAGAACGCTCCGCGAAGCTGTCCGTGACGGATGCGACGTCGTCGAGGCGAACCTGCTCCCCGTTGGCCAGGGGAATTCTAAGCGCCTTCAGAGCATCGACCGATGCTACGGCGCCGAGCGTGCGCAACGTCTGACGGGTGCCGCCAATCTCCCCAAGGCCACCTGAAGTATCAGCCTGAACCGACTTCAATTGCGCCGACACAGTGGTCGCCGTCACGCCGAATGCGGCCATCGTCGTCGGATCGAGGTCGACGTGAACTTCGCGGTCGACACCGCCGATGCGATTGACCTGTCCGACGCCCGGTACCGACAGGAGCGCCTTGGTCAGATCGTTGTCGATGAACCAGGAAAGCTCGGTTTCATTGAGGACGGCAGATTGGATGGCATAGGTGACCAGCGCCGAATTCTGCACGGTGACTTTGGTGACGCTTGGCGTTTGCATCTGCGCCGGCAGATCGGCCTTTGCGCTGTCCACGGCGTTGCGGACCTCGTTCAGGGCGGTTTCGCTGTCTTTCTCCAGTTTGAAGGACACGCTGATCGACACCGTGCCGTCGGTGATCGTGGTGGTGACGTGGTCGAGATAACTCAACGAGGCAAGATTGTCCTCGATCGTGCGGGCGACCTCGGTTTCGAGCTGCGCCGGCGCAGCACCGTCGAGCGTCGCGGCAACTTTGATGGTCGGGAGGTCCATATCCGGGAAGTTCTGAACCGGCAGATGCTGGAAGGCCAGCAAGCCGCCGCCGGCAAGCATCGCAAAAAGCAGTATTGCCGGTACGGGATTGCGGATCGAAAATTCGGAAAAATTCATCAACCTTCTCCCGCAATCTTCACGAGATCGTTGTCCGACAGAAAAGCTCCGCCCGACGTCACCACTCTCGCCGAGAAGTCTATGCCGGACACGATCTCGACTTCGCCGTCGATGCGGCGGCCGGTCTCGACCCGCACCCGTCTTACCCGCTTGTCCTCGCCGGCCGTGAAGACATAGTTTATCCCGTCACGGAAAACGATCGCCGTCTCCGGAACCGTCAGCGCCGGCGTGGTTGTCAGTTCGATGGTGCCGGTGACGTAAAGACCGGTGCGCGGCTGAACATCCTGGGGAAGCGCCACATAGACAATCGCCCGGCTTGTATTGGTGTTGATCGAAGGTCCGACGAGCCTTACCTTGCCCTGAAGGAGACGTCCGTCCGGCCCGTCGATGTCGACGCTCAATCCTTCCGAGATGCGTGAAAGGTAACGAGCCGAAACCTCGGCCTGCCATTCGACCCGCTGCTGGCGGACCAGACGAAACAGCTCGGTGCCGGATGAGACGACGGCGCCGAGTTCGGCTGATCGCGAGGTTATCAGGCCGTCATCGACGGCCGTGACGGTTGTCTGGTCGAGCTTGATCTTCTGGCTGTCGAGTGCCGCCTCTTCGGACGCAAGACTTGCCGTTGCCGTCTGTTCGTCGGCGAAATATTCGATAATCTTCTCATCCGAGAGGGCGCCGGAAGAGCGAAGCTGCCGAGCCCGATCCGCATTGGCCTTCGCCTTTGTCAGGTTTGCCTGAGCGGTCACGACGGCCGCCTCCTGCTTGCGAAGGTCGGCCAGCACGCTGTCCTGCGACAGCCGGACGAGTATCTGCCCCTTCTTAACAACGGAGCCGACCTCAGCCAGGATTTCGGTTACGCGCAGGCCGCTCGTCTCGGAAGCAATAATGGCTTCCTGCCAGGGCTTCAGCCAGCCGCTTGCGGGAACGGTCTCCGGCCAGTCTCGCTGAGCCGGTGCCACGAGGGAGACGGTAAGGGCAGGTGCCGCGGACTGATCCGTCATGGCGCTGCGGAGGGGAAGCAGGAGCGTTGCCGCAACAAGAGCGGTAGCGAATACTCCAGGCGGTTTTCTCAACGATCCACTCCTTGTGGTCAAAGGCGTTGGTGCCTTTTCCCGATCTGCGCCGACTCGATGAAGGGTTGCAGCTCATGTGGAGGCACCCGATCCTGGCTCGCGGTGATGTCATGGCAGGATAAGTAACGGGGCGAACGTTAAGTGCGGTCAAGTTAGTGTTAAGTTAGGTAAAACTCGGTCGCGCGGCTGTGTTTGTGCTGTATGGCTCACCAGGATCAATGACGGACGAAGTGAATGAACAAGGTTCTCCTCATCGACGACGATGCCGAGCTGACGACGCTTCTGCAGGAATATCTGCTCGAAGAAGGATATGACGTCGTCACGGATACGGACGGTCGCGCCGCCATTGCGGCGGCTGCCGGCAATGCGGTCGATATTATCGTGCTCGACATCATGATGCCTCGGATGAACGGGATCGAAGTTCTGCAAAGGATCAGGAAGCTCAGCCAGGTTCCTGTGCTGATGCTGACCGCAAGGGGCGATGACGTCGACAGGATATCGGGTCTCAATCTCGGCGCCGACGACTATGTGCCGAAGCCATGCTCGCCGGGCGAACTTGCGGCGAGACTGCGCGCCATCCTCCGTCGGGTTGGTCAGCCGTCAGCCGGCGCGACGACCGACACGATAAGGGCGGGAAAACTCGTGATCCATCCGGCCAGCAGGATCGCCGAATGGCGCGGCGAAACCTTGGAACTGACCGGCACGGAATTCAGCCTGCTCGAGGTCCTCGCCCGCAGCGCCGGCCAGCTCGTGTCGAAGCAGGACATTTCGAAGCGGGCCTTCGGCAAGCCGCTGACCCCGTTCGATCGCCGTATCGACGTCCATATCAGTAGCGTTCGCCAGAAGCTCGGACTGAGGGAGGATGGACAATCCTGGATCCAGTCCGTTCGCGGCCAGGGCTATCAACTTCTCGTGGACTGACCATGCCCCGACTTTTCTGGAAGTTCTTCACGACGATCTGGTTGACGATGGCGGCGACTGTGGGCGTGATCTTCCTGCTCGTCATTTTTCTCCAAGGGGTTCCTTTTGCGCGCGAACTGGAGGAAGAGCGGCGAGCGATCGCCCTGAACCTGACAGCAAACGTGCTCGCGAGAGATGGCGAAGATGCCGCCGCGCATTTCGTGCGCACAAGCCAAGAGACGCTTCCGCCTGGCCTGACGATCTCCAAAGCCGCGAAAGCCGATGCTTGTGCGGTTCCAAAAGCCGTCGACACAAGATCCGTCCTGAAGGACGGGGTTTGCTATCAGATTTCCCTGCCGGCCCAAGCGACGTTCACCTTCGAGAACTTCGGCCCGTTCTTGCCCTGGCTCACGATCCTGATTTCGAGCACGATATCGGCAGGCGCACTCGCCCGATACCTCATTCGTCCCGTCGTGCATCTGCGTGATGGCTTGAGTGCGCTCGCCAATGGCCGCTTCGATTTCCGCATCGGTGACAAGATGGCCGGCCGGAAGGATGAAGTCACCGCGCTTGCGCATGACTTCGATTCCAGTGCCGCCCGGCTTCAGGAGCTGCAGGATGCGCAGCAGAGGCTGTTCCATGACGTGTCCCATGAGCTGCGTTCGCCCTTGTCCCGTCTGCAGGCCGCTGTCGGCGTCCTCCGGCAGAGCCCGGCGAAACTCGGCGCCATGCTGGACCGCATGGACCGGGAGGTCGAACGGCTGGACGCGCTGGTCGGCGAAGTTCTGACGCTTGCCAGATTGACGGCGGGATCCAGCCGGCCGCTGAAGACGCACACTCTTGATGTCATCGAGCTGCTGAACGAAATCCTCGGCGACGCGGCATTCGAAGCCCAGGCACGGGAGGTCTCGATCACAACCAGTGTCGAGGGCACCTTCCGCGCCGAGGTCGAAGGTGAGCTGATCTACAGGGCGCTCGAAAACGTCGTCCGCAACGCCCTCAAGTATACGGCCGAGCATTCGCGCATATCAGTGGCTTGCGAGGCGACGGCCGACCGCCTCAAAATCTGCGTCACGGATCAGGGACCAGGTGTCAGGCGAGACGAACTGGAACGGATCTTCCAGCCGTTCTCACGTGGGACAGAGGCTGTGCCAAGAGGCGGATACGGCCTGGGTCTGGCAATCACCAGGCAGGCCATCGAGCGCCACGGCGGGCGTGTGCATGCGTCATTGCCTGATACCGGTGGCCTGGCAATCACCCTGGAGCTTCCCAGGAAACCGATGCCCTATGGCTTGGCTGACGACCACGCCTGGCGACCACTCGACGAAGCTTGAGGCGGTGGTGGACGAGGCCGCGCAGCTCGGTGGAATCGAGACGTGCAACCAGACTTTACCTAACTTTACAGTGTCTTTACCGCCATTAACGTTGGCGCCGCTAAGCCTGAACCTACGATCCCGGTTCAGAAAGCTCGCCAGTGACTCCGTCGCTCTGCACAAGAATACCATCCCTCCGCTACGCCACATCGGCACTCACGCTTCTGTTGGCAGGCTGCGTCAGCGGCCCGGATCACGTCCCCCCACAGACGCCGCTTCCTGCTAAATTCAAAGAGGGTGGTGGCAAGAGCCACGGCGATGTCGTGACGGCGCAGTGGTGGACGGCCTATCGTGACGAACAGCTCGACAGCCTGGTGGCTCAGGGCCTCAGCGAGAACCTCGATGTGCTGCAGGCGATCGAGAGCATCAACGCGGCCTCCGCCAATGTCACGGTTGCCGGGGCCGGCGGTCTGCCGAGCCTCTATGTCGACGCATCGCACACTGTGTCGGGTGAGAAGGGTTCTGAGCGTACGACGATCGGCACCACGAATACGACAGGCGGCGAGGCCAGCCTTTCATGGCTGCTCGATCTCTTCGGCCAGTACCGTCGCTCTAGAGAGAGCGCAATCGCCTCGCTTGGGGCCGCCTACGCAACGGCCGATGATGCGAAGCTCTCCTTTCTGAAGGACCTCGTCTCGAGCTATGTCGACGCCCGCTATTATCAGCAGCGCGTCGCGCTTTCGAAGGCGAATTTGAAATCCCGTCAGGAGACCTACGAACTCACGCAGCTGCAGCTCAAGGCAGGTGCGGCCTCTCGTCTTGACGTCGTTCAGGCCGAAGGCCTTGTTCGGTCAACGAAGGCAGATATCCCCGGCCTCGAACAGAGCTTTACCGTTTCGGCCCACCACATCGCCTTGCTCCTCGGGATGCCGGCGGCCTCGCTGATGAATGAGCTGCAGAGGAGTGCGGGCCAGCCGGTCTTCCGCGGCGACATTCGAGCCGGCATTCCGGCCGATCTCATCCGCAACCGTCCCGATATCCGCAAGGCCGAACGCGATCTAGCGGCGGCCGTTGCCGATATCGGCGCTGCCGAAGCCCAGCTCTACCCGTCGATCTCCCTATCCGGGTCGATCTCGCCGAGCTGGGTCAAATCATCCGGTGCCAGCGGTGGAACCCTGACCAGTTGGTCCTTCGGACCGACGCTCAACCTGCCGATCTTCGATGGCGGCAAATTGCGTGCGAATGTCGACATCGAAAAATCCGATGCCAAAACCCAATATCTCGCCTGGAAAGCGGCGGTGCTGAATGGGGTCGAAGAGGTGGAAAACGCCCTGTCGGCCGTTCGCCATGACGCGCAGACGTTGGAGCCGCTACGCAGACAGGTGGAAACCGCCCAGGAAGCGCTCGCGCTTTCAACGACGAGCTATACAGACGGCGCCTCGTCGCTGCTTGATGTCCTGGACGCGCAACGATCCGTCTCCGATGCTCAGGCAAGCCTCGCAGCCACCGTGCAGCAAGTTGCTAAGGATTATGTGGATCTTTATGTCGCCGTGGGTGCCGGCTATCTGTCCCGACAAGCGCCTGTCGCTTCCGAGCGAGCGGCGAAGTCGGGCTGATGGACCACCTGGCCACCCGCGGTGCAAGGCAAACGGCGCCTGCGGACCTTGGATTTCACGATTTTACTCAACTTTACACAGGCTTTACAGCCATTAACGTTGGCGTCTCTAAAACAGAACCCACAGTCCCGGTTCAAAAGATTCGCCAATGACCTTCAACGTTCAAGCAGTGGAAATTCCCGTGCAGGCGGCAATCTGCGCCGTCCTCTTCGCTTCGCTCTCCTCCTGCGCAAACGTCCCCTTACAGGAAGGGACGTCCCTTGGATCCTACACGGGAATGGTGGCATCGGGCGGCTCTCTGACCAAGGCGAAATTGCGCGTGAATTCGCCGGTCGTACTCGCCGCGCAGACAGTGCGCATCGTTCCCACCACGGTGGAAAGTGCTCGCGGCTCCTTCGACGCCAAAGACCTGGCACTCCTGACCAACGCCGTCGACCGGGCGCTGTGTATGGGCCTCAGCAATCGGTTCAAGGTCATGGGTCTAAACCAGCCGGCGGACCTCGTTGTCCACGCGATGGTCACCGACATCGTCGCGACGAACCAGGCGATCGCCGCGACCTCCACTGTCGCCACGCTCGGCGCTTCTGTGGCTCACGTTCCAATCCCGAGGATTCCGATCGGTCTCGGCGGTTTGTCGGCAGAAGCCGAAGCGGTCGGCCAGGACGGTTCTCAGCAGGCCGCGATGATCTGGTCACGCGGCGCGAACATGGTGACGACAAAGGCACGGATATCCGCGGTCGGGGATGCCTATTCCCTTTCATCAGCATTCGGCGCCGATTTCAGCCGCATGCTGGTGAAGGGTCAGGACCCGTTCAAGGGAACGTCGTCCACCCGGTTGATGCAAAAGATCAAGGCGGCATTCGGCAGCGAGCCGAAATACGATGCCTGCAAGGCATTTGGAGCTGCGCCCGGTATCAAAGGGGCGGTCGCCAGTCAGTTCGGTTTGCCGCCAAGCTGGAGCGACAAGGGTGCGACGGCCTCTCAATAGCTGCCGACAGTCCTCAATCACCCGCAGCGCCGGCGACTGCGGTACTTCAGCAAACAATCATGAAAGGACATCGACATGAAGAGATATCTACGATTTGCGGGGGCGGTCATCGCAGTTCTTGCGGCGAGTCCGTCGTCCTCAGCGCAGGAACAGTTCCTGCCGTCTGAGAAGGCCGCCGAAATCCTTGCCGATGGAGCGCCCTGGTCGGCACTTGCGCCGGATGGCAAGACTCTCAAATTCACTCTGAAGAAAGACGGCACCGGAAGCATTCGCGGCCCGTTGCCATTCACGCTCTCCATCACCTGGACGGTCAAGGACGACGCGATGTGCATATCCGGCAAGATGGGCACACGATGCCTTCGATTCCGGTCGGTTCCCGGCGGACTTCAGGGATGGGACGGTGAAAAACCGGACCTGAAGTTTAGCCGTTGATGGCAAGCCTGCCTCTGTGGCGCGTAACGAAGTTCAGGAAACAGATCACGCTTTTGAACGGCGTGGGTATGAGGAAGACTGATGAAATATCTCCGGATGTTCACCGCGATCTCGTTGCTGCTGGCAGTGCAATCGGCTGCCATGGCGCAAGTTGGGCCGCCCATTCCATCAATTCCAGGTCCTCTAGGGCCGCCACCGTTTGTCATGCCTCCTCCGCCTCCTCCGCCTCCTCCGCCGCCAGCTGAGGACTATTCGATCCGATATGACGGAAGACATTATGACTGGTGCGCGCGCCGTTATCGGTCGTATTCAGCCTATGATAATAGTTTTCAGCCCTACGGGGGCTCGCGCAGACAATGCTACTCCCCCTACAATTGAGTTGGCACGGCTCTCGCTTCGTTGGTGCGGTTTGCCCTATCGGCCTGATATCTCCGGGATGCGGCTCGCGAGCTTGAGATGTGGCAGGTCCAGCATGCGTCCGTCGAGCTGAATGACGCCTGCGTCGGGTCTGGCGGCAAAGGCGGCGGCCACTTTCCGCCCCGGCGATTTCGGATGAATCCGGCGTGAAGGCGTGATTGATCACTTCGACCTGGCTGGGTGGATGGCCATCACGCTGGAAAAGCCGTCGCGCCGCGGCATCGGGAGGGGAGTTCGAGCGACGCAGCTCCATCGCCTCAGTTTCCATGCAGGGTATCACCTATGAAGACGGGCTTCGGCATCGTCACCGTGTCATAGCCGAGATCGGCGACGAGCGCGCCGAGCGTGATGTCGCCGACCGAAAGGCCGACGGTGAGCGCAAAGGTGAAGGTGCCGTTTACGATGATCCGGCCGAATTCGGCGCCGGCCGCATAGTCGGCATCGAGATGCAGCGGTTGCGGATTGTGAGAGAGCGTCGTGAAGAGCAGCTTGTCGGCCTTGGTGACCGTGCGGCGGATGTCGTGGGCTATGCGGTCGCCGACCGTCCTCTCGTCGAAATAACGGCCGGCCATCAATTCTGCTCCTTCACAATGCTGACGATCAGCTGGTTTTCCGGGACCCTGACCCCGAGGAAACCTGCAATTTTTCGACGATGCCGTCGAAGGGCGCACGCAGCGAATGATCCATTTTCATCGCTTCGACTGTCAGCAGGCGGTCCCCCTTGGCGACACGATTGCCTTCGGCGACATCCACCGAAATGACGAGGCCGGGCATGGGCGAAAGGATCGCGCCATCGCTGGCACTCTGACTTGCCTCGACTTCGTTTGCGATGGGCAGGCTGATCGGCCAGGCATTGCCGGCGTCGAAAAGCATCGTCGTTTCACCGATCGTGACGGCATTTGCCTCAAGCTTCGGACCTGATTGCCCCCGAAGGAGGTGATCGCCGATACTGACGCGCACTCTATTATCATCCAGGCCGGCGATGCGGAACTCGGCAAGCGCGGACCAGGGAAGCCATCCGTATTTCTCGAAACCACAGTAGCCGCGGTGTCGATCGCGGCTTTGCTCGGCGCCGTCCCCACAAGCCTATCGCCATGGCGGTCGAGGTAGCCGGTATCGGACTCAGCAGCGCAAAAATCCGGATCGACGGCGATGCGGGCAAGCAGGCCGGCATTGGATGTGACCGGCCAGACCTCGATGCCGGCACACGCGGCTGCGAGCTTCGAAAGTGCGGCGTCGCGGTTCGGCCCATACGCAACGATCTTGGCAATCATCGGGTCATAGAAGGCGGGGACTTCATCCCCTTGCTCGACGCCGCCATCGACAAGGATTGTTTCTGGCAGTCGCAGAGGGCCGGGTGACGCCAGGGGTCTGGACCGCCGGGGCGATAGTGGTTATCTGCAGGGCTTGTTGCGATGCTGAAAACGTCGCCGAAACATCACCGCAGACACCCAAGGCCTCTCAAAGTGAAAAAAGTCCAGCGCAGCTTTGCCGTCGAGTATAGATCTGGTCGGCGAAAACTCAATTCCAATCCGAACTCGATCTGGGGAGACGTGGATCTCAAGTCCGTTGCGCAGGATCTGCAGGACGAGGCAATGCCATTCCTGCCGGAAACTTCCCAGGTTGGCAGCACCGGAATGTCTTTCGCCGGAGAACAACAGGCGGCGGCGTTGTTGACACCGCCGATTGAGCAGGAGACAAATGCATCGGCCTTACAGGAGACCATAATGGCCGACGACAACAATACGATGACTGACGCCGAGACGCCGGCCGTAGCGGCGCCCGCACCGAAGAAGGAGCGCAAACCTCGCGCCAGGAAGGCGGCGCCTGAGACGGCCTCAGCCGCAGTTTCGGCGCAGCCGGCAGCGGCTTCGAATGCCGCAGCTGGAAAGCCGAAGAGAGGACGCAAGGCAAAGTCTGACGAGGGTGTGACAAGCGTCAAACGTGCTCCGAAGGCCGTGCAGGCAGCGACCGCACCGTCGGTGGCGGCAGTCGATGAGTTTGCGGATCTTCTGCAGCTGGAAGAGGAAAACCAAAGACTGCGCAAGCTGCTGGCCGAGAAGCTCCGTGCTGAAAATGCCGATCTGCGAAAGCGGCTCAACCTCGGTTGATTGGCAGCAGCCGGTCAAGCGCCGGCCGCATTCTCATGCTTATCGAGACGAACATCTTGGCGGCGGCTAGTCCCGCCGCCAACGCTTTTGCTCGCAGCCTGCATGCGGGGTAGAATACGAGGTCGAATAAAATGGCGTCTCCATGGAAACTTCTTGCCCGGCTTGTGTCACCGCGACGTCAGCAGCGCCGAGAACACGGCCCGACCGATGACGTGAAGCCGGACGTATTGGCCATCGCCAAACCGACTGAAACGGCTGCCGACAACGGGCTCAACACCGCCGATCCTCGGGTCGACGAAAAACCCGCCCTTCACGATCAATCGGAGGCGGTGTCAGCGGGCCCGGATCATTCCGAAGAAACGGCAAGCGGTATCCATGGCGCGGCAGATACCGAAGGCGCCAGGCCCGTGGAGGTGGCTGATCCGGCCTTGTCCGATGAGGCCGGTACGGCCGAACACGACGCATTAAAACCCTCTCAGACTGGCGAAGGTGCAACGCGAAAGCGCAGCACCCGGGGCCAGAAAGCGGCAGGGGGTGAAGCCGTTCCGCCACCCTCTCCAGCCGTTCCGGCCGTTTCTGACGATGCAATCCGCCTTGATGAAGAGATCAGGCTGCTGCGGGACCAGCTGGCGCGCAAGCTTCAGCTGCAAAATGCACAACTGAGGAGGATGCTGGAGCGGTTCGAACGCTGAACGTGTCATTAACCGCTGCGCCCGACCGGCCAATATGCCCTCAGCCGGCACGACTATCGGACACCACCGTCAACGATATCTCCTGTCAGTCGTTGCAGCTCGAGAAAGAGAAAGCGGGTCTCAAGCAAGTTGACGATACGGAGCACGGTTTCGACCGCGTCCAGCGGCTTGACGAGAAAATCCTTGGCTCCCAATGACAATGCCCGGCGTCGCGTCGTTATTGACGTGTCCGCCGTCAGCACGACGATGGGAACAAAGTTATGCGGACCGACAAGACGGGAAAACGCCTCCAGCAATTGAAACCCGTCAATGTGCGGCATCATGAGATCTAGCAGCACGATATCGGGCTTTATGTCGCGGAACATGTCCAGCCCACTGCGCGGGTCGAATGTAGAACTCAGCCGTTGAAAGCCCTCGCGTTGCAGAAGGCGCGTCAAGAGGGCGACATTGGCCGCCTCGTCGTCGATGATGAGGACCTTTGCGTCGGCGGGAATTTCGATAGTCGTGTTCAATTGCATCCGATGGCTTCCACGGACTTTATAAAAAGGCGAAGGTCAAGCGGCTTGGTGAGATAGTTCGTGGCCCCGGCCATCATCGCCTTCTGCCGGGTCGCCACCGTGGCATCGGCACTGATTACCACGACCGGGATCGCGCGGGTCCTTCGATCGCTTCGCAACCGCTGAAGAACATCAAGGCCGCGCATATCCGGAAGATCGAGGTCGAGAAGGATGAGGCCCGGCTTGTGCTGCAGAGCCAGGGCCAGGCCCAGCTCACCAAGCATTGCCGGCATCACACGGCAGCCAAAACGGCGCGTCAGCACATTCTCGATCAGATTAAGGCTCTGAGGATTGTCCTCAATGCATAGTACATTGGCAATCATGATGTCGCCCGGTACCGACACAACCGCATGCGTCAGGCCCATTTCTTCCGCCATCCTTTCCTCAGTTGCGATTGGCAAATGGAGAGAAAAAATCGTTCCCTGCGCCGACGTTCCCGTAAGATCCAATCGTCCGCCCATCGCTTCCATGAGATGTTTGGACAGGGCAAGACCCAGCCCCGTGCCGTCTGTCGTGCTGCGTTCTTTTCCAAGCCGCTCGAATGGCCGGAACAGCCGTTCCACGCCCTCAGCCGAAATGCCGGATCCGGTATCACAGATATCCACCACTAACACATCAGAGCCAACTGCGCGCGCGACGATCCTGACCTCGCCGCTGGCGCGATTGAACTTGATGGCATTCGACAGGAGGTTCAGAAGAACTTGTAACAGCCGCCGGCGGTCGGCGGTCGCAAATGTCTGCCCGAGTGGCGTATCGTCGAGACGCAAGTCGATCGCTCGTTCCTCTGCCAAAGGACGGGCGAGCGCCAAGGCCTCCTGCAAGACCTCCCCCGCATCGATAGTGTCGAGCACCAGGTCCATCCGTCCGGCTTCGATCCTCGCCATGTCGAGGATCTCGTCGATCAGGCTCAACAGGTGCCGGCCGGCTGTCAGAATCTGCCTGACAGAAAACTGAGCGTCCGGATCTTCCATGTCCATTTCGAGGATCTGGCCGAAGCCGAGGATCGAGTTGAGCGGCGTACGCAATTCGTGGCTCATCCGCGAAAGAAACTCGCTCTTGGCCTGGCTTGCCCGCTCAGCTTCCCGGCGTGCCGCCTGCAGGGTTTCCTCGGATTTCTTTCGATCGGTCATGTCCCGGGTGATTTTGGAGAAGCCTCGTGAATTGCCATGCTCGTCCTTCAACTCTGTGACGACGACATTGGCCCAGAAGCGCTCTCCATCCTTGCGAATGCGCCACCCCTCGTTCTCGACCCGGCCGAAGGCGAGCGCCTGTGCCAGTTCCTGCGCCGGATGTGTTTGGCGTGTATCCTCCGGATAAAATCTGGAAAAATGCCCGCCTATGACCTCGTCTGCCCTATAACCCGTAATCCGCTCAGCGCCGACGTTCCAGCTGACTACACGGCCCGTTTCGTCCAAGCCGAAAATGCCGTAGTCATGCACGCCGTCGACCAGTAGGCGGAACCGTTCCTCGCTTTCGCGCAAAGCTTCTTCGCGCGCCTTGAGCAAGCGGCTTGCCTCCTGAAGGGCCGTTGCAAGCGAGCCAAGCTCATCGCGTCCTGCCGGAATCGATTGGAGATCCTGTCCGCTGGCCAGCTTGTGCGCCTCCTTCTGCAGTGCGCCCACGCGCCGAACAATGCCGTTCGACATCAGCATAATTGCGCTGACGCCCCCGAGCAGACCGAACAAGGCGCCAACCAAAGTGATCCATTTGGAGCGGTCACGGATGGCGTCTGCTTCACCGGTGCGCGCGGCCAAAAGAAAATCTTCCCGTTCGCGCATCTCGTTGATCTTTGTCCGAAGCGTGTCCAGCAAGACCTTGTTGTCGAGGAGGGTTTTGCGAATGTCGTCCAGGGCCGGTTTTTCCGGTCGTCCGCTGCCGTCACGCAAGGCGCTGAGGCCTGCCAGTTTCTGGCGCACCAGCGGTTCCATCTCGTCGAGCCGTGCACGCTGTTCGCTGTCCCTGATCAAAGGACGCATGCTGGAAAGCACCGTTGGCAGTTCTACGCTTGCCTTGTTGAAGGGCGCCAAGAACGCCTCGTTGCCGGTCAGAAGGAAACCGCGCACCCCCGAGGCCGCCTCAGCAAGCAGTGCGTGCAGCTCCAGGATATCTGACTGGATGGCGAAAGTAACGCGCACATAGTTTTCCGCCCGGCGACTTTCCCGGTCGGCAAGGAAAACCGAAGCCAGCGCGATCAGGAAGCAGATCAGCGGCACGGCAATGACGATAAGACCTTTGTAGGCAAGCGGCTGGTCCAGAAACCGCTTGGAGATGGAGGCGAAAAAGCGTGAAGCGATCATAGGCGGTCCCGATCCACAAGGCCGGCCCTTACCGCCATGACCGCCGCCTGCGTTCGATCGGCCACCCGTAATTTGTAGAGGATGCGTTCGACGTGCACCTTAACGGTGCCGGGTGAAATGTCGAGCGACTTGGCGATCTCCTTGTTCGTTTCGCCGGTGGTGAGCCGGACTAGGATTTCACGCTCGCGAACGGTCAGCCGCTCAATGGTGGTTTCACCGGGTGTTTCGGGAGAAACACGCCGAAGCAGGCGACGCATCAGGTCGACGTTGAAGAAAGACTGCCCCGCCGCGACATTGGCAATCACCTGCAGCAACTCGTCGCGCCGTATGTCCTTCAATGCATAGCCGCTGGCCCCAGCCTTGATGGCGGCTTCAAGATAGTCCACGCTGTCATGCATGGTCAGCATGATGATGCGGGTTTCGGGCGATCGGACTCCAATCTCCGCTGCGGCCTCGAGGCCATCCATGCTGCCCATCCGTATGTCGAGCAGGGCAATATCCGGTCGGAGACTCTCGCTGAGAGTTACCGCGCTCATGCCGTCTGGCGCCTCGCCAACGATCTCCAGGTCGGGAGCGCTTGCAAGCACGGCGACAAGACCCGACCGAGCTAGCTCATGATCGTCTGCAATCAATATTCGGTAGCGTTTCAAGCGAGTTCCTTTGCGGGACCGGAAATAGGCGCTCGAGCGACGGCAACCGTTCCTTGGCCGGGACCCGATCGGATTGATATGGAGCCGCCGATCAGTGCCATTCGTTCGCGCATGGCCGACATACCGACGCCCCTTCCATCTTGCTTGACGACGAGAGCGTCAGCGATGCCGCAGCCGTTATCCGCGACGGAGAGGGTAACAAACTGCGGCTCGTCCAACGTAAGCCGCAGGTCAATCCGGCTGCAGCCGGAGTGTTTTACGGCATTTGCCAAGGCCTCCTGCGCCACTCTGTAAAGGCTCACCTCGAGCGCGCCGGGCAAGCGGTAGCCGTTCAGGTCCGAATGAAAGCAAAGCTGGACCGACTGGATATCATCCAGGCGGGCGCGAAGTGCTGCTTCGAGGCCGAGATCGTCCAGTTCCGCGGGACGAAGGGCACCGATTGCGCCTCTGACCTCGCCGATCGACGTTCGAACAATTTCGATGCCGCCTTCGATTGCATCTTTTGCCGATTGTGTATCTTCCATGGCAACCACCGCGGCTTCCAACCGAAACAGCAGGCTCGCCAAAGACTGCGCGACGCCGTCGTGGAGGTCATAGGCAATCCTGCGCCGCTCCTGCTCCTGCGCGCCGATCATTGCCTCGATCAATCGCGCCAGGTCGCGCTCGCGTGCCTGGAGGTCGGATGTCAGTTGCTCGCGAAGAATGCGCTGGCTCTCTGCTGCCAGAAAGGCGGCGAGCTGATCCGTCACGATCTGGATCGCCTCACGATCCTGTTCATTCATGGGGAAGGCGAGACGTGACAGCCGGAGTTCCAGCATCTCGCAGCCTATCCATGCCTTGCAGACGGCTACCGGGTCGGCCCCCTCAGCCGTTTCCTCGCCGGCGGCGCTCCGGGTGGGAAATTGCCAAGCTGTGCCGGTTTGCGAGCGAATCGTGGCCGTGCTCGCTCCGGCAAAGCCGGCAATAGCGGATAACGCCTCGTACATCGCCGTATCCAAAGGGCCACGGTCCAGTACCTTGCGTACGTCCACGATCAGCCGCAGACGAGCGGCCTTGGCTTCCGCATCGCGATAGAGACGCCGCAGTTCGCGAATGGGAGACGCTATGCCCTCGTAGTCTTTGTCTTGCACGAATTCCCTGTCCTTAAGAAGTTTGACATGCCCTAGATAGGAAGCCATCCGTCACAATGCATAGGCCGTTCGGCATATGCGATTGCAGCCATCCGGCAGACGCGCGGCGGATCGCGGCAAACCATCTCTGACAGGCCGGCAAGAAAATCGCCGGAGAGATAATGTCATACGATGGAGATTGAAATGAAAAGACATCTGCTTGCCGCTTTTGTTAGTGCCCTGCTGGCGACGCCTGCTCTTGCAGAGGAATGTGCGCCGATCACCAAGCCTCAGGTCGAGCAGTTGTTTGATCGCTGGACCTCCTCGCTGGCAACCCTGGATCCAGAAAAAGTCGTCGAGAACTATACGCCTGATGCAGTCCTCCTCCCGACACTGTCGAACAAACCGCGCCTGACGCAAGACGAGCGCCGGGACTATTTCGTGAGCTTCCTGAAGAAGCATCCGTACGGCGAAATCGACAGCCGCACGATCAAGCTTGGCTGCAACGAAGCGCTCGACACCGGCAACTATACCTTCACTTTGAAGGATGGTAGCAAGGTTCCGGCGCGCTACACCTTTACCTACGAGTTCAAGGACGGCAAGTGGCTGATCTCGTCACATCACTCCTCTGCTATGCCGGAGAAGCCCGCGGGCTAATATGTACGGGAGCGTCGGGTAGTCTCGCGCTCCCCAAGCTCCTTGCACTGAGAAAATAAACTAGCCAAGGCGACCCTCGGCCCACGATTCTTCCATGATTGAATGTTGCGTTCCTTGCGACGAATGGCGGTGCCATTGGTTCGTATCTCATCAAGGCGGGCCATAGAAAGGGCGTCTGACCGGAGCAGGAATATCATCGTTCAGACGTCGATGAGAAGGCCGTAGGAAGGTGCCGTAGACGGATTGAACGCACGGGTGGCATAGTCGCTTGCCTGCGGTTGAGATTTCCCAGGCGCGTGCGCGACAGCGGCTACGGGGTTAATCGTCGTCTAGCCAATCGCAGTTAGGGATAGGGCCAGCTCCGGCTGTCCATAATGAGGAGGCCTGCCGAATGAATCGGGCCGACTTCACCACCGTTGCGTACCGGTGCCGTCATCGCTGCGATCATTCGGTCCCCCAGCGGGCCTGGCGACAGTCTCGAAGGCGGCGATCATTGCACGGTCGACCGCCTCCCGGGTGCGCACGTCGGTCAGGTAGACAACGAGTTTGGTGACGTGCTCCACTTTGCCGCCGGGTTCCTCGACGGTATGTGGCTGCCGATGTTCTTTTGCGGCGCCGAAATCCTGAGGGCACTTCCGCGAAGGAAAATCATCCTGCCGCGCGCAACGACGGCCTGACTAAGATCGTTGCCTAGCTTCTGCTCCATCTTCTCGTTTCTCTTCTCCATCGGATAAGGCAAGCAATGCAGGATGACGGTTCAGGGGCAGGGGTAATCGGCGGCGAGCAGCCCCCGTGGAGCGTAGGCCGGATATTCTCCTTGATGAGGATATGGCCGGCCACAACCTTGGCATCATGCCAGTTCCCGGATGAAGCTAGAGCCTCGGCCGGAAAGCCAGGGAAGGCCGAGGAAGTAGACTCCGTTTTCAGAGGAGACGCCACGCTGGTGCTTCGGACGGGCCACCTCATCGACTCATGGCAAATACAATGAATGGCTAGCCCGGCTTATTCACCGGAGCAGGACTGAAGGGTCGGCGGGAGTGGTGTAAGCGTTTGCTTTGAAGTAGAAAAGGGGGGGCGAACCCAGTCCTGCAACGAAGCAGAAAAAAGCGCCTCTTTATTGCAGTTCCGGCTGACCGCTACATCTAAAAAGCGATAATTCCATGGTAGAAAGTCCACCCGCTTCCGCTTCGGAGCTATAACGCATCACAGCGGGTATGGGTTAGCTGCTCCGACACGTCCCAGAGCCGCGTCGCAATGCTCTCTGTTCGTGCGCTACGCGGAACCTTAGCAGATGCAGGAAAACCCTTTGTTTCTCCAAGACCACCTGGACCGTAGTACATTCCGCTCTTCGCCTCCGGTGCCGTCGCCGCAAAAAGCAGCGGCAAAGCGCCTTGTTCGCCTGAATGGAGGACAAGTGACCCCAGCAAGCGAAACAGGAGGGGCACCTTGTTTTCTTCTGATCTGTTGATTCCCCGCGCCGACAGGTCCGAGCGCGCCAAGCCCGGATGGGCGGCAATGCTCTGGATACCCCATTGTTCTGCCATGCTGCGGCGATGAAGCTCGATCGAAAAGATGAGGTTCGCCAGTTTCGACTGCCCATATGCAGCCATTGGCTTGTATTCCCGTTCGGACTGCAAGTCGTCAAAGTTGATCTTCCCGCGGTTAGCCGCGAGCGCACAGACGTTAACAACGCGCGAATCATCCCCTTTGCGCAAAAGCGGCATCAGATTTGCTGTCAGCGCAAAATGCCCGAGATAATTCGTTCCGAATTGCAGCTCGAAACCATCCTTCGTCACTTGGCGGCGCGGCGACATTATCACTGCAGCGTTGTTGATGAGGACATCTATCCGTTCACATCGCGCCCGCAGCTGTTCCCCGCAAGCCTCAACAGAACTGAGTTCCGCAAGGTCAAGCTGTTCAAAGTGAAGGATCGCCCCTGGGATTTTTTCGCGGATAAGCCCGATGGAAGTCTCGCCCCTGACTCTATCGCGCCCGGCAAAGATGATCTCCGCACCAGCACGCGCCAGTGCTAAGGCACATTCATAGCCTAGCCCAGCGGTGCCGGTGATAACGATCACGCGCCCGCGCTGAGAGGGGATGTTGGCTGCTGTCCAGCAGTCTCTTTTTCTTGCATCGGTCATTCAACCTTCCTTTCACAATGAACCTGAACTTTTGCTGGCATGAGTAAATGGTGATGTGGCGGATCCGCATCGCCTTCGCATCCGCCTATCCCGACGCCGCCCTCTTCAGGACCATCGCAAGCGCGCTTAGGCCCGCTCCGACATAGTAGGCGCGGCCGTGCCGCCGAACCCCGGAGCTCAGTCCACCAACCTCGCAAACCTCACGATCGTCCGCGATGCAGCAGGCGCCGCGGCAGCGCCCGTCCTGTTCACGCCGCCAGGGCCGCTCGGCTCCAGAACCCGACCGTTACCCGCACCCTCATGAATAAGCCGGGCTAGGCACGCAGGTTGAGTATCAACGCTGCCGACTTTGCTGCAAAACCGCTGGGGATCGCCGCCTTGCAGGCGGAAGCGCGAAGAGACGGCGACGTGGCAAACGGGTGCGTCTGACTATACTGGAACTCATGCTCTCCTGTGCCCCCTGATCGGCAAAGGAGCAGCCCCTTCACAAGGTTATCTCGGCTTGTTGGTTGGCTTTACCATCTTCTCTGGCATCCAGACGCCCTGTCACAATATCAATTATGTGTGCCGCATCAATGTCATCATTTCCGCGCCAAGCAACGACTTGATCAGGGCGGATGAGAATGAGGGGTTGATGGTAAAGACCGAGAATATCGTTCGAATCGATATCGAGGACCGTCAGATCCATACCCGCATTTGCAGCTGCTTCGATGAATTTCCCGCCACGATTTGAAAACGGTTGAAGTCGCAGTAGCGTCCACTCAAAGCCAAAACGATCGTACAGCGAGACTCGGTTATCCAACCAAAGATGTGGAGCGCGTCCACCTGGGGCGGCAGTGGGATTGTAGACATTCGGAAGGTCCGCATTCGGAGCGAGCGGCTCGGAGCAGATTACTGGCGAGTGATCGTAGCGCGCGCCGAAAGTAATGCCAGGTATGTTGAATTCCGCGCGCCCGTGCGCTTCAAGGTATCCGCCCGCTTCCTTGCGCAGCGCCGTTCCCGTCTCAGAGTCGTCTTCCAGTGCGGTCGTCGGGGTATAGCTCCCGATTGACTCGGCGAATTGCTTGGCGAAGCCGGTATTGCGAACAGCCACGGGACGTCTCTCGATCTCGTAGGTCGCAAGCAGCGAGGGCGGCGCCTTTCCCTTGATCACCGCGGCGAGTTTCCAACCAAGATTGACGGCATCATCGATGGCCGTGTTGTAGCCCAGACCACCTGCAGGTGTGAAAAGGTGAACAGCGTCGCCTCCGAGTAGGACGCGCCCGACCTGATAGCGCTCAGCCACAAGCGCATAACCAGCCATCCACGTTCCGCGAGAGAGGATTTCGGCCTGAACGGGGTAGCCGACGGCCGACTGGAACATGGCGAGTGCCTGCTCGTCGGAAATGTCCTCGTCCTTTTCTCCGTCCCGTAGTTGCGTGTGGAACGCAAACTCGCCCTTGCCGTCCACAGCCGCCATGAAGGCGCGTCTATCGCAGTTGAAGGTGACATTCATCCAAGCCGGAGGAAACGGCACAACGTCATAAAACTGCGGGCATCGCAGATAGAGCGCAAACATGCGGCCGCCAAAGAAGTCTCTTACGGCGCCGCCATCCCCTTCGTAACGGATGCCGAGGGTTTTGCGTACGAAACTTTTTGCCCCATCTCCCCCGATCAGGTAGTTGCAGCGGACGGAACGTGTGGCCCCATCTCCGGTCCGCGTCGCCTTGACAACAACGCCCTCTCCATTGTCGTCGAATCCGGAAATACGCCAGCCATAGTTCACCGATATGGCGTCCAACGCTTCGGCATGGCGGCGGAGAACCTGCTCGACGAACTTTTGCGAGACGCGGTGTGGCAGCTCGGCCGCACTCCAGGACCCCGACAAAGTAGTCACCTTTTCGCGAGCTTCCTTTGCCGAGGGCAACCGGAAACGGGCAAGTTCATGCCGGCAATATCGGGTGAAATAAGCGATATCGGTGGGAAAGTCGCCTGGCAGACCCAGAGCACGTATTTCCTCTGCAAAGCCTAGCCGCCGATAATGCTCCATCGTTCTGGCCTGAGTCGCGTTTGCCTGTGGATTGACCGCAGTCGAAGGCTTCTCATCGAATATGACAGCCGAAATCCCTCGGCGCCCGAGCTCATTTGCGAGCATCAGGCCGAATGGGCCGCCGCCTGCAATAGCGACATCATAAGCTTCCTCGGTCACGGCGTACCTCCCATTTTCCGCAATCGCAGAAATATAGTAAGGTAACCGGACTAATGTCAATCTATTGGCGGCTCTTCATGTCCACTGTCTGATTCTCAACATATTTGCCGAGAACCTCGATCATCAGATCCACCATCGCCGAGCCAAGCTCGTCGCGCATTTCTTTCTCAGCGACTTCCAGGCTCTCCTGGAAAGCCTCGAGCCATTCCAGTCCCTTTTCGGTGAAGCACACAAGCTTAGCTCGGCCGTCCGACGGATCGCGACGCTTTTCGATCAGCCCGGTTTGCTCTACCTGGTCCACCAGCTCGCTCATCGACTGCTTCGTTAGCGAGGCGCGCCGGGCCAATTCGGTCAGGCGGGTTCCGTCCTCATCGAGATTACGGGTCAGATTTATATGAGCCGCGGTAAGTTCGCTGTGACCGTTTGATCTCAAGTTGTCGATGATACGGCCCTCGAACAGTCTGACAGCCTCATTCATCCGACGCCCGATGTTGTTCCGCCGCCATGCGTTTCGTAAAATCATGCTCGGTATCCTCGATGATGCGCCGCGAAGATAAAACGTCTCCAGCGCAATTCCAGCCCCTGAGTCAATGTGATTGACAGTGTTGACGGCTCAGTTGTATGGTCAGGTATCCGAACTAAAGTAGATCGGCAAGTTCGTTGCCGCAGGAGGAGAATGCGCTTGGAAAGGGCTGTCGCCGATAGGGGCCGGCGCGGCCTGTGGTTCGTCCGTCAGTTGCCGCCTGCTTTCTGAGTTTCATGAGCGCACCTGAGCCGCTGCCTGTCTTGCGCACGGCGGTCGGGATTTAACTCCTGCGCCAGGGATGGTGCGGGACGAATGTTAACATTCTGAGGAGGATAAGCATACAATGGTAAAGGCGAACGGCGGCAAATCGCTGCAGAATATGGTCGATGAAAAGAACAATGATCTGGTCGACCATTTCTTCAATGACACGGTGGCGCCGCATTATCGCGCCCGAACAGGTCTCACCGCCCCGCTCATCCCGCCCGAAGTGATCGATGACAAAGAGGCGGCAGCATCCGTGATTGCAGCAGTAACCGAGACGAACGGATCTCTTGAGAGGGAAACGGGCGTCCAGCCGGGGCTCGTGGTTGCCATCGTCGGCGACGCTCCGGCGAGCCACGCCTATGTGGACCACACGAGCAAGATGGCCAACCAGTGCGGGTTCAATTCGATCCAGCATAACCTAGGTGAAGAGACGACGCAGGAAGAGCTTGAAGACCAAAATGAGCTCACCCAGACCGTCCTCATGAGAGAGAGCCATGCGTGAATTTCTATACATCGGTAATACGGCGCGCGTTATCTTCGGTTGCAGAACGATTTCCAAGTTGGCTGATGAGATACGTCGGCTTGGCGCGAGCCGCGCGCTCATCCTGTCGACCCCTTTTCAGCGCAATGATGCTGAGGCGCTCGCTCAAAAGCTTGGAGCCCTTGCAGCCGGAGTGTTCACGCGGGCAACGATGCATACTCCCGTCGAAGTGACGATGGAGGCCATTTCAGTTTACGACAAGCTTGAGGCGGATTGCATCGTCTCTTTCGGTGGAGGATCGACGATCGGCCTGGGCAAGGCCATCGCCTATAGGAACGATGCGCCACAGCTTGTCGTCGCGACGACCTATGCAGGCTCGGAGGTTACACCGATCCTCGGGCAGACCGAAAATGGCATTAAAACGACGGTTCGAGCCCCTTCAATACTTCCTGAAACAGTCATCTACGATCCCGAACTAACCTACAACCTGCCCATTGCAATGAGTGTCACGAGCGGCCTCAATGCCATGGCGCATGCAGTGGAGGGTCTCTATGCTCAGGATCGTAATCCAATAGCCTCGATTATGGCATTGGAGGGGATAGGGGCTCTCCACAAAGCCCTTCCGGCAATAGTCGCGAATCCGCAGGATACCGCTGCCCGCGCACACGCGCTCTACGGTTCTTGGCTTTGTGGTGCCATTCTGGGCACGGTCGGAATGGCTCTGCATCATAAGCTCTGTCACACGCTGGGGGGAAGCTTTGATCTGCCGCATGCGGAAACTCACGCCATTCTTCTCCCGCACACGATAGCCTACACAGAAGCAGCGGTTCCGGACCTGCTCGCACCCGTGGCGGAAATACTCGGAGCGCGACGTGCTGGTACGGGTCTTTATGATTTCGCGCTTGGTATTGGCGCGCCGATGAGGCTCCGCGATTTAGGAGTGACCGCTCAAGATCTTGATACAGCAGCGGAAATGGCCATGAGCAATCCCTACTGGAATCCGCGCCCGCTGGAGCCCGCTGCAATCCGGGACTTGCTTCAGAAGGCATGGAAAGGAGAAAGGCCCAGTTCGTAGCGAAGGAGCCCCTTGGGCGATGGCATCATGCGTAGAGTTGGGCTCAGCCGCTGTGCAGACAACGCAACTCGAGGCCGGAATCAGACGAAGTCTTTCAATGACGGGAGGAACAGCATTGATAGGTTATTTCACGGAAGGCGCCTCGGTCGAGGGAGTGAACGAGCGGATGGCCGCTGACATCGACCCTCGTCTGAGAGAGATTATGAGCTCGCTTGTGAAACATCTTCACGCTTTCATTAAAGAGGCCCGTATTTCGCAGCAGGAATGGGAAGCTGCGATCCGGTTTCTCACCGAAACCGGTAGGATTTGTTCAGAAGAACGGCAGGAGTTCATTCTCCTATCTGACACTCTTGGGGTCTCTATGCTGGTGGATGCCATCAACAACCGCAGGCAGTCAGGCGCCACGGAAAATACCGTGCTTGGGCCGTTCCATGTGGCTGGAGCGCCTCATCGCAAGATGGGGGATTGCATTACGCTAGACGGCAAGGGCGAAAGCTGTCTTTTCGAGGGAATAGTTGCCGATCTGGATGGTCATCCGGTCCAAGGTGCAAGTATCGATGTCTGGTCGGATAACGCTGATGGTTATTACGATGTGCAGCAACCTGCGCTTCAGCCCCAGTGGAACAACCGCGGTATTTTTGTGACCGGCGCCGATGGCCGTTACAGTTTCATCGGGATCAAGCCCGTATCGTATCCTATTCCAGACGACGGCCCGGTCGGCCAGATGTTGAACCATCTCGGCCGGCATCCCTACAGGCCGGCGCATATGCATTATATCGTCATTGCGACAGGCTTCCAGAAGGTCGTAACCCATACCTTCGTTGGAGACGACGTCTACCTTTCATCTGATGCGGTGTTTGGCGTCAAAGAGACCTTGATAGCGCCATATGAACGTGTCGTGGACGGAGAAACCGAATGGCGTTCACCGTTCAATTTCGTCCTCAACCCCATATAGGAGACATTCCGATGCCGAATGTGAAGATTTACCTGGATCATAGCCTGCCTGAGCAAGTCCGTCTCGATATCCAAGCAACTCTGGCGGCGTTGGGTAACGTGCTCTGCGCGAGGTTGCAGGTGGAAATGACCGCTTGCCAATTCGCAATCATGCCGGTGTATGCTATGGCCGGTCTCCCGAGCGTGAATGTTGAGCTTGCTATTCTGCCTAAACCAGAGCGCACTCGCAAAAGACTCGAAGACCTCGCAGAGGAGATTCAGCGATTGGTCGGCGAAGCTGCAGGAACGCATGTCGCCGTTCGGATGGTTCTTCTTGATCCAACGACCTACATAGCATTAAAATAATGTGAATAGAGCCGAGGCGGCGGCACTGCAGGCTTTATCAGCCGTACGATGTTCTGGATCTTTTGCGAGGCATCGGCGCGCGGGCCTGTCTATCGCTCTTTCAAGCGCAAGGGGCGGTTTATGTCAGGCGTAAATCGCGCCTGTCGTAGACCGTGCGTCGCAGCTGCGGACGCGATTTCCCGAGCATCCTTCAAAGCGAGCATATCAGGCCGCCCGCACGGCGACGTTCATTTCACCGATGCCGTCGATCCGGCAATTGAGGATGTCACCCGGTTCTACGGGTGCAACGCCCTCTGGCGTGCCCGTCATGAACACGTCGCCAGGCTCGAGCGTATACGCTTCGGATGCGTAAGCGATCAGCTTCCTGCAGTCGAAGATCAGATCGCGGGTGTTGGCCTTCTGGCGCGCTCACCCCCAATCTTGAGTTCGAAGTCGACATCGGAGGGATCGCCGAATTCGTCAGCGGTCACGAGCCAAGGACCGAAGACCGTGAACGTGTCACGCGACTTGCGATAGCTACGCTCCTCGGGACCGCGGATCGTCATGTCCAGGCCGATCATGAATCCTGCCACGTAGTCGAGGGCGTCCTCCTCGCGAACATGCCGGCCCCTCGTTCCGATGACGAAGCACAGTTCGATCTCGTGATCGGTGCGGCGGTCGGAACGGTCGGATACGACGGCTTCCGCGGCGCCGATCATGGAGCTGGTTGCCTTGAGGAAGACGCCGCATTCCTCGATCGTCTTGACGTGCGAACCGAAGTGGATGCCCTGGTCGGCACGCGACTCCTCAAGGTGAAGCTTATAGTTGACGGGCGCGGCTACGATCTTGCCGGGCTGCGCGACTGGGCTGAGGAGCTTCACGTCCGCCAGCTTAACGCGGCGGCCGTCGGCGGCGAGATTGCGCATCTCCGGAACCAGATCCGGGAGGTTAGCGATGAATGCGTCGCCACGAGGGTAGGGCCATTTCACAGGCGGGAGCCGGTCTACGATCGCGGAGACGTCGACGATCTCATCACCCTCCACAACGCCAACCCGATTGTCGTCAAAACGGCAAATGCGCATTTTCCATCCCTATCTCTATTCGGTGATCTTGAGTGCTGGTCTCATTCCTGCATGAGGATCGAATCCTTCGAGGTTCGCCTTCAAAAGGTCGCCCGTGTGCCGATAGTGTTCTACGAGAAGGCTTCCGGCGAGATCGCCGTCACGCTTGAGCGCGGCGTCCGCGATCCGCTTGTGCTCCTCCACCGCGCCCGAGCGCGAGCCGCGTCCAAGGCGGGCGATGTAGCGGTACCGGTTGCTCTCGTTGTAGAGCTGCTCGCAGAAGCGGAGCAGTGACTTCGAAGGGCATGCAGAGATGAGGACTGAATGAAACTCCTCGTGAGCGCGCTCCCACTGCTTCAATGCGTCGTCATCGTCCGCGTCGAGCCGGTCGGACTCGCGCTGGAGATGGTACTGCGCCAATACAACTTTCTCTTCCCATTCCACGCCTCCATGCAGGACAGCTTCGCGGATCGCGCGTTCCTCGACGAAGCAGCGGGTCCAAAGGATCTCGGCGTAGTGCTCGGCGCTGACAACGCCGACACGAAAACCGCGGTTCTCCATGCGCTCAACGAGACCTGTGGTCGAGAGGATCGAGAGCGCTTCGCGCAACGGACTGGCGCCCGTCGCATATTTCTCAGTCAGCAGTTCTATTTTCAGCTTCAAACCGGGTTCCAGCGCGCCGTGAAGGATGTCGCTGCGGATCTGCTCAAGGACGGTCGTAGTCTGAGAGACCGAGGAGTTTTTCTCCTTCGGTGTTTTCGAAGTCCCTGCCACGGATATTCCTTCCCGATAATTGCTCGCGTCATTTCAACCAGATTTTCGGCGCTGTCAAGAAAACATCGACAAAATCACTTTTATCGATATCTCTTGCAGAAGGCAAGAATATCGATATAGATAAGCTGCTAATGAGAGGGTCCTTGTCAATGACCGTACCGACTACCAACAGGTCGCCTGCATTCTCAATTCGACGAGCGAGCCACATATCGCTGGCTGTTTCGGACCTGAAGGCTAGCATTGCCTTCTATACTGAGGTGATCGGGCTCGTCGTTTCGGCCCAAGGCGATGATGTCGCCTACCTTCGTGGTGTCGAGGAAAGTGCTCACCATAGCCTGACCCTGGTCCAGAAGAAGGACCAGCCGTCATGTCTCAGGCTCGGATTTCGAGTCGATAGCGAGGCCGAACTCGATCGGGCGTTCGACCACTTCTCAGGATCAGGCCGCAATCCCGCTTTCGTCGATGTTCCCCATCAGGGCCGGACCCTGCACGTGCCGGACAGCATGGGCGTGCCGCTTGAGTTCTGCGCGACCATGCCCGCACAGCATCGGCTGCATGACCAGTTCCATGTCCAGAAGGGAGGGGCGGCACTCCGCTACGATCACGTTCAACTGCTTGCGCCCGACGTCGCCAAGGCGAGCGAGTTCTATACGGACCTCGGCTTCCGGATTTCCGACTACTTCGTCGACGGCGAGCATGACGAAAAACCGCTCGGCATCTTCATGTACCGGAAGAACAATCCCCACGACATCGTATTTCTGACCCGGCCGGGTCCGGTTCTCCACCACTTCGCCTACATCGTTGCGGACTCGACGTTCCTCTTCCGCGCACTGGATACCGGTGGCTCGCTGGGCTATGCGTCGAACCTTGAGCGTGGACCGGCAAGGCATGGCGAGGGCCATGCGCTCTATGTCTATTTCCGGGATCCCGATGGTCACCGGGTGGAGATCATGTCTCCGCCGATCCAGATGGGGGACGCGGAAGATGTCCCCATGCGGTGGCATCGCGGCAACCGGCATTCCTGGGAATATCCTGCACCGAAGAGCTGGTTGTACGAGGCGTCCAAGTTCGAGGGCGTCGAAATCGAGGGCAAGGGCACGGCGGCGAAGCTCCGTAGCCTCGAGGACTTTCTCGCGAACCGCCCGCTCAAGGTCGCGGAGTGATCATGACCGAGCGCCTGACGTTGCAGGGATTCGAATATCATACCTTCGGGACGCTGGAGAGGGACAGTCGTCCGATCGTGGTCTTCCACAAGACCGGCGGCGACGAGGGTGAACTCGTGCCGCTTGCGAACACCGTGGCACCTGGGACAGCGGTCGTCGGTCTCAGAGGTCAAGTCGTTGAGGATAGCAAGCTTCGTTTTTTCAAGCGGCTTGGAGCCGGCCGGTTCGACGAAGCCGACCTCGCGACGAGAGCGGATGACCTGAACGAGTTTCTGCGCCAGTTCATTTCGACCCATCGTGTGCGGCCTCCAGTCGCTCTTGGACTGTCGAATGGCGCGAACATCATCACGGCGGCACTGTATCGAGGCGATCCGCCTCTGAGCGCGGCCGTGCTGCTGCGTCCTGCGATTCCATTCAGGAACGCGACGCCCGCTTCGATCGGCGGCACGAAGCTGGTGGTCGGGGGAATGTCAGACGAAACGGTGAAGCCCGACGAAATCCTCAGGCTCACTGACGCTCTCAGGGCGGCCGGGGCTCGTGTCGATCTTACGATGATCGCCGCCGCTGGCCACAGGCTCGTGACGGGAGACGAAGCCGCCATCCAGGGATGGCTAAAGATGATTTAGTCGACTTTGTCGGCTAGTGGGAGGTGCAATGCAAGCGCAAATGCTCGATTTACCCGGTAGCCGGAACAAGCCCGATGGTGCGAAGACGCTGATATCCCTGTCAGACGTGCACATCAGCCTCGGACGCCGCCCGATCCTCACAGGAATCAATCTCGAAATCGCAAAGGGCGAGTTCCTCTGCATCGTCGGTGGTTCTGGATGCGGCAAGACGACCTTGCTCCGCGCTGTGGCAGGCCTTATCCAGCCCACCAGCGGATCGGTCAAGATCGACGGCAAGGCGGTCCTGGAACCGCGCCAGGATGTCGCCGTCGTTTTCCAGGACTATGGTAAGGCGCTGCTTCCTTGGCGCACCGCGTACGGAAATGTCGAGCTCGCACTTGAAGCGAACGGCACCCCCAGGGAGCGACGGAAGACCATCATAGAGGACTTGCTCGCGAAGGTGGGCCTCGGGGAGCAGGGGGCGAAGTACCCGTCCGAACTGTCAGGTGGCATGCAGCAGAGGCTTCAGATCGCACGTTGCCTTGCGCAGTCTCCGGCCGTCATGCTTATGGATGAGCCTTTCGGCGCGCTCGACGCGATGACGAGGCAGGCACTGCAGGACGAAATCCTTGAACTCGTTGCAAGCACCGGTACGACGGTCTTCTTCGTCACGCACGATCTCGAAGAGGCCGTCTATCTCGGCGACCGCGTCATCGGCCTGCGGCCGAACCCCGGCCGCGTCGGGATCGAAACTGGTGTCTCCCTTGCACGGCCGCGCAACCAGCTCACCTCGCGCGAGGACGCCGAATTCCTGCGTCTGCGCCGAAAGCTGTTCGACTTCATCCAGGAGGCCGAGGCATGAGCCAGCTCACCGTGACAATAGAAGATGAGGCCGCCGCGCCTCGCTTCACCTTCCCTCGTGGACTGGTTATTCCAGTGATCCTCGTGGCGGCGTGGGAGCTAGCGTTCCGGGTGGGCGGCTTCCAGAGTGACAGTCTTGCTGCTCCGGGCGGAGTCGCCGTTGCTCTAGTGCGCGGCCTTGCGAGCGGAGAGATCCTGCAGGCGACCGGCCAGACACTCTCGGCAGCCATGCTGGGTCTTGCCATCGCTGGGGTCATAGGTCTCGTCATGGGAGTGTTCCGGGGCCTCTTCTGGCGACTGGACTACGTGCTGGATGTCACCACGGAAGCGCTTCGGCCAATCCCGTCGTCCGCGCTGATCCCGGTGATGATCCTCATCTTCGGCTTCGGCTACAGGCTGGAGAGCGCCTGCGTGGCGTTCAGTTGCACCTGGACGATCTTCATCCTGACGCGCACAGCGGTCATGGGCGTCGAGCCGCGTCTCATGGAGGTCGCGAAAGTCCTCCAGCTCGGTCTGATTGACCGGACGTTCAAGATCATTCTCCCGGCGGCGCTGCCGCGCATATTCGTCGCCTTCCGCCTGGCAGCAGGCTTGGCGCTCGTTGTCGCCGTCACCTGCGAAGTCACCGCCAATCCGTTGGGTATGGGCTTCGAGATGATGTCGGCGAGCCAGTCACTCCGTCCCCAGCTGACGCTCGCATATCTTGTTTGGATCGGCTTAATTGGCTGGTCGCTGAATGCGATCCTCGTGTACGCACAGCACCGCTTCTTCGGTCCTGCCGCCTCGATCGGAGCAGCGAAATGACCGATAACCGACTCATCTGGCGCATCGGCGGCTTCGTCTTCGCGGCGCTCGTAGTGGCGATATGGCAGATCCAGGCCAACCTCGGCCTGATCTCCCCGATCTATCTGCCCAGCCCCCAGCGGGCCATGAATTCGCTCATCAACGGCTTCTCAAACGGCCTGCTGCTGGACCGAATGATGAGCACGGTCGAGCGGATGATCTACGGCTGGGGGCTAGCATCACTCCTCGGGGTCGTGCTCGGCTCGATCATAGGCATCTCGAGGGCTGCGCGGTCCTACCTCGAGCCCATGCTGGAATACCTCCGGCCGATGCCCGCATCCGCTGTCATTCCGGTCATGATTCCGATCCTGGGTCTTACAGAGACCATGGTTCTCACGGTGATTGGCTTCGCTGCGCTGTGGCCGACGCTGCTCGCAACGATTCATGGGTTCTCTTCCATCGAGCCCCGTCTGACCGAGGTTGCGCGAATCCTGAAGCTCAGCCGTGCGGGCTTCATCTGGAAGATCGCGCTGCCGAATGCCCTTCCTGACATCATTGCGGGCGCACGCATCAGCCTCACCTACGCACTGATCCTGTCGGTCGTTGGCGAAATGCTCTCTGGCCGCGAAGGTCTCGGCCAGTTCATCCTATCGTCGGCACGACTGTTCAAGGCGCCGGACCTGTTCGCAGGTGTAATGCTACTCGGTCTGCTCGGCTACCTGTCCGCCATGCTCGTCGCCCAGTTGGAGAAACATCTCCTGAAGTGGCGGAAAACCTGATCAGCCTGGCATTGCAAACATCTTTGAGGAGGAAAGAAAGATGAGGAAGACAGTTCTCGCAGTTGCATTTGCCCTAGGCTTGGCGACACCGGCATTCTCGCAATCCCCGGTGAAGATCAACGTCGGCTTTACACCGGTCATCGATTGCCTAGGCGCCTTCGTCGCAAAGGACCTAGGCTTTTTCGAGAAGCGCGGCCTGGACGTGACGATCACTCAGATGCCGAACAGCCAGTCCATGCCGCCTGCGCTCCTCGCGGACAGCCTTCAGGTAGGCGCCGTTGCCGCTCCCATCCTCATTCAGTCCAGGACGGGCGGCTTCCCGATAAAGATCATCTCTGGGGGCACGTTTGTCACCAACGCCAATCCGAACGGCGCCATCGTCGTGCGCAACGGCGTGAACATTAATTCCCCTGCCGATTTCGTTGGGAAGCGTGTCGCATCTGGCGCACTCGGAAGTTACTTTAACGTGCTCTTCCGCCAGTGGCTGGCAGACAATAAGGTCGACCCGGAGAAGGTGACCTACGTTGAAGTCGGTTTCCCGCAGGTCGGAGACGTGATGCGCAAACGGCCAGATCGATGCGTCGACTATCGGTCAGCCCTTCATCTCACGTATTGAAGAAGCGGGTGTTGGCAAGGCTTATCGCTGGTACGTCGGCGACTTCCCAGACGGTCTCCTTTCCAACGTCTACACGACGACAGAGGACTGGATCGCTAAGAACCCGAAGGCCGTAGCGGACTTCAAAGAAGCGCTTAACGAAGCGAACAACTTCATCAAAAGCAATTCGGAAAAATCCCGCGAAATTGCTGCAAAGTACCTAAAACTGCCGCCGGAAGGGATGAAGAACGTCCCGTTCTCCAACTATTCGATCGACGTCACCGAGGCCCAGGTCAAGGCCTGGAACGACATCATGAAAAGGAATAAGTTCATCGATGGCGATGTGGATGCTGCATCATTAATAGTGAAATAAGAAAGTGCTGTTGGGAGCTAGGCAAGGCACATGCATTGGGTGACTCTTAACGGCCTCATGACCTTCCATTCGATTGTAGAGCTGGGCAGCATCAACCGTGCTGCCCATGCTCTCAATGTCTCGCAATCCTCCCTGACCAGGACACTGCAGCATCTCGAAGCGAGGCTCGGCGGTACACTGGTGACGAGAAGTCCCAAGGGGATTGAACTCACGGCCTTCGGCGAACTGGTGTTCGCGCACGCGAATGACATCAAGCGACAGGTTGGACGAGCAGAGACATTCATCAAGACCCATCAAGATGCGTCCGCCCAACTCCTGAGAGTGGGTGTTGTCATGGTCCATCCCCTTATGGCTTTCTGCGACAGCATCGTGAGCTTGGTCGAGAAGCATCCGGAATTCCGCGTAGAACTACGGTTCGGATCGGCGACCGAGATGCTGCAGGCTTTACAGCAGGACGCTCTTGATATCGTGCTCTACTACACGTTGATGGGCACAGAGGCGGAAGGGCTGGTTCAGGATGTGCTCGCGGATGAGGAAGTCGCGATCTTTGCGAGCCCATTGCATCCCCTTGCCGAGAATCCAGCACCGTCCGTCGAGGATCTAGCCTCCGCAAGATGGACTCTTGGCCCGACTGATGTTTCCATCACTCGCTTGATTGCAGCAGTATTTGAAGAATCCGGTATCCCTGGGCCGGATATAGCAATAGAGGTCGACATGATCCCATTACGGCGGGCTATTACACAGAACTCCCGCTTTCTGTCCGCGTTTCAGACGCATCACGTTAGCCCCGAACTCGCGAACGGGAAGCTCGTCAGAATCCGGTTTCCATTGAAGCAGGAGCGGCGGTCGATCGGCACCATCCGGATCGGCCCTCACACGCGGCTGACGCGCACGTTCGTTTCCATACTTAAGGATGTGTACCAGCGTGAAGTAGGATTCGGCCGCTCCGGCTAGGTGGATTCCGCGGGCCCGAGTGGCAGCAAGCAAAACACTTCAAGCCCCGCAGCAATGATCGACAATGTCTTCGTTTGAAGAGGCAGTTTTCACGCATTAAGAGCGAGAGGTTTTCGACCGGATCAGGTTCGGGAGATTTCCATCAGATGCCGGGTCATGGCAAGGAGTGATGATTGTCCCGTAACTTGTTCTTCCGGACGATACGAGCACAGGGAGTGGATAAGGTCCTGCTCGAGCAGATCATCCGTTAGCCGAATGGGCAGGCGATCTAGGTCGAGGTCAGCGCACCGGTCGATGCGGCAATCGCCTTTGCCAGCCTGTCAGCACTGATGTCTTGAGGTCTCTCTAGATGGCGATTCGTGCCAGCGCCTGCACCGTCATGCAAAGCTAAAATTCGAGACTGAATGGCGCCTTGCGCAACCGCTTTCCCGTGGCGGCATGGATCGCGTTCGCCAATGCGGGAATCGATGGCGGGACTCAGCACTCTCCTGCACCGCCGATCCGAGTCGAATGTTCCAGGATGCTCGATTTCGGGGCATTGCGCCATTCGCGCGGCATCGAATTCGTCGAAGTTGGCCTGCACGACGCGCCCGTCTTTGAGGGTGGTGGCCTGACCCATTGCAGTTGAAAATCCGAAGATGATGCCTGACATCATCTGGTCGGCATAAATGCCAGGGTCAATGACGCCTATGGCCGAGACGCGGCAGCGGCGCCGGATCTGCACGCCGATCTCGGCCGGCGCGTCACGCGGCTGCTCGTAATGGCGCCCGCAGCTACGCGGCAAAGAGCCGATATGATGGTGGCGATCCTGATCAGCGAAGATACTCAGTCCGCAAAGGCCGGCACGACGACCAGCGACTGCTCAAGCCGGCGGCTTGATCTCTTCGGACTCGTAACTGGCCTTGGTGTTTGTCGTGGCGAACTTCTTCTTCCACTCGTAGAGCGAATGCTGGCACACGCCGAGCCGTTGCGAAACCTCCGCAACCGAATAACCCGTTCCGTGATCTGACGCACCGCATCACGCTTGAAATCGTCGCTGAAATTGCCTTTGCCCATGAAGGCCTCCTTACCTCAAATTTAGGGAAGAAGGCGTCTACAAATCTAGGGGCTTATTCAGGGCCTTCGATTTGTTCCTGACACAAAGCTGGTAAACGCCCTTAAAATCTGTTCGTCTAGCCGTTCCACCTTGGGCGCGTTCGCGGAACTGGTTGAAGCTACGTCGTGGTTTCGGCAGTCCGCACCTCTGGGGTCGCGCCAGCGACTGTTCGTGGTGCTTGACGAATGCGCCCAGGATTTGAACACCGGAGGCCTCGGCCCTCAGCTAACCGGTGCAGCGGGCTTGGCGCACGGGCGGCTTCACCGTGTGCCCACTATATGTCCAGCCAAGTGGAATGGGCTTGCCACCACAGTGCCGGCCGCATCCAAGACAAAAGCACCAACGTCGCCGACGGTCGACCGCCTGCTGCTTTCAAACGTGGCAAGCTGTGCGCCGAATTTGGCAAGCGACGCGTACCGATCGTGCCCCAATCCGTCAGATCCATGGGTGGAGGTGATGTCGATCACCCGCAGCCTCTCTTTGGCAGCGGCCTCTTTGATGATGGGATCGTCGATATTCAAGCGGCCAACACGTGGCCGCTCCCCTGCTATAAGGCTCGAGGCTGTGAGTGCCCGGTCATCCTTGGAGACAAGAAGCGTTATTGGCGTGGCCATTTTGCCGATATCCTTTAGCTGCGATCGGAATACATCCACATCGATGTCCGGCGCGCCTAAGATCACCACAAGCCTGTCGATCACATCTTCGCGGTGCTGCAGTTTAAGCTGGCGTACTGCCTCCATGATCAGGAACCCGCCCATGCTGTGTCCGAAGAGGATGATACGTTTCACCCTTTCCGACTCCGAAAGTGACTTTACCAAAAAGTCGAGATCGCTGCGCGAGTACAAGGACGCGTCCCGATCGGCGATATATCCGGCGACAGCTGCTGCCGAGGGCCAGGAGAATAGGACAAGAGTGCCCGGCACTTTTGCGTCTGCGGCTAGCTGCGCCGTCCTGAACAGCGCCTCCTGATAGCTGTAGTTGTAACCATGCACAAATATCCCGACGGTGCCGTCAAATTTCGACGAGCGTATCGTCTCTTGCACAAACGCTTTCTTCGGCAGTTGCTTGCGCCCGATGACTATAAATTGTCGCTCGCCGTTTGGGATCGACGTTGGGTAAATAATCGTGGCGTTTTTCCTGTCGGGAGGCACCGAAAACTCATACTGCTCGTATGCCAGTTCCCCGGACCACGTTCCGCCGAATCCGCCCCGCGTGGCGTCCCGGGTTCTGTTCGTTGCAACCAGAATTTTCACGGGCTGGGAAATGGCTTGGTTCAGCTGAACCGGATGCAGGACATCTGGAGAAGGCCTCGTGGTGCAACCCGCCAGAAACAGCATGCCGACAGCAATCATAACTTGAGACGTCACGCTCGAAGTCTCTTTTGAAGAAGGTTCTGTCATGAAAGCTCACTTCAGAGGGGCCAAAGGAATTGGCTGTTTCAGGGCATTGCACAGGATGTCCAAAAGCTCATCAGGACGATCGTTCCGGCAGGTCGAAAGCAGCAACGGATGCCAAATTTTTATTGTCGCCATGATGAAGATCGTGGGCAATCGGCTGAGATCTTGGGGTGCAAACTCGCCCCTATCGATACCGTCTGCGATGACGGCTGCCAGCACGTCACTGACGCGTGCGATGTGACCGTCGACGAGATCACGGTCGCGGTTGAAGCTCAGAAGGATGAGCTCGTGCACGGTCCTATGATAGGCGATGACATTGATGCTCATCGCGTGCTGCAGCTTAAGGTATCTCTTGATCCGAGAGGCCGCGCCGATCGGCAACTTAGAGATTGAGAGCGCTCTGGAGTAGGCGGTATCGAGGGTGCGGCCGAAAACCGCCCGCCGCAGCTCTTCCTTTGAATGGAAGAAACGGTAGATATTCGCCGGTGACATTCCGAGGCCCTTGGCGATATCCGCGACGGTCGTCTTGTCAAAGCCGCGCTGCCGAAAGTGATGCTCCGAGGCTTCGATGATCATCTCGGCGTTGGCTCTCGGGCGTTTTGGCCTACCTATTCCATCAATCACCATGTCGCTTCTGCTCCTGCCTCGCATGGCGTTGCACGCGCCAATAGCACCTTTGATATGAACGCGCGTTGCGACCGCCATCGTGGCCATCGAATGAGATGGGCCCCGAAGGTCGACCTCATGCCTCTACGGTGCTGTCGGCCTGAGCGCCTTCATCCTGGGCGATGCGGAACCAAACGACGTAGAGCGCGGGCAGGAACAGGAGAGTGAGTGCGGTTCCGACGACGATGCCCCCCATCATGGCGTAGGCCATCGGTCCCCAAAAGATCTCCCTGGAAATCGGGATCAGAGCCAGAGTAGCGGCGGCGGCGGTCAGCATGATCGGCCGCATGCGATGCTCGGTCGCTTCGATGACGGCCCGCCATGCCGGTACACCTTCTTTTCGGAGGTTCTCGATCTGGACAACCAGGATGACCGAGTTTCGGATCAGGATGCCGATCAGGGCAAGAATGCCGAGGATCGCAACGAAGCCCATCGGCGCATTGCTGAGGAGCAGGGCAGCGACCACGCCGATGAGCGCCGTCGGGGCGACTGCAAACACCAGGAATAGCCTGCTAAAACTCTGCAGCTGGATCATGAGGATCGTCGCCATGACGAATAGCATCAGCGGAGCAACCGCGACGATCGGCCCCTGGGCGTCTGCGCTCGATTCCACGGATCCACCGATCTCCACACTATAGCCGACGGGGAGGCCCTTCTGGAACGCCTCCACCTGCGGCCGCAGCTGCTCAACGACCGTAGCGGGTTGGGTCGGACCGACGACCGCCGCTTTGACGGTGATGGTCGGGATCCGGTCGCGGCGCCAGATGGTCGGCTGTTCGAGTTCATAGCGGAAGTTGGCGACAGCCGACAGCGGCACGGATTTTCCATTCGATCCCGGCAACTGCAGGTTCTGCAGCGTTTCGATCGAACCTCGTTCGGATGCTGCCGCCCGCCCGATCACGTCGATCAGATAGATGTTGTCGCGCACTTGCGTGGTAGAGGATCCTTCGACGATGCTATTCAGCACTGTTGCGATATCCTCGGATGAAACACCAAGTTGGCGCGCCTTGTCCTGGAGGACATCGACCTTGACCACTCTCGACGGCTCGTTCCAGTCGAAGATCAGGTTGGAAAGCAGCGGATGGCCGCCGACGATCGATGCGAACTGCTGCGATAACTCGCGGAGCTTCTGGATATCCGGACCGCTGATGCGATACTGCACAGGCTTTCCGACCGGCGGGCCAATGTCCAGCAGCTTCACGAAGGCATCTGTCCCAGGGAAAGTTTTCGTCAGGTAGTCCTGTAGTTCTGCCTGCACTTTGTCACGGACGTCCAGGCCTTTCGTGACGATGACCGTCTGACCGAAGGTGATGTCAGGCGTCTGAACGTCGAAGGACAGGATGAAGCGGGGTGCTCCTTCACCGATATAGCTCGTCCAGTGCTCGATGTCCTGGTTTTTCGCCAGCATCTCCTGTTCGAACTTTGTAATCTGTCTGTTGGTCTCGGCGATCGAGCTGTTCTGCGGAAGGTTCCAGTCGACGATCAACTCCACACGGTCGGATGCTGGGAAGAACTGCTGTTGCACCAATCCGAGGCCGCCGATGGAGACCGCAAACACGGTAATGGTGAGTACGATCGTGGCCCATCGCCACCGCATAGCCAGACCAAGTAGCCAGGAGAAGGCTGAGGCGAAACGCCCCTTCTTCTCGTGGTGTGATTTCATGGTTTTGGGTAGGATCGCCACGCCCAGAAGAGGCGTAAAAAGGACTGCGACTATCCAGGATACAATAAGCGAGACGGCGATGACGACGAACAGCGTGAAGGTGAACTCGCCTGCTGCGCTGTTATTCAGACCCACGGGAATAAAACCGGCGACGGTCACCAGGGTACCTGTCAGCATTGGAAAGGCAGTCGAGGTGTAAACATGGGTCGCCGCTTTTCTCAGGTCGTCACCGGCCTCGAGCCGCGCAACCATCATCTCCACCGCAATCATGGCATCGTCGACGAGAAGGCCAAGGGCGATGATCAGCGCACCGAGCGAAATACGCTGCAGCGAGATACCGGAATATTCCATGTAGACGAAAGTGATGGCGAGCACGAGCGGGATGGAGATCGCGACCACCATGCCAGCCCGAAGTCCGAGACTGATGAAGCTGATGACGAGGACGATGGCGATTGCCTCGAACAGCGCGGTCGTGAACCCTGAAACAGCCTCTTCAACGACCGCCGGCTGGTCTGACACGCGGTGCACGTCCGCCCCGATAGGCAGGTCGGCAACAATCCGCTGCATCTGGGCATCAAGCGCTTCGCCGAACTCAAGAAGATTGGCCCCGGCCTTCATCCCGATGGCCAGGCCGATCGCCGGCTGGCCGTTGAACCGGAACAGCGATGACGGAGGATCCACGTATCCGCGCCTGATCGTGGCAACATCGGTCAGCGGGAAGAAACGGTCGTTGACACGCAGATTTATCGACCTCAGGCTCTCCTCGGACGTGAACTGCCCTCCCACCCGCAGAGCGACACGTTCCGGCCCGGCATTGACGAAGCCAGATTGCGTTACCGCGTTCTGTGCCTGAAGCGTCTCAATGATGGATTGACGGTCGATCCCAAGCGCCGCGATCTGACGCGTCGAAAACTCGAGATAGACGGCCTCGTCCTGTGCCCCGATCACGTCAACCTTGCCGACATTCTCGACGGTTAGCACCTTAGCGCGAGCATCTTCGACTAGGTCGCGGAGCTGCCTTTGTGTCAAACCATCGCTGGTGAAGGCGTAGATGTTTCCGAAGACGTCGCCGAAGCGGTCATTAAAGAACGGCCCGACCACTCCGCTTGGGAATTCACCTTTTATATCGCCAATCATGTTGCGGACTCGGACCCATATGGGTTCGACGTCCCGCGCCTTGGTTGTGGGGAGCAGTTCGACGAATATGGTCGTCTGGCCGGCGACGGTTTGGCTCCGGACATAATCGAGGCTGTCGAGCTCCTCGAGCTTCTTCTCGATCCTGTCTGTGACCTGGCGAGCTACTTCTTCCGCTGACGCACCTGGCCACCGTGCGTTGATCACCATCGTCTTGATGGTGAAGTTCGGGTCTTCCTCACGTCCAAGATTGAGGTAGGAGAATGTTCCGGCAAGAACGAAGACCAGCATGAAGTACCAGACGAGCGAACGATGCTCGAGCGCCCAGTCGGAAAGGTTGAACTTCTTCACTCGCTGATCTCCTGGTCAATTCTGATGGTCTGGCCATCTTTCAATTTGTGGACACCGGCGACGACGATGCGATCGCCTGGTGCAACGCCTTGCACTACCCGAACCATCTCACCGGCGATGATCTGGCCGTCGATCTTTACCTCCCGAAGCGTGACCTTCTTATCGGCCGCATCGACAAGCCAGACGCTCATCGATCCTTCCTTCTGCAGCACCGCGGAAGCCGGCAAAAGGACCTGCGGTTCGTTTGAGATGGTTGCAGCGGCTGTGATGATCGAGCCCAATCGGAATGCCGCCGGGGGATCAACGAGGCTGATCTTTGTCCTGCGTGTGCGTGTCGCCGTTTCGGCCTCTGGGGCGATCTCCCGTATGACGCCGCTTGTACGAATGGTCGGGTCGAGTTGCAGGGTAATCTCGAACGGCTCTCCCGCCTTCAAACGCTCCGCCGCGCCTTGAGGAACATCGACGACGGCGTCGCGCTCGTCCGGTCGGGCGATCGTAACGACGACCTGCCCAGCAGATACGACCTGACCGACTTCCGCTGATGTGGCGGTGACCACGCCATCGAATTCGGCATGCAACTGTGCGTAGCCAAACTGCTCTTCAGCCTTATTGAGATTGGCCTGTGCTTTCGCAACGCTTGCCGCTGCACTGCGTCGCCCCTGTTCCGCCTCTTCCAGCGCAGCTTCGGTACCGGAGCGAGCTTGAGCGAGGGCCCTTTGGCGTTGCTCGGTGGTGGTGGCGTTGCGGAGTTGAGCCTGCGCATTCGAAAGGTCCGATTGCGCGCTGCGAACCGCAAGCTCAAGTGCCAATGGATCAATCGCTGCGACGATATCGCCTTTCTTCACGAGATCTCCGACGCCGACATTCCGGGCGATAACTCTTCCGAGCACCCGAAAGCCAAGCTCGGTCTCTATTCTTGGCTCGACTGTTCCCGTCAGCCGAAGCGAGGCGACGGGCGTCTGCTTGGCAGCGATGGAAAGCACCGGACGAGGAACGTCCTGCGCCACTTCCTCCTGTTTTTGGCACGACGCGAGGACCGTTGTAGCGAGCAGCAGGGCGACCAACTTAATGCGAGTGCTCATTTTACAGCTCCCCCGTCATACGAAACGATCTCGTTCGGCCTGAGGAACTTTGTGCCGTCCGAGACGACGATGTCGCCGGCCGACACGCCCGCTTTGATAGTGAAGTTGTTGGTCTGATACCCTTCGATCTCGATTGCTCGCAGCGCAGTCTTGGCGGATCGGGGGTCCACCACCCAGACCGCAGGCATGCCGCCTTTGGAGGCCATCGCAGACCATGGAAGCTGGATCATGCTGAGTGGCTTGTACCGAAAAGATCCGGCAACAGGAGCTCCGAGTGGCATCGACGTGTTGCCGTTCAAGCTAAGCTTGACCTTGATCGTCCCGGTGGAGGGGTCAATTGTCGGAGAAACCTCCCGCACTTTGGCATCGATTTGACGCGATAGGTCCGATAACAGTTTGACGGTCACCGATGGCTCTACCTCCCGCCCTAAAAAGAGCGTCTCGACGACCTCGAAGACGGCGTCGCGGGGGCCGTCATGGGCAAGTGTGAAGACGACCTGCGCGGCTTGAGCTACTTGACCGACCTCGGCATTGCGGGCGGTAATCACGCCATCGGCGTCAGCGCGGAGCTCGGTGAAGGAGAGCGCGTCCCGGGCGGTTTCCAGCTGTGCCTGCGCCGACTTTGCACTCCCCTGTGCCGTAAGCAGAGCCTCCTGGGCCTGGTCAAGCGCGGCGCGAGTTGTAACCTGCGTCCGAAACAGATTCTGCTGGCGATCGAAGGCGAGTTGCGCCTGGGTCTGTTGCGCCTCGGCTGCTTCCAAATTCGCCACAGCGACTTCGAGATCGGCTCGCTGCTCCTCCGCGTCGATGCGGGCGAGGATCTGGCCGGCCTTGACCGCCGCTCCGACATCCACAAGGCGCTCGATGATCTTGCCGCTCACCCGGAATGACAGGTCGCTTTGCACCCGCGCGCGGATATCGCCTGTGATCGTCCCGCCTTGGATCAGCGGCTGTTCCGTTGCCGTAACAACCGCTACTCGTCTCGGGGCTGTTTCCTGCGGACCTTGTTGTTCGCTGCATGATGATAGTACAGCGACGCTAGAAAGCGCCGTCGCGGCAAGAATGCGTTTCATTGGAAGACCTCTTGCTGTCCATGGCGGCGTCTATATAATTGACTGACGCATTAGTCAATAGATTGACGAAATTGACCACGCCAACTCGTGGAGGAAGTAAAAATGCCCGAAGAAAAGAAACTGACACGCGCTGAACAGAAGACACTGCGACCGCTGCAAATCCTTGAGGCGGCGTTCGAGGAATTCGTCAAGAACGGCTATTCGGCAGCCAGGGTAGAGGATGTCGCCGACAGGGTTGGCGTCACCAAAGGCACGGTTTATGTTTACTTCGAGACCAAGGAGAAGCTCTTTGAAGCAATGATCCAGCATATTTCGACACCATTCAAAGAGGTGTTGGAGACATCCGTGACCCTGAAGGGACGGTCAGCCGAAAGGCTGCAGCAATTCCTGGAACTTCTCTATGGTCAGCTTGTCGATAACCGGAAGACCAGGGAGCTGCTGAGATTCGTTATAGCTGAAGGGGCAAGATTTCCGGATCTGATCGATCGGCATCATCGGGAGTTCATCGCGCCCATCCTGAAGAAGATTCAGGAAATCTTGGACGAGGGGGCAGCGGCGAAGGAGTTCCCTCAAAAACCCGCCGAGTTTGCTGATGTCATTATGGCGCCCGCGCTGGCAATGATAATCATCCGGCTCATTTTCGATGATCGCCATACCATGGATCGACGTTCCTTTCGTGATGAGCACCTGAGAATGGTGCTGAAAGGGCTGACGGGCTAGGGGAGGCGGGTGGTGCCGAACATGCCGCGCAACCGGCCTAAAGCGTGTCGCACGTAACCGGATTCGGGATTGAACTAAGCCGCTATGGCGGCGAATGGCTCTGGCCTACTTCCGGTAGTAAAATGTGCTTTTGGGAAGGTCGGTCGCACCCTCGTCCGACAGAGCAGGAACCGCACGATGTGAAAGCAGCCAGCCGGAAAACGACGCCAAAGCTGACACTGGCGCTTGGGCATGCTCCACTTCATCGCTGGTCTGGATGCAGGAATGCGGCAAGGAATGTGGCGATGGCCGCCTCGGCGTGCCGCCGAATCTCCTGCTGGGTCGGAATCGCCTCGCCTCCCAGCATCATCACCCGGTTAACCGGGTCCGCCATCACTAGCCAGTTGAACTGCGACGCGGCGACCGTTGCGTCGGAGAACTGCAGCAGGTTCTCGTCGGCCAATTGTTCGAAGGCGCTAGCCAAGACCTCAAGCTCCCTTGCAGAGCCCCGCGCGTAAAGCACCTTGGCTAGCTCCGGGAACCTCTGCGCCTCCGCAATCACAAGCCGGCGCAACTGCATCAGCCCGGGCATGAGGACGATGGTGAGCTGCCGAACGGCATAGGCGAGGAGATAGGCTTTGAGCTGAGCGCGGTCTTCCACTTTGGGGAGGCCTATGCGAACGGCAGTATCTGCCTCGCCCGTCATCTGACTCATCACCGCGACAAACAGCGCCTCCTTGCTTGAGAAGTGCTTGTAGACCGTCTGCTTGGATACGCCAGATCGGCTGACGATTGCGTCCATGCTGGCTCCGGCATAGCCAGTGCTGAGAAAGACTTCGGCCGCGGCGCCGACGATAGCGGTCTGCTTGCGCTCCGAGCGTGTGCCAGGGACATGGGCTAGGTCGGCTTCAAGACCCGGTATCAACATTTTTCGAACTCCGTAGAAGTCTTTCCTATGTCGATGCCCAAAATCGAAAACATCACGGATCAGTTCCTCCTCCTTCAATGACGAGACATCATATTCGATGCCTCGAAAGGGCGGGCCATCCCATAATCAACAGCCGGACCACCTTTTAAAAAATGGCATCGCCAGCTTACCGCCGACCGGCGACCGTCGGGCACCGCCGACAGTCCTGGAGAACCGATGGCCGCTTGAAGACCTCTAGCGGCCTGTCAGCAGGCGTTCATCACGCGAAGCTCACGGCAAGGTTGAACGGCGTCTTGCGCAGCCGCTTTCCCGTCACCGCATGAATTGCGTTTGCCAGTGCCGGAATCGACGGCGGGACGCCACATTCTCCCGCTCCGCCGATCCGAGGGGAGTTTTCCAGGAGATGGACTTCAATTTCCGGGCATTGGGCCATGCGAATGGCGTCGAAGTCGTAGAAATTTTCCTGCTGGACGCGCCCGTCCTCGAACGTGATTGCCTGACCCATGGCGGTCGAAAGTCCGAAAATGATGCCTGACATCATCTGATCGGAATAGATGGCGGGATCCAAGACATGGCCCGGGTCTGCAACACACCAGACCTTGACGATGCGGATATCGCCATCTGTCACAGCAACTTCAACGACCTCGCCGACCCAGCTCCCATATGAAAGCGTGAAACCGACACCCTTTCCATGACCTGGCGGCAGTGCGCGCCCCCAATTGGATACGTCGCGCAGCTTTTCCATGACCAGTCTTGCGGGTCTGTGTTCCGCGGCGCTCATCATGGAAATGCGCATATCGATCGGGTCGAGCCCCGCCTTTTCGGCAAGTTCGTCCATAAAGCCTTCGTGGAAGAAGCCGTTGTACGATCCGCCGACCGAGCGCAAGAGCCCGACCTGGATGGCCGTCTTCATATTGTGTGCGGCAAAACGACTGTTCGCCCACACATTGGGCTGCCCGGCCATTCCCTCCAGCGTCTGTTCGTCCTCGGCGGGAAGAGGTGTTTCGGGTGCGAAACGCCCGAAAAGCCCTGCCATGACCGATGGTGCGGCAATGCTGACATCGATGGTTTCCGGCGATTTGCCCGGCTGCACGATCGCCCTGAGTTTCGCGAGCGCGCGCGGGCGGTAAAAGCCGTGTTGCATGTCCTCTTCCCTGCTCCAGGTGACTTTCACCGGCCGGCCTTCCGCTGCGGGCGCAAGAGCTGCCGCATAAAGCGCGGGGTCTCCGGCACGTCGACCGAAGCTGCCGCCCAGACGGGTAACATGAACAGTGACATCCTCCGTCTCGATGCCGAGAAACTTGGCGGCGACCTGTGCGTCGACGCCGGGCATCTGCGTGCCCGTCCATATGGTGAGTTTTCCATCCCGGAATTGTGCGGTTGCGCTCATCGGCTCCATGGTGGCATGCGCCAGGAAGGGCACTTCGTATTCCG
The DNA here is from genome assembly GCF_025200715.1 of Rhizobium sullae. Classification (NCBI taxonomy): domain Bacteria; kingdom Pseudomonadati; phylum Pseudomonadota; class Alphaproteobacteria; order Hyphomicrobiales; family Rhizobiaceae; genus Rhizobium; species Rhizobium sullae. Next base: position 380,130 of record NZ_CP104145.1, read on the forward strand.
CTTCGACAACGGTTGCGGGCTCGGCATCCGCGAATGCCTTATCCACGTCGCCGGCCTCGTCTCGGATCCAGTCTGGTGCGCGCGCCAGCGCATCCCTGTAGAGGGTTTCGATCCCGGCGTCATCGGCAGGATAGGGAGCCTCACCCCACTCGACCTCCAGAGCCTTTGCACCCTGAAACGCGGCCCAGGTGTTGTCGGCGATGATGCCGAAACCCGAGCCGACGGCGGTGTCGATCTGAACGACCTTCCTCACGCCCTTAATGGCCAGGGCAGGTGCATCGTCGAATTTGACGGCCTTCGCGCCCATGCGCGGCGACATACGTACAGTGCCGTAGATCATATCGGGCAGTTGAACGTCGATACCGAAGATCGGCGCGCCGGTCACCATTTTGCGTATATCGACCCGGCGTTGCGGCTTACCCAGGATTTTCCAATCCAATGAAGATCGCAGTTCAACGCTTGAAGGAATTTCCAGCTTTGCGGCATCGGTTGCCAGTTCGGTATATTCGAGTGTCCTGCCATCCGGATGAATGACTTTTCCAGCCTCGGTTTCCAGCTTCGAGACGTCGACATTCCAACGCTTGGCCGCCGCAGCCTTCAGCACTTCGCGGGCTGCCGCGCCGGCCCGGCGCATCTTCTCGTAGCCGTCGATGGTTGAGCTTGAGCCGCCGGTTGCCTGCATGGCGATGAATTTCGACATGACGCGCATCATCTCGCGCGTCGCCGTCGCCTTCAGCCCGTCGTCAAACCACGGAAAGGCAGCGACCTGATTGAACATCGCCTGATTATAATAGGCTTTCCCAGGCAATCCATGTTCGACCTTGATCTGATCCATGCCGACATCGAGTTCCTCGGCCACTAGCGCCGCCAGTGTCGTATGGATGCCCTGGCCCATCTCGGCGCGCGGCGCGATGATGGTGATGCCGCTTTCCTTGCCGATCCTGATATAGGGCGTGAACGCAGCCTCTTCCGCTGGAAGGTCTTCTTCAAGCGGATTGCTGTAGGGGCGCTTGTACATGTAGTAGCCGACGGCCAGCCCGCCCGCGGCGGCGACGCCAAGCCCGAGGAAGGTTCGACGAGCGATCTTTGCAACGCGGCCCATGTTCAAGCCTTCACATGCTTGGCCGCGGCGAGGATCGCAGCCTTGATTTTGGGATAGGTTCCACAGCGACACAGGTTCGTCATGGCATCGTCAATGTCCGCCTCGCTGGGGTTGCTGTTCGTGTTCAGCAAGGCGACGGCGGCCATGATCTGGCCTGACTGGCAATAGCCGCATTGGGGCACGTTGTGATCGATCCATGCATGCTGCACGGCGTGCAGCCCGCCCGGCGCCAGTCCTTCGATGGTGGTTACGCTCCCTTCGACGGCAGATACGGGATGAGAGCACGATCTTACCGGCTCACCATCGATCAGGACGGTACACGCACCGCAGGCACCGACCCCGCAGCCGAATTTCGGGCCCTTGATGTTCAGGAGATCACGCAGCGCCCAAAGCAGGGGCATATCCGGTTCCGCGTCCACATCATGCTTGGTTCCATTGACTGTGATTTGCATAACATTCTCCTCTCACCACGACGCAGATGCTGTCCTTCGCGATTATCGATGGTCCTCGTCTCGCAGCGTCGCTCCATCTTCCACCGGAGCGCCAAGCGGCCGTTTCAACCGCCCGGCCGGCATTCCGGTGCTGCAATTCGTCACTCAAAGGAACTGCTTGAAGAAACGCAAAAGCCGCGGAGCGATGTAACCCGTGTAGCCGCGCGGGTCGTCGATCGGTTCTTCGCCGAACCAGAAATGGCCGGCGCCGATCACAGGGAAATCCCGGACCATGAAGCCGGCCTGCTTGAGCGCCCCGATGAAAGGTATTGTCTGAAACTGCGGGTTCACGGTTTCATCCGCAGTTCCATATGCGATGAACATCGGGATCGTGTTCACCGCATATCGGACATAACTTATCGGGGATGCATCGAAGTAGCTCTGCCGGTTCGCGAAAGGTGGCGCACCGATCAGGCACTCGGAGCGCCGTTCCTTCGGGTCGGTGATATCGGCAATTTCCTGCTGCCACAGCGCAAACAGATCATAGACGCCGTAAATGCCGGCAAAGGTCTTGACGCTTGCATCAGCGCTCGAGAAGTCATTGGCCGGCTGCGCATTCCGGAAATGCGGAGAATCCCCGCCAAGCGTCGCCAACGCTCCCACATGGGCACCTGCGGACGAACCGAGCATTGCTATTCGGGCAGGGTCGATTCCAAGTTCGTCAGCAGCGCCGCGGACAAACTGTATAGCACTGACCACATCACAGACTGCCTCCGGAAACATCTTCGTCTTGTCTGCGACACGATAGTTAAAGCCGAACAATGCGATACCGTTCATGGCAAGAAACGGTCCCCAGACCTTGGCTGCTCTTGGATCGCAAAGACGCCACCCGCCGCCAGGGGCCGCAACCACGACCGGAAACGGTCCGTCGCCGGCGGGCAGGTACAGGTCGCCCCGCAACTCTACATTACCATGTCGCGCATAGGGGATTCCTTTGCGGACGACCACTCCTGCGTCTTCCGTTGTTATCGTTGCGGTATCCACACCCAATCTCCTTGCCGTGCGCTGTTTCCGATTAGATACAATGGGCTGGCAGCACCCGCAAACATGGCGAGTGCTGTCGGTCATTTGACGGCAGTCAACTCCGCCGTCGGCACAATCGTCGCCTGGGGATCGGACGATTCATTGACGTGCAGGCTACCAAAGCGCTGCTTGCACAACACGACAAGAAAAATGGAACCGATTGTTCCGATGGCCATGGGAATGGCCGCGAAAGCGATCATGTCCTTCGCAGGCAGTTCAAGTGTTAGTATGGCACTGCCGATCATCGGGCCGACGATTGAGCCGAGGCGCCCCGCACCGAGACCCCACCCAATGCCGGCCGCCCGAACCCTAGTCGGATAAAAAAGCCCGGCGATGGTCGAACAACCGACCTGCAGCGCACCCACGGACATCCCTGGTATCAGGACGCACAGGACAATTCCCGCTTGTGGAAGATCATACCAAGAGAACGCAAGCAGGAAGGGGATTGCGATGACAAACAGTATCGGCAGCAGCAAGACCCCGACACGCGAAACCAGCAGGGCGATTACGATGCCGCCAAGAATACCGGCGCCAGCAAATATCGCCGAAAACTTACCGGCTTCCTGAATGCTGTAGTTGAGGCTTTGCAGCACGAGCGGAAGCCAGCTGATGATCAGGAAAAGCGCCATCCCGGTGGAAAAGAAGGCCAGCCAAAGCATCAGGGTCATAGGACCCTTTCCGCCGTCGAACAGACGTCCGACAGAGCGGCCATCACTTTTTTCCGTTAGCTGGTTTTCAAGGCGCGGAACCCAGTCGGGGCTTGCATCGAGCCGCTTGAGCAGCGACTTCAGTTCGCCGTGTTTTTTCGGGTTGTTTGCCAAGTATTTGACCGATTCCGGCATCGTCAGCAATAGCACAGCTGCCAGGATGATAGGACCTACGCCTCCAATGATGGCCAGAATGTGCCAGCCGTAGGTCGGCACCAAGACAGCTGTCATCACGCCGGGAGCCATCGCGCCAAGCGGAACGCAGCTGGCAGCAAGCGCCAATATCCTGTTGCGCGACTTCTTCGGGGCGAATTCCGCGACCATTGCAGCCGCCGTTGGCATCGCGCCGCCCAGACCGACACCGATCACGAAGCGACAGAGGATCATTTGCGATATCGTCGTCGCCCACAACATCGCGAGCGTCCCGAGACCAAAAGCGAGGCAGCTTCCGACGATCGTCAGCTTGCGACCGTAACGATCGCCGACCAAACCGAGTAAGGGTCCGGCAAGCGCAAAGCCGACCAGGCTCGAGACAAAAACGGGCCCAAGCGCGGATTTATCGAACCCGAATTCCTTTACCAGTTCGGGGGCAATAAATGTAATGACGGTCAGATCGTAACCGTCCAAAAAAAACACTAGGCCGCAGAGGATCCATACAAGGATCATCAGTCCACCCGGTTTGGCCATGTCCAACGGGCCGTCCACATCGCTTGCTCCTGCCACAGTCCTCTCCCTTTTTTCCAGCTGCGCATCTGACGCCGCCACGGCTCTTCCGTCTCTTTAATATCGGACCCGTAGTAGCGACCTCGACGTTTATGAATGCCATGCCTGCATTACCAAAGGGGCGTTACCCAACTCACGCGAGTCTGCATCGTTGGTTCCTTGAGGCCATCCCCCTCAAGGCGCGGCCTGCTGCATGTCGGCTTGCATGTATGGCCGCCCGGCATGCTCCGGGCGGCTTTCTTTTAGAGATAGATTTGAAGGATCGTGTCGTGGAGTCCGTCGCAATCGATGAGGTCCACGCGCTGTCTGCGGATTTTGAAGCCCTCGTCCGTACTGACAAGGTGATGTGTGAAGCCACCTACATATGTCTTCAGCACATCGCGACGGAATTGGGTGACATGAAAGCGGGAGTGTACGACAATGTCGCCATTGCTATCGGGCTCGCCCAAGCGGACATTTCCGACGACATGGCTGCTGCGCGTGATCGGCTGCTGCCCTGCGGTTCCGAATGCCAGCAGACGCTCGCAGCGGGCAACCATCGTCGGCAGGTCGTCATACATGAATGACAGCTGCATCTCGGGGTCGGAGTCGTGCGGCGTCGCGGGGATCCAGTAAGTCCCGTCGTCTGTGAAGAGGCTCAGCCAAGATTCATAGTCACGAGCATCGATGAACTCGGCCTGCTGGAAGATGAAATCTTCCGCCTCGGCCCGGGTGACGGTTACGTCTTTGGGTCTATTCAACATAAATTCTTCCTCAAATTTCGCGACGGGTCGTTTCGGCGGTCATATATTCGCGCCATGCCTTGTACATGTTGCGCATGCAGACCTCGGAATTGCCGGTGGCGCCCTTGAAGCTGCCCTCTCCGACCTGGACGTCGCGATTGGCCTCGCGATGCAGACTGATCCATTCCGACTGTGGCCCCTTGAGACCCTGATGAACGCGGAAATAGGCTTCGAAATCGTCCGCCGCGACGACATTCGACGGGGAGTTGGCGAGGTTGCCGCCGGTGATCGCGCGACGCGTGAAGCTGTCCGGAGCGCCCTTGAAGCGGAACACCCAAATCTCCAGTGCGGTCTTATCGACGGAAATCGGACGCAGGACGCGCATCTGCTGAAGCGACTGCTGCATCACCAACGTCGGGAACATCATCACATTATGGAAATTCTGCTTCAGCACCGCGGCCGCCTTGTCGGCGCCGTGCCGGGCGATCAGGGCGGCCTTGTAGTGTTCCCCGTCTTCGCCCGTCAGTTCGGGCGCGAATGCCGCCATATCGAAATGTCCGTGCGGATGGGCGACGAGATCGATCTTCGCCATCTGGTCCGGCTCGCCGGCAAGCATCGCCGCCACGTCGAGGCCGCCCGGACGGGCGCGGCCCTTGAACTTCTCTAGCGTGCGCTGGGCGGCCCGCGCCATCTGGTGATGCACGAACGAGGTGTGCATGCCGTCGCTCATGTTGTCGAGGAAGATCTTCCAGTTGCTGTTCTGGACGGTGCGGTAGCAATTGCCGATGACCTCCAATTCGCCGCTCGGCGAGCGGTCGATGAGGTTGTCGAGACCACGCAGCCCTTCGCCGGCCCATGTCTTGAAATCCAGACCTTCCGGGGAAAGCGATGCGAAGACGAACCCGTGGTGATTATGCACGCGCGGCAACTGGCGCATCCCGTTCTTCGGATCCTTCACATTGAATTCGGTTCCGTCGTAGCCGGATTGCACCGGAACGGAAATGAGCGAGCCGTCGCCGTCGAAGCGCCAGCCGTGATACATGCACATGAAGTGCTTCGCGGTGCCGTTTCGGTCGGGACAGACGAGCGCGCCCTTGTGCGGGCAGCGGTTTTCGAGGACATAGATCTCGCCATTCTTGTGGCGCGTCATGACCACCGGCTGACGTCCGACCTGGGTCGAGAAATAGTCGCCGGGGTTGGGAACTTGGCTTTCATGTCCGACATAGATCCAGGACTTGCCGAAGATCTGGTCCATTTCCTGCTCGAACACATCCTGATCGGCGAAAACGCGCCGGTGAATGCGCTCCTTCTCGACCAGATCGCCGACATCAAGATCGTATTGTGAATCGTAGCTTCTCGGTGTTGAGACCTTTGTGTCCATAATTTCACTCCTCCAGGGATGATTTGTTTTGTGAGCGCCGGATGTGGCGCTCGGCTGCAATTCGAGCCGCGTCGGCTGCGCAGACAGCCGGCAGCGGCCAACGCGAAACTCCGTCTGTTTCGCGGAGGCCTTTTCGAGATTCTAGCGGAAATCGCCCGTCATCGCCGACCGTTGACGCGGGCGCGTCCCGGCACAAACATTCAGCTCGTCGACGGCTTAGCGGAAGCCGTGAACGGCTCGAGATCCACGGTGACGATCATGAAGGCATGCCCGCTACGACAGTCGAGCGACGCCATTGATGCTGGCACGGCCGCGGGTCCGGCATGATGAAAATTCGGCATTATGATTTTCTCCTCCAAGGCGCACTCCCGCTGCGCCAACGTTCAGCTTGGACTTGTATCGGCTGCCTTCCCGCCCGAAGGAGCCGGCAGTTTTCCGCCGTGCACAAACAACATTCATACGTTTGTATGATTTGTGTATATGCTGGTATAGTTTCTTGTCAACCGGATTCAGCGAAGGTAGACCTTTTTTGTCAAAAAGGACCGAGCGCATTATGAATCGCCGAAAGATCCAGAAACCCAATGCCAAGCAAGAAATATTGGACGTCTCCATTCGTCTTTTTGCGGAACGCGGCCTCGATGCGGTTTCCATACGCGACATCACCGGTGCGGCAGGCGTCAATCTCGGCGCTGTCACCTATCATTTCGGCTCCAAGGAACAGCTCATCCACGAGATTTTCGAGATGCTGTTGGGTCCGCTTCAGGAAAAGCGCATGGAGCTTCTCGATCGGGTGGAAGAGCAGACCGGAGACGGCCCCTTGGATGTGGAGCTGGTTCTGCGGGCGATGATCGAGCCGGCGATCACCAACTCCATCGGTAAGAAGGGCATCGTAACCTATCTTCCCCGTCTGATGTTTCAGGCCTATTCGGTCGAACGACCGTTTCTGGACAACAAGCTTTCCGAACAAAGCGACGCAGTCGCAAGGCGCTTCATCGACGCCATCGCGCGCGCCATGCCGGATATGCCATATGAGCAGGTGTGCTGGCGCTACTACATGGTCTTGGGCGGACTTCTGCAACTGACCTCCGATGCGCTGGGCGCAAACCGCCTGTGGCGTCTGTCGGGCGGACTCTGCAAGACCGATGATCCGACAGGAATGATCGAGGAACTCGTCGCATTTTCCATGCGAGGCCTGGTTGGCCGGTAGAGTCGCCTCGAGTTTTTCAGTGACACGGCCGGGGATGACTACAACATCCTATGCGACCTCCATTGGCCTGCGTCATGTCGAGGCTTTATCGGTGTGCCCTGAGCATCGCCCGGCACAAAGTCACCAAGATTCAGCTGGAATTCTGATCCCCCCGCCCGACAGCGGGCGAGGGCGTGATGGGTCAAACCACCGGCGCGACACTGCCATTTCCTCACATCACGGTCGGATTTCCAACACCATCCTTCGTCGCCGCAATCATGGAACTGCCGCTGAACATTGCGAACCGTGCGTTGCAGCTTCCGCTGTCCGGCCTTAAATCGCTTTTTGGCACGCCACCTGATGGTTACTCCGACACTTTTCCGCCGCTTGGTGCGTACAAGGCGACGTTACCTATCCGCTTCGCTCGGCGGTTTCGGCATCCATAGCGGGACCGCCAGGCTGACCCAAAAGGAATTCGATTTGGTGGTATTCCGGGCAATGGGGGTTGTTCTGAAGTTGAAGTTCAAGATAGGCCCGCCGAAATCGTAGGAGATGGACGGACCGATGGACAACAAACGCGTCTTGCCATTCACTGCACCGTCGCCGCTATCCGACTGGAACTGGTCGTAGAAGCCGCCGACGACACCAGCCCTCCAGTTGCCGGACTGCCATCCCGAACGAAAGTCCACGTTAATCGCATTTCCGGTCCTGTAGTGCGTGGTGTCATTTGTTTCGTTGAAGATCCCACGAGCGAGGGCCGCGAAATAGAATCCATCTTTCCCGGCGTGGGTGAAACCGAAAGTCGGTTGGTGGGACGCGTAACCCACCGCGGGGCTGAAAGCGTCCGTGGCGCTATAATTTCCCAGCTTACTGGCGTAATCATATCCGAATGTTATCGAGTTATATTCATCAAAGTCGTATTTCCCAATGATTGGCCCGAAGAAGATATTGCCGAATCCCGTTTTACTCCCGTCTGCCGCAGTAAAGCCCCCAAATTTCACGGTCGTGTCGCCATGCACAACGGGGACAATAATCTGACTGTAAAGATGGAGATCGCCGATAGATCCCCAGGAAAACAGAAAGCGCGACGTACTGGTGGTGACATTCAGGTCCAGATCGCTGCCTGGAATTGTTTTTCCGTCGTCGCCAACCAGGGCATAGCTGTTCGAATACGATAGGTTCTCTTGCATGAAGAGCCCGGGTATATACGGAAGCACGCCGATGAAATCGCCGCTCGAACCCGGTTGATACGGCAGCGCGCCACTCTCCGCTGCATAGGCAGACGTTGCGACGGTATTCGCCGCGAAAGAACAAGAAATGGCCAGAATGCTAGCAAGAACTCTCAACTTCATCATGTATTCCCCCCAAGTGGCGTTCATTCTCTATTTCGTCTGTGTGGTGGCCTTTCCTTCTCCGAAGTTTCCGCGACGGAGAAGTTACGGCTCAAGCCGCGCTGGATCGCTCTTGCGATGCTCCAGCAGAAATTGATCGGATAGTTTGCTCTGCCCCGAAGACTTCCTCGCCCTTGCGTGTCGTCCGCATGCCTCCCCGCCGCATGGACGAAAACGGCTCCCGGTTCATGGATTCGGGAAGACGTCTAGCCGGCTATAAAAGTTCATGCGTATGGTCTTGAAACGTGGGACGCTGGATCGAACCATTCCAGGCGCCATGTCCCCGCTGTAAGCATTGAACGATCGCTGTCCTCACATGTTCAGGATCGGCTTGATGACCTTACCAGTGCGATATTGCTCGAAAGCGTCGGCGATCTGATCGAAGCGGAATTCGGTGAGCAGCTTTTCAAACGGAAACAGTCCCTTGCGCCAGTAGTCTATGAGCAGCGGGATTCCGACCTTAGGATTGCTGAAGCCACCGATGATGCCCTGGAGCTTGCGCCCGCCCGTCATCAATTCCTGCATGTTCGGCACCCAGGGCGCACTTGGAAAAATTACGAAGCCGGCCGTACCCTCAACGGCAAGGCATGCCGTCGCCGCATCGAATACCGCCGGTGGCGAGGCTGTAATGAAACTGAAATGGAAGCCGTGCGGCTCAAGCCGTTTTAGGGCATCACCGGCGCGGCCGTCCGAGAGCACGATGTCGGTCGCGCCGACTTCCCGCGCCAGTTCGAGCCGTTCCTTGTTGACATCGACCGCGGCGATCCTCGACGCTCCGGCGATCTTCGCGGCCATCACCGCCGAAAGACCCACGGCGCCGGTGCCGAAAATCGCGATGGATTGGCCGGGCCGAACGGCAAGCGCCTCCAACACCGAGCCTGCGCCGGTGGCCATGCCGCAGCCCAGCGGGCCGCACAGATGCAGTGGTACGTCCTTCGGCACCTTGACAGCCGTCCGTTCGGAGGCGACGACATGTGTCGCAAACGAAGATTGCCCGAAAAACACCCCCGACACGGGTGTCCCGCCTTGGCTAATCGGAGACGAGCCGTCGGCGCGGCAGCCGCACCAGCAGAGCTCGACCATATGATCGCAATAGACCGTGCGGCCCGTGTGACAGCTTGCGCAGTGGCCGCAGGAATTCCCACTGAGAATGACGTGATCTCCGACCTTCAGCCCATGCACGCCGGGGCCGACGGCTTCGACAATGCCGGCGCCCTCGTGGCCGAGCACCATTGGCTTGGTGGCGAAACGAGCGCCGAAGGGACCGTGAAACATCAGATCTGAATGACAGATGCCCGTCGCGACCACCTTCACCTTCACCTCGTCGACCAAATGTTCGCCGAGCTCCACCGTTTCAAGCTGCGGGGCAGATTCATTTTCTCGCGAAATCGCGGCCGTTATCTGCACGAATTACCTCCCATTGCGCTGAACCGGCAAAGTCGGTCGGCGCTCCTCCTCATTTCATGAAACTTCCCACTGCCGCCTCGCCGGCGCCAAAAGCCGGCCATTGTTCAAATCCACCCTGTTTGCCGCCTTTCAGCGGCCTGCAGACGGTGCGAAGCCCGTCCTAGGGGGGGCCGAAAAGTCAGGCGGGGGCCTGCAAGAGCTGCGCGGGGATGACGAAGCCACCGGCAAAATATCCCAGCGCCTTGTCGTCCTGCGATCGAGAAACGGCACGCACCTGACCGATAAAGATGCGGTGAGAGCCGCTGTCCAATTCCTCGACGACCTCGCAATCGAAGCTGGCGGAGCTGTTCTGTAGGATCGGAGCACCGGTTTTCAGCATGGTCCATTCGCCCACCGAAAAGCGATCCTGAAGATCAGCCGGTGCGCTCGCGAATGTGCTGGCAAGTTCGACATTTTCCGGACCTAGCAGATTTACCGAAAATGCGCCGCTCTCGCTCACCGCGGAACAGGTGCTCCCCTTTCTATTGAGACAGACCAGCAGCGTAGGCGGGTCCGCGGAAACGGAACATACGGCCGTCGCCGTCATGCCATACGGACGGTTGTCGCTGTGGGTGCAGATAAGCGCGACGCCCCCGATGAGCTTACGCATGGCCATCCGGAAATCGTCCCGGCTGCATTCTGCAAAGTCCTGTTGTCCGGCACTATGGTCCATCGCTTCCTCCCTAGAGCAGCATGTCGTCAGGCACCCGGCCCATCATAACCCTGCTGAATGATTTGCCCGCCGCGTCGAAGTTCAACACGATCTGCCCGGCCACCGCGTGCATGTCGCGGAACGCCTGCTGCATGCTGTTGCCTTCGTAGATGGCGTAGGCGCCGGCTGCGGTATAGAGCCGATCGACCGCGACCATGCTGAGCCGCGTCGCAAAAGCCTGGTCACGGCGGCAACGGGCGCGGGTCTCGATGGTCAGCGTGCCAGTCGCGGCAACCTCGGCCATGGCCTCCGCGGTGTTTGCCTTCAGGACGCGAAGGGCGGCTTCGGCCTCTGCCGCCGATTCCGAAATCTTCAGCTGGATCGTGTCCAGATCGCCCATGGTCGCACCATTGAGAATCTTGCGGTCCCGCACATAGGCAGTGAACTTGCCGACGAAGCCGAGCGCGATTCCGACGCCAACCGCGGCCAGCCCCGACGGCGCCCAGGCATGCCGCGGTGAACGGTAGTATGGGGTTTCATAATCCAGCGCCCCAATCGCGTTGCCGTCCATCAGCTGACGGAAAGGTAGGGTCCGGTATTCGGGCACGAAGACGTCGGCGACATGAATGGATTTGCTGCCCGTGCCGCGCAGTCCCACAACATGCCAATCGTCCTCGATCCGGATGTCCTTGAACGGGATCAATGTGAAAATCATCCCCGGCGCCTCGCCTTCGCCATTCTCGACGCGCGCGCCGGCGAGAGCCCATTGAGCATAGTCGCAGCCGCTGGAAAAACTCCACTTACCGCTGACGGCGAAGCCGCCGTCGACCCGGCGGGCGATCGCCGTCGGCGCCACTGCCGAGGAAGCGACCGCCAGCGGATATTCAGTCCAGATTTCCGTCTGCGCTTCGACGGGGAAACAGGCGATCGCCGTCGCGTGAGCGGACAGGACGCTGTATACCCACGCAGATGATCCACATTCCCGGGCCAGTTCGACGATCAGGTCGAGCCATTCCGCATTGTCTATTTCGGCGCCGCCCCAACGGGCAGGCTGAAGCGCCCTGAAAAGGCCGGCATCCCGCATAGCGGAAACGACCTCGGCCGAAACGACCCGGTCCCGGTCTGTCTGCGCGGCCCTCTCGCCTGCGGACTTCGCGATCGACTGCATCGCGATTTTCAAATCGCGCGCCCTGGGTTGCGAAATAGAAGTTATTGACGCCGTCTTCTTCATGAAAATCCTCCGACTGAACCGACCATAGCAGCCGGCCCGCCGATTGCTTTATGCTCCTTTGCGATACCGTTATGCGGGACAGGAACTGGCGTGAGCGCATTCGAAGAACGCCAACAGGCGTGACGGTGGCGGCGGAAGAGGCCGGCGGTAGTGGCTACAGGCCCGTCACTGGGCGCTTTCCTGCCGCGGTTGAACAATCAGCGACAGGCAGGCGTTGAACATTAGGATTAGGGCGCCGACCTGGTTCAATCGGGTCGGCGCCCTAACGACTTGTTTGCAAGCCATAGTCTTGTCGGTTCTCGTTTCACTCCGGTTGGACTTGCTCCAAAATCAGGCGGCGCGCACCGCGACGTTCATTTCGCCGATGCCGTCAATGCGGCAATTCATGATGTCGCCGGGCTCGATCGGCGCGACACCTTCCGGCGTACCGGTCATGAAGATGTCGCCCGGCTCCAAGGTGTAGGCCTCCGAAGCGTAAGCGATGAGCTTACGGCAATCGAAAATGAGATCGCGCGTGTTCGCCTTCTGGCGCGTTTGGCCACTCACCTTCAATTCGAAGTCCACAGCAGAGGGGTCGCCGAATTCGTCCGATGTAACGAGCCAGGGGCCGAAGACGGAGAATGTGTCGCGCGACTTGCGGTAGCTCCGCTCTTCCGGCCCGCGAATGGTCATGTCGAGACCGATCATGAAGCCGGCGATATAATCCAGCGCATCCGCCTCGCTGACGTGGCGCGCCGTCTTGCCGATGACGAAACAAAGTTCGATCTCATGGTCCGTACGGCGATCCGTGCGGTCGGAGACCACGGCATCCGCCGGCCCGATCATCGAGCTTGTCGCCTTCAGGAAGACGCCGCATTCCTGGATGGTCTTGACTTGGGTGCCGAAATGGATGCCTTGATCGGCTCGGGACTCTTCAAGATGAAGCTTGTAGTTGACCGGCGCCGCGATGATTTTCCCGGGCTGCGCGACTGGACTGCGCAGCTTGACGTCGGCCACTTTCACGCGCTCGGCGGACGGCAGCAGCTTCTTCATTTCCGGTATGAGGATCGGCAAGTTCGCAATCAACGCATCGCCGCGTGGATAGGGCCACCTAACCGTCGGCAACTGCTCCAGAACCGCCGAAACATCGGCGATTTCGTCTCCGTCCACAACCCCGATACGGTTGTCGTCAAAACGGCAGATTCTCATTTTTCTTCCATCCTATCCCTGTTCGGTGACTTTAAGCGCCGGCCTCATGCCCGCCTTCGGATCGAAGCCTGCCAGTTTTGCTTTCAGAAGCTCGCCAGTGCGGCGGTAGTGTTCCACGAGAAGGCTTCCCGCCAGATCACCATTGCGATCCAGCGCGGCGTCGGCGACCCGCTTGTGCTCCTCCACTGCCCCAGTTCTCGGCCCGCGCGCCAACCGCGCGATATAGCGATACCGGTTGCTCTCGTTGTAAAGCTGCTCGCAAAAGCGCAGCAGCGGCTTCGACGGGCAGGCCGAAATCAGCGCCGCATGAAATTCGAAATGGGCGGCTTCCCACTGACGTAGTGAACCGTCATCCTTTTTATCCAACCGCGCCGCCTCCCGTTGCAGGTGAAACTGGGCGAGGACGATCTTTTCCTCCCACGCCACGTCGCCGTGGAGCACCGCCTCGCGGACCGCGCGCTCCTCGACGAAACAACGGGTCCACAATATTTCCGCATAATGCTCGGGGCTGACGACCGCGACCCGGAAGCCGCGATTTTCCACGCGCTCGACGAGGCCGGTGGTCGAAAGAATCGACAAGGCTTCGCGCACCGGCGTCGCGCCCGTGCCGTATCGCTCGAGAAGCAGTTCGATCTTCAACTTCGAACCGGGTTCCAGTGCGCCATGCAGAATGTCGCTGCGAATTTGCTCAAACACAACGGTCGTTTGCGAAAGTGGCGCACTCTTCTCTTCGGGAGATTTTGCAATGCCTGCCACGGCCGATACTCCGTTTTCAGATTATGAAGAAGCTATATTCATCCAAGTCATGCGCTGTCAACAAAATATCGATAAAGATACGTTTATGGGTAAAACTGTTGCAATGGAACAAAAATCGATATAGGCAAAGCGCGCAAAAGGAGCGCCTGTCAATGAGTGTGCCGATCACAAATCCGACCCCTGCTTTTTCCATCCGAAGAGCAAGCCATATCTCGCTGACAGTCGCAGACCTGGAGGTGAGCCTAGCTTTTTACACCGAGGTCATCGGGCTCGTGGTTTCGGCGACGGGTGATGGCGTCGCTCATCTCAGAGGCGTGGAGGAAAGCGCGCATCACAGCCTGACGTTGGTCCAGACGAAGGGCGAGCCAAGCTGTCGCCGCCTGGGTTTCCGGGTCGAAAGCGATGCTGATCTCGACCGCGCCTTCGGCAATTTTTCGCATCTCGGACATCGGCCCGAATTTGTCGACCTGCCGCATCAGGGCCGTACGCTCCATGTCAGCGACAGCGTCGGATCGCCGCTTGAATTCTGCGCCACCATGCCTGTCCAGCAACGTCTGCACGACCAGTTCCAACTGCAGAAAGGGGCCGCTGCGCTACGCTACGATCATGTGCAGCTTCTGGCGCCCGACGTGGCAAAGGCAAGCGCGTTCTACACCGCGCTTGGCTTTCGCATTTCCGACTATTTCGTCGACCTGGAAGAAGATGAGGAGCCTCTCGGCATCTTCATGTATCGGAAGAACAATCCGCACGATATCGTCTTTCTGACGCGGCCGGGACCGGTTCTTCACCACTTCGCCTACGTCGTCGCGGATTCGACCTTCCTGTTTCGCGCCCTGGATACGGCCGGCGCGCTCGGCTTTTCGGGCAATCTCGAGCGTGGACCGGCGCGGCATGGAGAGGGACATGCGCTTTATGTCTATTTCCGCGATCCCGACGATCATCGTGTGGAAATCCTGACGCCGCCGATCCAGATGGGCGATGCGGAGGATGTGCCGATGCGCTGGCATCGCGGCAACAGGCATTCATGGGAATTCCCGGCGCCGAAAAGCTGGCTTTACGAGGCCTCGAAGTTCGAGGGCGTGGAAATTCAGGGCAAGGGGGCGGCCGCTAAACTTCGCAACCTTGAGGATTTTCTAGCAAGCCGCCCACTCAAGATGCCGGAATAACCATGTCCACCCTTCTGGAACTGGAAGGATTCGAATACCGGACCTTCTGCGCTCAGGCCTTGGGAGGCCGGCCGCTGCTCCTCCTTCACAAGACCGGGGGAGGCGAGAGCGAACTCGTTCCGCTTGCCCCGACGGTCGCTCCGGATATGACCGTTGCGGGCATCAGAGGGCAGGTCGGGGAAGATGGCAAGCGCCGCTTCTTCAAGCGGGTCGGCCCCGGATTGTTCGACGAAGAGGATTTGCGTGACAGGGCAGCCGTCTCAACGATTTCATGCGTAGATTTATTTCTAAGGACGCCGTGCAGCCGCCGCTCGTTCTTGGCCTGTCGAACGGAGCGAATATCCTGATGGCTTGTCTCTACCGTGGAAATGCGCCCTTCGATGCGGCGATCCCGCTTCGGCCAGCTATTCCCTTCGAGGATGTCCCTTCGGCAAGGACCGATGGCGCGGCTGTCCTTATCGTTGCGGGCTCCCTGGACGAAACGGTGCGGCCGGACGAAAGCCTCAAACTCGCGGCCCACCTGGCGCTTGCCGGTGCCGATGTCAGCCTGGAGATGGTGGAGGCGGGGCACCGGCCGGTTCGGGCGGATGAGGAGGCGATACGGGAATGGCTGCTGGGAAGAGCAGGATGAGCCAGATCGTTTGGCCTGGGGAAACGGCGACATGCATTGGGTAACTCTGAACGGCCTGATGACGTTCCATTCCATCGTGGAACTTGGGAGCATCAACCGCGCCGCCCATGGGCTCAACGTATCGCAGTCGTCCCTGACCCGAACGCTCCAGCAGTTGGAAGCGCGGCTTGGAGGCGCGCTTGTCACCAGAACTCCGAAGGGCGTCGAACTGACCGCATTCGGAGAATTGGTCTTCACGCATGCCACCGACATAAAGAAACAGGTCGGCAAGACCGAAACCGCCATCAAATTGCATCAGGATACGTCCGCCCAACTTCTCAGGGTGGGTGTGGTCATGGTTCACCCGCTGCTTCCCTTCTGCAAAAGCGTGGTGCGCCTGGTGGAAAAGCATCCCGAATTCCGCATCGAGCTTCGGTTTGGCTCCGCAGCGGAGATGCTGGCGGGATTGCAGCAGGATAACCTCGACATCGTGCTCTACTACATTCTCAAGGGGTCGGAGGCGGACGGGTTGGTGCAGGATGTCCTTGCCGAAGAGGAGGTGGCCGTTTTCGCAAGCTCCTCCCATCCTCTGGTGAATAATCCGTCGCCGTCGATCAAGGATATCGCCGGCTCCAGATGGGTTCTGGGGCCGCCGGATGTGTCGATCACTCGTCTAATCACCTCAGTATTCGAAGAATCCGGGACGCCAGGCCCCGACGTTGCCATCGAGGTCGACATGATCCCCTTGCGGCGCGCGATCACGCAGAATTCCCAGTTTCTCTCGGCATTTCAAACGCATCATGTCGATCCGAAGCTGGCGAACGGGAAACTTGTCAGGATCGCCTTTCCGATCAAGCAGGAGCACCGGCCGATCGGAACCATCCGCATAGGTCAGCACACGCGCCTCACGCGCACGTTCGTTTCGATTTTGAAGGAGATTTACCAGGCCGAACTGGGGTAAGCCCGGTTTACACGCATCAGCTTCAGCGGCTATGGCGGCTTGGAGCGTTACAGGTGATCAGGTTTTCACCGGAAGCTCCAGGATATGTTTGGCAGGCGCAAGACTGGCCAGAAGCTCTTCTTGGGAAACGGAGTACGGCGCCCTTCAAATCGCGGCGCGATGGCGGCGCTACCGCCTAATTTCCACAGCCAGTATCTCTGTGGAAACAATGTCTGGCACGAAGCGTAACCATACGGAGTCGCACGGCGCCTGGAAGCTTAAGCAAAACGAGGGAGGAATGATCATGTCGATGAATATACTACGCCCGTCAATAGTGCTGCTCTTTACGTTAGTGCTGCGTCCCGCGGTTGCTCAAGCCGAAGGGGATGTGGCTCGAGGGGAGAAGCTCTTTGCCCGCTGCAGTGCCTGTCACTCAACTGATGGAACCCGTAAGATCGGTCCAACGCTGGCCGGCGTTGTTGGGCGCACGGCCGCAACTATCGGAAACGCGCGCTTCTCTAAAGCGTTGATTGAATCGGAAATCATTTGGACAGAGGAGACCCTTGAAGAGTATTTGAGCGAGCCGAAGAAGCTCGTTCCCGGCACTACGATGGTTACTCGCATCCCGGATCTACAAGATCGGAAGGACGTCATATCCTACCTCAAAACCCTCTATTGACGTGAACTTGTTCTCTCGGGCTGGACCACCGGACCTGGCAAAACTGACACGCTCTGTGGGCCTTAAAAGGCTGATGAAGTCACGAGGTCCATACCGGCGGCACGCGACACATCAAAGACGTGGAATCCATGCCAGTGAGAGTCGCGCGGCATCGCGTGAGTCTGAAGCAGAGATGACCGAGCTGTTTCTGGACGTATCGTTCGTCGATCTCGGCGGAGGAAGCGAGACCGTCGCGGACTCGGCCATTGCCGTGTGCTTGACGAGGCGTTCCTGTGCATCGTTTTCACCCAAAGTCCACCGTGCAGGCTTGTTTTCGAAGAGCAGCGGGAATTGAGTGCCTACGCTCTTGGCCGCGTGCTCACACGGGCCAGGCCGGATCATCTCGTCCTTCATTAGGACCTGCCTAGGCGTCGGCGATCACCGTGAACATGCGGCGTGCTGGCGAAGCCGTCGGCGCGAGCGTGCCCTTGCGCAGTCGAAAGCGGCGGAGTGATCGGGATGTTTGCTGTGACACCCGCCCGCTGCATAGATGGCCTTATGGAATTCCTCATTGTCGTAATAATAGGCATCGCTGTCACCGAGCCCATGTTCGGCACGCATGCGAACCGTTCTCGGCGGAATGCAGAGATTGGAGTGTATTCGCAAGGGTCAGATCAAGGTGAGACTTGCTGTACCATAAAGCGGAGTTCTACATCGAGGCTCTCCCGTAGGCGCTTTTCCGGCAGCCCTTCAGTAGGATTATTATTCGGGATACGCATCAGCTGTATCTTCGAACAAATTACGAATGTTACGAGAGGGATCATCTACCACGCAACGTGAATTCCCAAAGAGCGCCGTGCGACGGTGCGGGACACTATACTGGTCCCACGATGCACGATTCTCCTTCACAAAATTGCAGATCGTTATATGGAGATCATCCATCCCGCGCCGGTGTTGGGCGTCGGATGACCGCCCCCACACCCAGTTGAGGTCAGATATATGGGGGGCAAAGCCAGCAAGCGGACCGGCCGCCAAGCCGCGATCGTGCCGATACATCCATGTCGGATTACCCGCCGACGCATGGGCATCCGCGAGACGCACGGAAGGGAGGCCGTACTCCTCGGCCGACAAAAGGCGCAGGCGGCTCTCCCTCCATGTCAGTTCAGGATAGGCGGCTCGGAACCGCGTCTCGACTGCTGCCAGCCTCTCTGGATTCAGATGGCTGAGTTGATCCTGCCGCCAAGATTCTTCTGCAATCATCGCTTGGACGGCTGGAAGGGACTCGTCGCGAGACGTTCCGATCAGCAAGGGAACCGAGACTCCCTGACCATGTTCGATTGCAGCGAGCGGGCTCCGTGGTAGAAAATCGCCGCCATACACCGGACGGAAAGGAAGTTTTCGGATCCCCGAACGCAAGAGCATCGCTTGCCAGGTCAGGATTTTCTCCATCGAAGCATCCAGCAGATGCGAAGCGGGAAAGCCCGCAATGTCGATAAATCGCTGAGTAACAGCTTCCGCTTCTGCCCGAGACGAGACGGTATCCGCGCCTCCCGAAATGACGATGGCGGCATGGAACAACCCCTGCGCGGCGGGGGCTGCCATCAGGGCCGCCACATTCTTGCCGCCAGCGGATTCCCCGCCAAGGGTGATCTGAGCGGGATCACCGCCGAAACCGGCAATATTATCCCTTATCCACTCCAGAGCGGCAAGTTGGTCACGAAGCGCGCAGTTGCCGCTGTCAACATACTCCGTGCCAAGCTGCTCTCCGAGTTCCAGGAAGCCGAACGCGCCAAGCCGATAACCAACTGTCACACATATGATGCCGGCACGGGCAAACACGCTCCCGTCGTAGACAGGACGGGATGTTCCGCCGACCAACTGCGAGCCACCGTGCAGCCACACGAGCACCGGGTGAGGTCCGGGCGATCCTGGCGTCCAGACATTGAGATAGAGGCAATCTTCGCTCATCGGACGAGGCGGCATCGCGTCTGGATCGCCGGGGTAAACGCCAGGATCTGGCAGCTGCGGCGCGACGGATGCGAAGCTGCCGGCCGGTCGGACGCCCGCCCAATGCTCCAGGCTTTCCGGCGAACGGAATCTGGCTTCGCCCGTCGGGGCCTTGGCGTAGGGAATGGCCAGGAACTGTACAGCTTCGCCGGTCTGCCGTCCTTCTATCCTGCCTGCCTCCGTCATGACGGAGCAAGCCGAATCAGGATCTTGTGGAAGATCAGTGTGCATGCTGTACCAGAACTCCATCGCGGTTGAAGTCGTAATGGCAGGCGACGGAGTGATCGCCTCCTACCGGACGTAGCCGTGGCACTTCAGCGCGGCAGCGGTCAGTGGCAAAGGCACAACGGGTATGAAAGCGACAACCAGACGGTGGAGCAAGCGGGCTTGGAACGTCGCCTTTCAACAAGATGCGAGGCTTCTTTTCTTCCACGGTCGGGTTGGGCGCGGCGGAAATCAACGCACGCGTATAGGGATGAGCCGCCGTCCCGAATATTTCCCGTCGTGCTCCCTCTTCGACAACGTGACCGAGATACATGACCGCGACACGGTGCGTAAGATGCTCAACGATCGCCAGATCGTGACTGATAAAGATGAGTGCCAGACCGGTTTCCTTCTGTATGTCGCCAAGCAGGTTGACGATTTGCGCTTTAACGGAGACGTCCAGCGCGGAAACAGCCTCGTCGCACACGATAACGTCCGGACTCGGTGCCAACGCTCTGGCAATGGCTATACGCTGCCTCTGGCCACCAGAGAACTGGTGAGGGTAGCGGTTTGCGGCATCGCGCGGCAAACCGACCATGTCGAGAAGAGATGCTATTTTTGCGTCGATGTCGGCTCTGCTCGCCGCTAGCCCGAAGTTCACCAGTGGCTCCGCGAGAGTTTCACGGACGCTCATCCGCGGATTGAGGCTCGAAAAAGGATCCTGGAAGATTATCTGCACCCGGGCGCGGAATGCCTTCAGAGCAGCGCCTTGAAGCCTATCCGCCCTTTCGCCATTCAGCAGGAATTCGCCGCTTGTGGGGTCTTGGAGACGAACAATTGTCTTTCCGAGAGTGGATTTCCCACAGCCGCTTTCTCCAACAATTGAAAGCGTCTCTCCGCGCTTGAGCGCCAAGCTCACGTCATCCATGGCATGCACGGTTGCCGTCGGCCTGCCCCAAAAGTCCGGGCGCAGGAAATAATGCTTCTGCAGGTTTCTAAGCTCAAGTACAGGGGTTTCATTCGTCATGCCTGCAGTCTCCGTTCAACGTGATGGCAAGCAACCTTGTGGCCCGGTTCCACCGCTTCAAAGCCAGGGGCGGTATGACGACAGAGAACCGTGGCATGCGGGCAGCGTGACGCGAAGGCGCAACCCGGTATGAATTCGTGAAGGCTCGGCACCTGGCCGGGGATCTCGGTCAGTCTGGACGGGGCATTGTCGTCAAGCGACGAGCCGAGTTTGGCGATTGTCGCGAGCAAACCACGCGTATAGGGATGAAGGGGCCGCCGAAAGAGATCCTTCGTGGTGGCCTCTTCGACCGTCCGCCCGGCATACATCACGATGACTCGATCGGCGACATCCGCAACCACCCCGAGATCGTGCGTGATCAGAATAATTGCCGTGCCGGTGCGCTTCTGCAGATCCGCCATCAGTTCGAGGACCTGGGCCTGTATCGTCACGTCGAGTGCAGTCGTCGGTTCGTCGGCGATGAGCAGCTTCGGCTCGCAAGCCAGCGCCATCGCGATCATGACCCGTTGGCGCATGCCGCCGGACAGTTGATGCGGATACTCGTCGATCCGTTGTTCAGCAGCAGGTATATCCACCAGCCGCAACATCTCGATCGCGCGTGCGCGCGCCTGCGCCCGGGAGAGGTGCTGGTGCAGGATCAGCGTTTCGGCAATCTGCCGACCGATGGTGAGGACCGGATTGAGGGACGTCATGGGCTCCTGAAAGATCATGCCGATCTCATTGCCCCTGATCTGTCGCATCTCGCCCTCGCCAAGCGAAAGAATATCCCGCCCTAAAAACTCGATCCGCCCGCTGCTACGCGCCCTGCCGCCTGCCAAAAGTCGCATTATGGACAGTGACGTCACCGATTTTCCTGAGCCGGATTCGCCGACAATTGCTAGGGTCTCACCGCTCTCCAGCGTAAACGAGACGTTCTCCACCGCGCGAACCGGACCGCGCTCGCCGCGGAAGTGGGTGCGCAATTCGCTCACATTGAGAATGGGCATTTTTTGCTCCTCCTTCAGATTCGGCTTGCCGCACGCGGATCAAGTGCATCGCGCAGACCATCCCCGAGCAGATTGACAGCCAGCACGGTCAACGACAGGAAGACCGCCGGGAACAGAATGATGTACGGCTTGATTTGCCAGAGCATTCGGCCCTCATTCATGATGCCACCCCAGCTGGGGATGGACGGGGGCGTTCCAGCGCCAATGAAGGACAACGCGGCTTCGGTGATCATCGCAGCCGAACAGATATAGGTCGCCTGGACCATCACCGGACCGAGCGTGTTCGGCAGGATATGCTTCACAATGATCTTCGGCATGGAGGAACCCGATGCGATCGCACCGTCGATATAGGCCTGCTCGCGGATCGAAAGCACAAGCCCCCGCACCAGCCGGCTCATCCGCGGAAATTCCGCGATCGAAATCGCCAGGATCACGTTGAAAACCGAACCGCCGACCGCCGCCATCAGCGCAATAGCCAAAAGGATGGGAGGAACGGACATCAAGCCGTCCATCAGGCGCATGATCACCATGTCGAGCTTTCTGTAGGCGCCTGCCGCCAGTCCGGTTAAAAGCCCCAGAACCGTGGCGCACACGGCCACCGCGAAGCCCACCAGCAGCGAGACGCGCGCGCCGTACACGACACGCGAAAAGAGGTCGCGCCCCAGCATGTCGGTTCCGAACCAGAACTCGGCCGTAGGTTCGCGGTTGCGTTTGATGGGAGCGATTTTGTCGGGATTGATCGTTGCGATCCACTGCGCAAGAACGGCAATCAGCACCATCAGCAACAGTATACCTCCTCCCGCGACAATAGTGGGATGGCGGCGAACGAAAGTCGCGACCCTGCCGCGCTTCGGTTCCGAAGGGAAAAGATCGCCAGTCGCGATCATATCGGATTTGATCGTCATCAGTAGCGCACCCTTGGATCAAGAACGGTGTAGAGAAGGTCGATTGCCAGATTGATCAGCACATAGGCGACGCTGAACAGAAGGACGACACCCTGGATGACTGGATAATCGCGCCGTAGAATGGCATCGACGACAAGGCGCCCGACTCCCGGTATGGCAAAGACAGTCTCGGTGACCACGGCGCCACCTATCAGCAGGGCGATGCCGATACCGATGACCGTGACGATCGGAACCGATGCATTCTTCAGGGCATGGATGAAGAGAACGGGACCTTGACCAAGTCCCTTTGCGCGCGCGGTGCGAATGTAATCCTGCGACAACACGTCGATCATCGAGGTTCGTGTGATGCGTGCGATCAACGCTATATAGACGCAGGAAAGCGCTATCGCCGGAAGGATAAGATTGGCAAGAAATGGAGCAAAACCTTCGGCCAGCGGGGTATAACCTTGAACTGGCAGGAGGTTGAGCCGAATGGCGAACACCCAGCTGAGAAGATAGCCGACCACGAAAACGGGCACGGAGAAACCGAACACGGCGATCGCCATAACAGCCCTGTCGATCCAGCGTCCTTGATTGGCTGCCGCCAGAACACCCATCGGAACTGCAATGCAGACGGATATGATCACGGTGAGCAGCATCAATGAGAGCGTTGGCTCCAACCGTTGACCGATGAGAGTTGTGACCGGCAATTGAGAAAAGATTGAGATACCCAAATCGCCGCGCAACGCATGGCCGAGCCAGCCGACGAAGCGAATATAAAATGGCTGATCCAATCCCAAGGTGACACGAATGGCATCGATCTCCGTCTGCGACGCCTGGTCGCCCGCAATCAGCGCGGCGGGGTCGCCCGGTGCGAGATAGAGAAGGCTGAATACGAATAAGGCGATGAACAGCATCACGGGTATTGTGGACAGCAGCCGTCGACATACGAAGGTAAGCATTCGAGACTCCTCGATGGTGGCTAGAGTGCAAGCCCGGGGGGCGGCTCCGACCCCCCAGGAGGAAGAATGCTACTTCCGCTCGACATTCCAGTAGACGGGAGCAGGGGGCGTGAGGAGACCCGACAGATCGTTGCGATAGGTGCGGATCTGATACTGCGTCGCGATCGGAATGTAAGGCACCGTCTGAAGCGCGCGAAGCTGGATCTTCTCGGCAAGCGCTTTGCGCTCATCGAGATTTGTCAGGTCGGCAAAGCTTGCTCGCATCGCCTCGATATCAGCGTCACAAGGCCAACCGAACCAAGCCTTTTCACAGTTCGATCGCAGTCCCAGATGGCCGACCGGTTCAAGGAAATCGAGCCCCCCAGGACCGGAAATGAAGATAGACCATCCGCCGGCATCAACCGGCTCCTTGCTTGCACGACGGCTTGTGACGGTTGCCCAGTCCATCGCCTCGACCTTGGTTTTGATGCCGATTTCCTGGAGTAACTGGTCAGCCACTGTCACAAACGCATGAATGTTGGCATTTTCCGTCGCATCAAGCAGGACCGCAGGGGTGCCGTCATAGCCGCTTTCGGCGACCATTTTTTTGGCCGTCTCGAGATCCGGAGAAGGGAAACCAGCCTCCGTGTGGTACGGTGAGGAGCAGGTGTAAAAGGACTTACACGCCTTGCCCAAAGATGGATCGCTGATAACCGCCGCGAGAAAATCATCCCCGTTCACCGCATACAGCAATGCCTCGCGTATCTTCACATTGTTGAAGGGTGGCTTGATGGTGTTGAGACGGATTTGTTGCGCGACGCCGATGTCGTCCTGTTTGGCTACCGTCACGCCCTTCGTCTCCTTGGCCAACGGTATCAAGTCAGCAGAGAGATCCTCGTTGATGTCGATCTCACCTTTGCCAAGGGCGTCGAGTGCGGTCTGCTGGTCCGGTATGATCACCCATTCCACTCGATCCATTTTTGCGGTCTTGCCGCCTGCAAGACCACTCGCCGGTTCGGCGCGTGGCGTGTAGTTCGGGTTTCGTACAAAAGCTAGCTTGGCACCGGGAACCCACTCTTTTGCAAGAAACATGAATGGTCCCGAACCGGTATAGTCGGTCACCGGAGTCGTCGGCGGTGTCGCGTCGGCGACGCGAGCCGGCATAATGAAAGGAACCGGCGCGCCCGCCTTCCCAAGAGCGTCAAGCACCAAACCCCAGGGTTTCGACAAGGAGAGGGTGAATGTGCGATTATCGACCTCGACGAAGGTTGCTCCGTTGGTCATCATCTGCTGACCAAGGCTATCGTTTACACTCCAGCGCTTCAGTGAAGAAATCACGTCCTTGGCTGTGATAGGAGCGCCGTCGCTGAATTTCAGACCATCGCGCAGCGTAAAGGTGTATATTTTCCCGTCTGAGGACGTCGCCCATTTCTCGACCATTTGCGGCTGGATTTTCAGATCGGCGTCCAAGGCGAACAGGGTGTCGTAGACCATGTAGCCGTAGTTGCGCGCCATCGAATCCGAGCCGAGCATGGGGTCGAGAGCCTTGACGTCGCCCGACGGCTTGATGCGCAGTATGGACTCAGCGGATGCAGCACCCGCAAACGCCACGCTCGCCGCCAGAAAGCTGGCGACCAAAAGATGTAGTTTCATATCGGATCCTCCCGTTTGAAGTTAGTCTAGTCCTGCACGCCGGCAATGTTTCCCGCGGCAGCATTTTTCACCATTGCAACCTGTGACGATGTTCCTCCGCGGCGCAGATATGCAAAAGTCGCAAGGGCCAGGGCCGAAGAAGGCTCCCGACCCAACTCAGATTCCACCAGCCGCAATTCGACATCGTCGGCCCCACCGAACAGCGAGGAGTTTACGCCCTTGCGGATAGCGGCAATGCTCTTGTTCCCAAGGCCGACAGGCCATCCACCGACCAGGACACGACGGGTCTGGACGATGTTCAGCGCATTGCCGATGGTAAGACCCAAGCGAGTCAGCCGCTCGCCAAGTTCTGCTTCCGCTTTCGACGCGATGGGAATGCGCTCGGGCCACTTGTCGCCGAGGTCCAAAATAGCGACCTCTTCAACCTTCAGGCACGGCGCGATCGCGGCAGTGGAGAGATAGGTTTCGACGCAACCGAAATTGCCGCAGCGACATTTAGGACCCTTCGGATCAAAGACCATATGGCCGATTTCACAGGGCGTCACGTCTCCGCTTTCAGCAAACTCATCGACGACGGCTGCCGCCACACCATGGCCGACGAACACATAAAAGCTGGGACTTCCGAGGTGCCCGACCCGCATTCGGGTACGATGGGCGATCGCACGCGCAGCAATTGAGTTGGCAATCTCCGTGGCCACGTCTGGAAATGCATGCTCTAGGCTTTTGAGTAAATTTCCTGTGTTAAGCGGTATGATCGGGTTCGTGATGCGCCCGACGCCATATCCGGGGAGGGCGACGGCAATCTGTTCGAGTTGCGTGCCGTATCTGGCGCAGCCGCTGGCCAATGCACCTACTGCCTTTGACATGGCATCCTCCACGACCAGCGGATCCGCCCCGTCGACAAGGGGGAGACGTTCGATGAATATCGGCTCGCCGGTCACCGCTGCCACACCCACGTGGATTGAATTGTTGGAGACCTCAATCGCACCGACATGCCTATTTTTACTTAAAGTAAAAAACGCGCTCGGTCCGCCTTGATAGGGCGCCGTATGGCGCGTCTCGGCGATCACGCCCTCTGACTTCAGCTCGGCTACAATCCGGGAGATACTTGCATCAGTCAGTGCAAGATTCTCAGCCAAATCGGGTCTGTAGGCGCCACCATTGCACCAAATGTAGTTGAGGGTCGCCGCACGGGTCTCGCGTCGGCTACGGTTCGGCTTCAACGCATCTCCTCCCTAGAGACGTTTTATTTTTACAGAAAGTAAAAATCAGTTAGCCGAAAATAAATGGGCGGTCAAGTGTGTTATCACATCTCGATGGCTGATCGCTTCGGCGGGATGGCAAGGCATGTCTTCGGCAAGTAACCTCGAGACTGCTTTGGCGAGTTCCTCTCTGTGGACGACCAACTTGACGCCATAAAACTGTTTGAACAACGAGCACCGCAAATGGAATCCAACCTACTCGACGCCTTGCGCCACCGCGGGAGGACGATATGAGCAATCGAAAGCTTGTGCTGGTCGTCGGCGCTCGGGTGTCGCATTTCTGAATGGCTGAAGACGCCCAAAATGCCACTTCTACTTTGCACACACGGACATTCCAACCTTGCTGCCACATGGATGCCTAGAGCACCGCACTTGAATTGAGAATCGAATGGCTTTTCTTGCGGATATAGCTGTGTTTCACCGCCTTTGGAGGTGAATCACATGGGAAAATCTCATTCTGTTGAACTTCGTCGGCGCGTTGTTTCGACGCTCGCCAGCGGCCAATCACGCCGCGCCGCTGCCCGGCATTTCGCTATCAGCGACAGCAGTGCGATCAAACCGCTGCAGCGCCGAGACCGAACCGGCACGATAACGCCTGCCGGACAAGGACGGCCGGTGGAGGAAAGCTGTCGCCCTATCGGGACTTCCTGGTTGCACAGGTCGAAGACAAACCTGACGTCACCATGCCTGAACTTGCTCCAACCGCGCAAGGTCGTCCCGCCTCCCACCACGAAGAGGATTGGATGGATTCGCTCCTCAGATGGCTGGAGTTCACGACCAATGGAAAAGACGTAGGAATTCAGCCGCCATAAATCGCGCATTATCCAATATGGCGCGGGAGGGCTTTGCTCTTCCCATTACAGCGAGTATGCCTATGCGCAACACCGACGAAGAGGACCATTGTCATGTCGAGTTTTGAAGAGCTGAACGGAAAGCGGCACATTTTCCAATTTTACGTCGCCAAGGCCGAGGCACGAGCCGCAAAGGCCGCAGAGGATCGTGACTTCGAACTGGCTGACCTTCTAGGCAGTCTCAGCAGCATTGTTCGCGAGGACATCCAGGTCCTCGACGATGCAATTGCAGATGAGCAGTTTGAAGGCGAAGGAGCGTCGGTAGCGGTACGCTAGGGTTGGAACCGGCCGGCTGCGGCTCGGCGTCGTACCGAAATCTCTGACAACGACGCGCACCAAGTCGTCTGCCCCGCCTGATTGACCGAAGACCCCAACCGCACATCCGAGAAAAAAGAATTCGTCATGGTTGCAGGCCGCAGCGGCCTTTCCACCGTCGGTGCTTACTCGGCGGCCTGCGATAGAGGAGTAATATCGGCCTCCGGCAGTGCAACTCTCACCAGAAACTCGTAGTCGTCCACCATCTGGTGGACATCCGATCCGGTCCTGGCGACGGTCCAATAGTCGCGAGCGGCGCCAAACACCGTTGAAATTTGCACGATCTCCCAGGTGCCTCCGGTTTCCCTGCGTCTTGCCCAGTAGAAGCATTCAGGCTCCAAGGCCGACAACTCAAGCATCCGCGAACTCCCACTTTGCCCACGCTACCATTGAACCGTGCATCGGACCGAAGTCCTACTTGATGCCGGCACCCCGCCGGGCGGCAACCATACATGAGGATCCCTCGGCTGTCATCGCGCATCTGCCTTAGCCTGACTCGGTTCCACCACTAGTTTGCAGGCGTCTCATCGCCGAAACCGGCAGTATTGAGAACCACGGCCTCGCCCCGGCGCGGGACATTTCTCGGAGCAGCTTACGTGACATCATACCGCTCAAGCATCTTCTTGAGCTGCAAGTTCTGTCGATGGAGCTGTTCAGTCAGTAGTTTCTTGAGCCGCTTATTCTCTGCATCAAGGGTAGCTACTTCCTCAAGGGAAATCACATCCCGAGCAGTCACGGATTCCGCACTTCGGGGCTTGTTCCTGACCATCGCAATGGGACCGCGCTTAACATGTTTTCGAGGAGTACCCGTTGACGTTGTCCGAGGCTGCGGCCCTGGTTTACTCTCCGGCACTTGCGCAACAACTTCGGCGGCAAGTACGCTGGCCTCATGTTGATTTGGCACTTCACCGACTGCGCCGTTGCCCGATGGTGTCGCCGTGCCTGCAACGTTGGCCTCACTTGCGTGTTCGCTAGCGTTACCCGGGTTCATCGGATCACACGGCATTTCTCGACCTTGGTCAGGCGTACCGGGTGCTCCATCTGAATTGAACGGATGCGGCGCCATATCTTCCGCTTCGCGAACGAAAGCCTTGAGATCAGTGTCACCCCAAATTGAGTTGGTCCGCGCCTTCATCGCTCGCCGACCCGACTTGAATTCAACAACGAATTTCCGTTGTGGCGTTTTCATATGATTTCAACCTTAAGCAACTCGTAGCACAGCCAGCGCCGACTGGCGCCACTGCGTTCCTGCCCGGCGGGGCCTATATATCGCCTCACCGGGCGCTGCAACTGGCCAGCGCGCGAGACAACGACGAATACTTCGCGTCGGCAACCTCGTAGTCAACGGGCTTTGAGGAGCTATCCGCAGGAAATATTCGCCCAGCAATCGCTCGCCCTATCGGCGGGATTTGGAGGCGAGCCCAGTCTCCGGCGTTGCGCAATCAGGCGGCCAGTCGAGAAAATGACCGCCTGCACGGCCCCGCTCGTGAATCAATCCAGCCCGAGCCTCTTGCGCAGCTCTGTATTTTCCGCGCGCAACTTTTCCGCCAGACGCTTGCGAAGCTTCTGGTTCTCCTCTTCGAGCTGAACAAAATTCGTCACGGGTGAGTTGTGAGATTTTTTGGAGGATCGTCATACGCACGGGCGAGCATCTCGATGCGAACCGGATGTCTATGAGGACGGGCGAATGAACGGCGAACAGGTACAGCCGCCAGGCGATTTGCAAACATTGCGGTCAGCAATTAATACCAAGCACGCGCTGTTTCCCAAGCGGCTTGCCCAAGTTGCGCGCCACGTTCTCGACAATCCCGATGAGGTCGCATTGGGCTCCGTCGCCTCCATTGCGGCTGCGGCACAGGTAACACCTTCAACCCTGATACGTTTCGCCCAGTTCCTCGGCTATGACGGCTTCAGCACCTTACAAGCGGTTTTTCGAAACGCCGTCCGCGCAAAGATCGCGCTAAGCCAAAGCGGCGGAAATCGAAAGCCAGGGCGTGAAGGCGTCGCGCGCGAAGCGCAAGTATTTTATGAAACGATAGAAGCCTGCCATCATTCACTCGAGACATTATCCAAGACAATCCGCGTGGCTGACATCAAAGCCGCAGCGGAAATTCTTGCCTCAGCGAAGTGCGTGTTCATCCTCGCGGCGAACGGCACTTTTCCGATGGCTGCTCTGCTTCAACATTGCCTGACCCGACTGAGAATCCGTTCGACCTTGCTAACGGACATTATCGGCGGTGACGATATTCTCGCATTTGCAAAGCCACACGATGCGGCGGTCATCATCAGCTGCGCGCCTTATGCTGAAGAAACGACGGTGCATGCCTCGAACCTATCGGATCGAGGAGTTCCGGTCGTTGCGCTCATGGATTCTAACTTTTCGCCATTGTCGGAACTCGCTTCGGTCAGGTTCAGGGTGATCGAGTCGGGCCGTGATGGGCTTTTGCTCGCAACGGCTGGGATCGCGCTCAGCGAAGCCTTGGCAATCTGCACGCGACAGACCCGACAGAACGCAGCTAACGCTATATAACCCGCTTCTTCGAGGTTTATTCGGTCAACCCCGCTTCGGTGAAGCTTATACTGATAGCATTCCGGATCGCGTCGAGTGTTTCCATCGTGGCAAGCGACGCATCCAGCGGCCGGTAGATGCTTTCCAGTTGTCCTTCCGAAATCGCCCATGCGACGGCCGCAGCTTCATAGTAGAGGCCCTCGAAATGCGCGCCCCTGGGCTCGTCGTATTGGAGCCGGGCGGATCCATCCAATGACCAGACTTCGAAGGAGCCAGGCAGGTGGAATTCCGTGTTGAACCGGATCGACCCATTGGTCCCGACGATGGCAGCGTTCGTCGGGGTGAAGCCGTAGAGCGTGGTCGACATCGTGCCGAGCGCTCCTCTGGCGCTGGCGAGAACGACCGACAGCTGCCCGTTGACGCCAGCGCAATCGGCCTGTCCGATGCCAACGACCTTCTTTGGGACGCCAAGGAGTTTTGCCAGCAGTGAGACCGGATAGGTGCCGAGGTCGAGAAGCGGTCCGCCGGCAAGGCGCGCGTCGAAAATACGGTGATTGCGCGGCAGATATTCGCCGTATTCGGTGTAAACAGACAGGATGTCTCCGATTGCTCCGGCATCCAGCACCTGTTGGAGCACATCGAATTTCGGCAGGAAATAGGTCCACAGTGCTTCCGCCAAGAACACCCCCTTGCGGCGGGCGGCTGCGACCATGCCTTCGGCCTGTGCGCAGTTGAGGGCCATAGGCTTCTCGACGAGCACATGTTTCCCCGCCTCGATCGCCAGCAGCACATGTGCGTGATGCAGATTGTGCGGCGTCGCTACATAGATGACGTCAAGATCGTCGGCGGTGACGAGCGCCTCGTAGCTGTCATAGGCCCGTGCGATCCCCCACTGCGCGGCAAATGCATCCGCTGCGGCGCGCGATCGCGAGCCGACGGCGGCAATATCCTGGCGCGTATGAGCCTTGACCGATTCCGTGAACTTGGCGGCGATCCAGCCGGAGCCGAGGATGCCCCAGCGAAGCGGCGGGGCTTCCATGGCGGACACGGTCCGCGCGGCGGGCAGGGTTTGCGGAAACGACATGTCTTTTTATCTCCCATGATCGGTGAACGCCCGTCGCTCAGCCGGCGATCCGCTGCCAGGTCTTCTTTTCCAGTGACCGTTCCATCGCGTCGATGATGCGCTCGTTGGCAAGGCCGAACTCGAAGTTCGGAAAGCAGTCCGGCTCGTCGACGATGCCCTCGATCAAGTCGCGCACCTCGATGACCTTGACGTCGAAGTAGCCGAGGCCGCCGCCGGCGAAGTCGAAGCCGAAGAAGGCGGAAAACTGCGGAACCTGACTGCCGGCATAGATCGTCTTGAAGCCGCGGTCGGGTTTGGGATCATTGAAGCGCGCGATCTTCAGCTCGTTGAACCGCTCGCCGTCCATGATGATCGTGCCTTCCGTGCCCGACACTTCCCAGTAGATGCCGAAGACCTTTCCCGCTGCCACGCGCGACGCTTCGATCGTGCCGCCAGCGCCGCTTTTGAACCGAACGAGCGTCTGGATCTGATCCTCGTTTTCCACCACTGCGCGCGGTGCGCCGCTGCCGGACTTTGCACCGTAGCCGGAGCCACCTTGCGGAACCGGCCGCGTCGGAAAGAAGGTCTGCGTCTGGGCGATGACACTGTCGACGTCGCCCATCAGATATTGCGCGACGGAAATCACATGGCTGCCGAGGTCGCCGAGCGCGCCGGAGCCGGCGTCCTTGCGCGTGCAGCGCCAGGAAAACGGCAGGTCCGGATCGTTGAAGAAGCCCTGGTCGAACCAGCCCCGAAACCGCATCGGCACTCCGATGTCGCCGTTGTCGATCAAGTGCTTGGCGAGCATGGCGGCGGGCGTCTTGATATTGTTGAAGGCGACCATGGTCTTGACGCCCTTGCGCCTTGCGGCGGCGGCCATCTCCTCGGCTTGCGCCAGCGTAACGGAGAGGGGCTTTTCGCAATAGACATGCTTGCCGGCCGCAATTGCGGCGAGCGCCATCTCATGATGCAGGGCGTTGGGCGAGGTAATGTCGACAACGTCCACCTCGGGGTCCTCGACCAGCTTGCGCCAGTCGCCCGTGCTTCTCTCGAAGCCGTAGCGGGCAGCGGCCCCGGCCGCCAGCTCCTCGGTGGCATCAGCCAGAAGGCAGAGGTGCGGAATGGCGGGCAGGTCGCGGTAGAGCATGGCCGCGCGGCGATAGGCATCGGCATGGGCCTGACCCATGAATCCGGAGCCGATCAGGCCGATGTTAAGGATTGTCTTGCCCATAATTTTCTCCCGATGAAGCTGCTCAGGCGGCAAAAGTATCGAGGATGTGGTGGAAGGCCGCGGTGACGGCCGGTAGCGGCGGTGCAAGCGCCGGATCCTGCTCCGCCTCGACCACCAGCCAGCCCTGATAGCCGCTTTGCCGAACAAAGGCTGCAAGCGGGGCGAAGTCGACGATTCCGTCGCCGGGCACGGTGAACATACCCCTGCGCACGCCGGCATTGAAGCTGAGGTCGCCGGCACGGACCTCGGCGATGATCGGCCCGCGCACGTCCTTCAGGTGAATATGGACGATGCGGTCGCCGAAGCGCTCGATCAGCCGGGTGTAGTCGAAGCCGCCTGCGGCGGCATGGCCGGTGTCGAGCAGCAGTCCGGCGGCCGATCCCGCCTTGTCGAACAGGGCTGAGACCTCGTCAAATGTTTCCGCCACCATCATGAGGTGATGGTGGTAGGCCAGCGTCAGCCCGTATTCTCCGGCCAGCCTTGCGCTGAACTCGGTGAGCCGGGCGGCATAGGCGGCGATGTCCTTCTTCGGCATCACGCACCGTGCCGACATCGGCGCATCAAGCGGCGCACCGGGCGCCATCATCGCCACCTCGCCATAGACCAACACCGTTGACCCCATGGCGCGCAGGAGTTCGGCGTGGGCGGCAACCGCGGCCATCTCCGCCTCGACACCGCGTTCGGCAAGCTCTCCGGAATGCCAGCCAGAGGCGAGCGCAAGGCCACGGCTTTCCAGGAGCGGCGCCAGCGCCTCGCGGCTGCGCGGCAGCTTACGCCCTAGCTCGACGCCTTGGTAGCCGGCATGGGCGGCATCGTCCAGGCAGGTCTCGACCGTTATATCAGCGCCGAGATCCTCGAGCACGTCATTTGCCCAGGAAAGCGGACTTACAGCAAGGCGTACCCCGTCCGGCAGCGCCGCCAATTTCTCTCTCGTCATGATGTCCTCCTGGATGAAAGTTGAAGGCGCTAAGGTCGCCAGTGCGGCCCGATGCGGACGGGCATGCCACGCTGCATGGAGACAAGTGCCGCCTCGGCGATACGCTGCGCCTCCAGTCCGTCCCGGATGCCCGCAAGCGGCCGCCCTCCTGTTTCGATCAGGGAGATAAAGGCCGCCATCTCATTGCGATAGGCATCGGCAAAGCGCTCGATGAAGTAATTCATCGGGGCGGAGGCGCGAAAGCCGTCGGCATCGGCGATGGTCACTCCACGCTGCGGCCGGTTCTCCACATAGAGAACCTCCTTCGAGCACAGCACTTCGAGCCGTTGATCATAACCGAACGGCGCGCGACGGCAGTTGACCATCTGCACGAATCGGCCGGAGACGGAGGTCAGCGTCACCATCGCCGTATCGATGTCGCCGGCTGCGCCGATCTCCGCATCGATGAGACAGTTGCCGACGGCGTAGACGGTGGCAATGTCCTCGCCGAGCAGATAGCGAGCCATGTCGAAATCATGGATGGCCTGGTCGCGGAACATGCCGCCGGAGCGCTCGACATAATCGCGCGATGGCGGCGCGGGATCGCGGGTGTGCATGACGATGTGCTCAAGGGCCCCCGCTTCGCCGCTGACGATCCGCTCGCGCACGAAGCGGAAATCGGGATCATAGCGGCGCTGGAATGCCAGAAGGCAGACAACGCCGGAGGTCTCGACAGCGGTGGTGACGGCCTCCACCGTTACGAAATCGAGGCTGACCGGCTTCTCGCAGAAGATCGCTTTGCCGGCGCGGGCGGCTTGAAGGAGCAGCCCGGCATGCGTATCGGTCGAGCTGGCAATGACGATCCCGTCGACTGACGCGTCGGAAAACACGGTATCGGCCGGGGCGATGTCCGCCCCGATCCTTGCCGCAAGGCCGGCCCGCTGCTCGCTTGCGACCGGATCGACGAGGTACTTTACTCGCACCGAAGGCAAGCTGGCAGCATTCAGCGCATGCACATGCCCTATACGACCCGCGCCGAAGACAGCGAGATCTGTCATTGAGTGCCTCCCATTCTCGGGCGGCGTCGTTTCCGTCGCCATCCCGTTGCATGCAGAGTAGCCGAGTGCTACTGAAGGAGAACGTCAATTTTGAAGAGATTTCCTCAAACGGGGATTGGGCGATGGGAAAACCGACGGCGCGGGATCTGGCTGCTGCGGCAGGGGTATCGCTGTCCACGGTCGACCGAGTTCTCAACAACCGCGGCGCAGTAAGCGAGGATAAGGAACGTCGCGTGCTCGAATATGCGCGCAAGCTTAAGATCGACCGGGCGCTAAATCAGCGAGCCGCGCGCACCCTTCGCATCGCCGTGTTGCTTCAGTCACGCGCCAATCCGTTTCACGCTGCGGTGCAGGACAGTTTTGAGGCCGCGAATAGGGATTTCCTCCAGTATAATCTTCAGTTTCAAGTTTACCACATTGATCCAACGCGGCCTGCGGCGACGGTCGCCCTCACAAATGCACTCTCCTTGCGCTGCGATGGACTGGTCATTGTCAGCCCCCAGAACGAGGACATCGCAGCCGCCCTAAGGGCATTCGGCCAGAATGGAAAGCCTGTCATCACTCTGGCGACCGATATTCGTGATGCGGGAAGATACGCTTATGTTGGACCAGACAACAGGAAAGCAGGTCGTGTCGCAGGCGATTTGATGGGACGCCTGCTTGGCGAGGAAGGGGGTGAGATTGTCGTCATCTCCGGCATGCTCAGCATGATTGGCCACGAGGAGCGCGAGATGGGTTTTCGCGCGGTGTTGCGCGAGCGCTATCCCCAGTGCAAGGTAGCAGAGGTCGTCGAGAGTATGGAGCGGGGGGAAAGGGCAGGGGACCTCGTCTTTAATGCCTTGAAAGGCAATCCTCGCATTCGAGGCATTTACAATGCTTCCGCGGGAGCGCGATCGGTGGCCAGCGCGATGAATGCTCTCGGGAGGAGGAGTGACATCGTCTTCATCACGCACGAATTGACTGACGAGCGCCGCCAATTGATGCGCGAAGGCATGATCGACGCAATCATCGACCAAAATCCAGTAGTTGAGGTGCGAACTGCAGTCGAAGCGCTTGCCGCACATTTTCGGAGAAAAGATGAACCTCCGATCTCGCTGATGACGCCTATTCAGGTTCACATGATCGAGAATTGTTGACGAATTGTACATTATACATTCGTAGCGGGCTTGGCGCAGCACAGTGCCGGCCGCATCCAAGACAAAAGCACCAACGTCGCCGACGGTCGACCGCCTGCTGCTTTCAAACGTGGCAAGCTGTGCGCCGAATTTGGCAAGCGACGCGTACCGATCGTCTCGTCATGTGCGGAAGCAACGAACCGCAATGCCTGCTCTCAGGCTGAGATGCTCTGACCAGATCTTTTCAGTGCGCCGTTTTTTTGGACCGCGCTTTTTCGGTCTTAACCATGAGTGATCGACACTTCCACCTACCCGCTTCGATCTCCTTGGACATGACGTCCAGAATAAGGTCGCGAATATAGATCGCCGAGCGAGACGGTGGTGTGTCCCGACGCTCGCACAGATAAAGCGATCTTGTAAGTGAAGGGTTGACGATTTCGCGCCCGATGACGCCCGTTGCAAAGACTCCATGTTCCAAGTTTGCACGCGTTGCCAGCATGACGCCAAAGCCCTGATTTACGAAGAGAAGCGCAGCCGCCACATTTTCGGAATAGAACGCGGCGTTGTGTTCCAGCCGTTTCTGGATGTCGGTATCCTCAGGGGTCGGCCTGCCGCGACGCCCCTTTTTGGTGAGCACATAGTGCATCGTCAGGAATTCTTCGAAAGACAGGGGGGTGGCGGGGTCCCCGACAAGTTCGGGCAGTCCGACGCAGATCATTTGTTCTTCAAGCAAGGGCTTCACAGAAAGCCGTGGGTCACGTGGCGGATTGTATGCCAGCGCCAGATCGACATCCGCCGCGATGAGCCTCTCTATAGTCATGCCAGATACGCTTTCGGCGATGTCTATACGCAGTTGCGGCTGTTCTTCTTCTAACCGGACCACCATCGGCATTGCCGCGCCCAGAACAGCCGAAAATGCCATCCCGATTATGACATGCCCCGAAAGCTTTTCGGTCTGGTCGCGCATGTCGCTTTCGGCATTCTCGAAGGCTCGCAGGATTGCAGATGCATGCAAATAGAAATGTTGACCTGCCGGGGTTGGAATCACGCCTCTGGAGGAGCGTTCGAACAGTGGCTGCTTCAGGCTGTGTTCCAAGTTGGCGAGGTGATGGGCAATAACTGAGGGGGCACTACGCTCGATCTCTCCTGCACCTACGATGCTTCCAGCTTCGTAGACCGCCTTGAAAACACGAATCTGACGGATGTCCATGGCAACGCTCTCTAAAAACCTGAGATCAACTCGCTAGACTATGTAATTCCTCAGTGTCGCGATGTCAGCTACCTTCTTATTAAGAGGAGAGTTACATGTCAGCTACGTTTCGTCCCTTGGAGGGCATTCGCGTCGTCGAGATGAGCCACATGATTATGGGCCCGTCCTGCGGCATGTTCCTCGGCTATCTCGGTGCGGAGGTCATCAAGGTCGAACCGCCCCAAGGCGACAAGACACGGACGCTGACCGGCATGGGGCGCCCGATGTTTCCGCTCTTCAACCGCGGTAAGAAGTCTGTGACCATCGATGTCAGGACCGAAGCGGGGCGGCAGGCCTTGGAGCGGCTGCTCTCGACGGCAGACGTGTTTGTCGAAAACTTCCGCGACGCCTCGCTGGTCAAGGCTGGGGTAGATGCAGAAACACTGCGCAAGAAGTTTCCGCGTCTGATCTTTGCCGCGTGCAAAGGGTTTTTATCCGGTCCGTACCAGAACCGGACGGCGCTGGATGAGGTCGTCCAGATGATGACTGGTCTTGCCTATATGACCGGCCCAACGGGCATGCCGCTGCGTGTTGGATCGTCGGCCAACGACATCATGGGCGGACTTTTTGCCGCGTTCTCCGTGCTTGCGGCCATTCTGGATCGCCAGAGCAGCGGCAACGGACACGAGATGCGCATCGGTCTTTTCGAGAACTGCCTCCTGCTTGTTGCGCAGCACATGGTACAGTTCGAACTGGAAGGGAAAAACCCGCCTCCGATGCCGGAGCGTGAATTTTCCTGGCCGGTCTACGACATCTTCGCCGACAAGGACGGCAAGCAGATGTTTGTCGGGGCGGTTACGGAAGGCCAGTGGGCGACCATCTGCCGCCTGCTGGACCTCGACCATCTGCTGACGGATCCGCGCCTGCAAACGCGCATGGACCAGATCAACGCCCGCAGTTGGACGATTCCGCTCGTTGCCGAGAAGATCGCGCAACACAGCGTGCAGGACTTGGAAACGCAATTCGAGGCAGTTGGACTGCCGTTCTCTCCGATTTCGAAGCCTTGCGACATGTATGACGATCCACATGTCATGCGCCCAGGCGGTATCGCGGTGTCATCCTATGAAAACACCACGTTCCGGGCGCCCGCGCTGCCTTTTGAGGTCGACGGCACGATGTTGACGGGTGGCGGCGACGTGCCCACCGTCGGCATGGACAATGCCGAAGTGCTGGGGGCACTGGGGCTGACCATAGCGGAAGTCGAGGCGGCGACCGGCGCCAGAAAGGAAACCGCATAATGGACGCGCGACGCCTTTTCCCGGTGGATCAGGTCGTCCTGAGAGAAGTCGGTCTCCGCGACGGTTTGCAGCTGACCAGGCACTATCCGACGACACAACAGAAGCTGGATTGGCTAAGCCGCGAATATCGCGCGGGCGTACGGCACTTCGAAGTCGGCTCTTTCCTGCCCAGCACCCGCTTTCCGCAGTTTGCAGACCTCCGTGTGTTGATCGACGCCACGAGCCGGCTGGATGGCGCTTACTCGACTGCATTGACCTTGAACGAGCGTGGCGTCGCAGATGCGCTGGAAACGCAGGTCGACGAGATGATCTTCGTCGTTTCCGCCACCGAAAGCCACAGCATGGCGAACACCCGGCGGAGCCGCGCGGAAGCGATCGAGATGCTCGCGCGGATAGATGCACAGCGCCGTGCAGGGCGCTCTGATCTTCCTGTCTTGACGGCCGGGATAGCCATGTCCTTCGGCTGCTCGCTGGAAGGCGAGGTGAACCCGCGCGACGTGATCGATATCTCGGAACGCGCGATCAAGGCGGGTGCCGATGTTCTGGCAATTGCCGATACCGTAGGATTTGGCGGCCCGGCGCAAGTGGCGTGGATGGTCCGCGAATTACGGCGCGCTCTCGGGGATGATCAGCCGATCGCCATGCATTTTCACGACACGCGCGGGCTTGCCCTCGCAAATTGCGCGGCGGCATTGGACAACGGCATCCGCGTTCTTGACGGTTGCCTCGGCGGACTGGGTGGATGCCCCTTCGCCCCCGGAGCGACCGGAAACACGGTCTTCGAGGATATGGTTTTCCTCTGCAAGACGATGGGTTTGCAAACCAATATCGATATCGACGGCCTTCTGGCTGCGCGCAAGGTCGTCGCTGCCTCGATGCCGGACGAACCGCTGCACGGGGCCCTGGCGCGTGCAGGTCTGCCAAAGGTGTTGGAGGACGCCTGAGACCAGACTGAATGAACATCAAAGGAGGAGTAAGATGAAGAACTTCGTAATTCCAGTGTTTGGTCTTGCCGCTATGTTGGCGAGCCCCGTCATGGCGCAAGATTATGTCATGCGCATCAGCCACCAGTTTCCGCCGACACACCACACGGCGATCCGTCTGGATAAGTTCGCCAAGGACGTGGAGGCCGCCACCGACCGCGCGGTTGACGTCCAGATCTTCGGTGCCGGGCAGCTTTACAAGCCGCAGCAGAACCATGCTGCGGTGGCCTCGGGCGAGATCGAGGCCGCTGCCATCGTGAGCCTCCAATGGGGCGGCACCATCCCCGAGATGGCGGTTACGGTGATCCCATATCTGATCTCCTCGCCCGAGGCGCAGAAGAGCTTCATCGGCTCCGAAGCGTCGGAAATCCTTGATCGCAAGATGGCCCAGCGTGGCGTCCAGAACATCGGCTGGATCGTCGATACCAACGATCTGATTTTCACATCCTCAAAAGGGCTGATGATCAAGCCGGAAGACTTCCAGGGCGTTAAGATCCGCGGCTTGACACCGCTGTTCGACAAGGGTCTGGAAGCTTTGGGCGCTACGCCGGTCCAGCTTCCGGGATCCGAGGTATATCAATCATTGCAAACCGGCGTGATCGACGCAGGTATCACGGGTGTGTCCGCTGCCTTCAGCCGCAAGTTCTACGAAGTGCAGGACTATGGCACGGCCTCGCCCATTTTCATCGCTTTTGACAACCTGGTCGTGAACCCCAAATGGTGGGGCGATCTGCCGCAAGACATCCGCACGGCCATTCAGACCTCTGCGGATTCGGCGGTGGAAAGCTCCATCATCACGCGTGAGGGGGTGAACCCCGATGACGTCACGGCGCTGACCGGTGCAGGAATGGAAGTTCACGTCCTGAGCGGCGAGGAAATCTCGGTACTGCGT
Source organism: Rhizobium sullae (assembly GCF_025200715.1). Lineage (NCBI taxonomy): Bacteria > Pseudomonadati > Pseudomonadota > Alphaproteobacteria > Hyphomicrobiales > Rhizobiaceae > Rhizobium > Rhizobium sullae. The sequence continues at coordinate 419,887 of NZ_CP104145.1, forward strand.
GACATCATGCAACCGGCCGTGAAGAAAGCCTTCTTGGCCGAAACGGGCCAAGATGGCGAAAAGCTTCTCTCCATGATCAGCCCGCGATAAGTCATCATGGCGGGACTTGATCACAAAGCAGGTGGCCAAGACTGGCCTGTCTCGGCGTCACCGGCCCTGCGGACATATCAGCGTGGCGTCACGCTGATATGCAACGCCGCTTTTTCCGTAGCGACCATGTTGGTTCTGGTTGACTTTTGTTTGCTGGGAATTTCGGTCGTTGCAAGGTATTTGGCCAACACTCCGATCACCTGGGCAGACGAGCTCGTCGCGCTATCCCTGACGGCAATCACTGTTCTAGCTGCGCCACAGGTGCTGCTGGACAAGGGTCACATCGAAGTGGACATCGTGACGGAACTGGCCAAGGGACGCCTGTCTTTTCTTATCCGGTTGTGGTCTTCCTTGGCCGTTTTTCTGACGGCCATGCTTTTGATCTTTAACGGTTGGTCCCTGGCGATGTTCTCGCGCATGATCGGTCTGCTCACCGAGGGGCACTTGGAATTGCCGCTCTGGATGCTCCAACTGTTGATGCCGCTCGGCGGCTTCCTCCTGCTCCCCGTTGTCATTCTTCAGTTCTGGCAGGCAGTCTTCGCTTGCAACCACCCAGAGACCGAGGCGGTTCATGAACCCGCAGTGCTGGATTAGGAATGGAACGAACAAGATGATCATTATCGTTATTCTGGCCACTCTGCTGGTTTTGTTGTTCACCGGCCTGCCCATCTTTGCCGGTCTGACTCTGTATGGCGGCGCGCTGCTGTTGCTGACGCAGGGGAATCTGGGACCGGTCACTGATATCGTCTTCCACGAGATCAACCGCTATCTGCTCGTGGCCATTCCACTTTTCGGCTTCATGGCCAACATCATGATCAAGGGTAAGGTGGTCGACGATCTGTATGACGCGGCCTACACCTTCACCCGGCACCTGCCGGGCGGACTGGCCGTGGCGACTATTCTGGCGTGCACGGTTTTTGCGGCGATCTCGGGCTCCAGCGTTGCGACGGCCCTGACAGTCGGCGCGGTCGCAATCCCGCAGATGCTGCGCTTTGGCTACGACGAACGCTTTGCCTATGGTGTCGTTGCGGCGGGGGGCACTCTTGGCATTCTCATACCTCCATCGGCACCGATGATCCTTTACGGTGTGGCCACCGATACGTCGATCGGCGGTCTGTTCATGGCGGGCATCGTGCCCGGCTTCATGTTGGCCGGGATTTTCATTCTTTGGGCAATCTTCCGCAACGCGACGGCAGGCACCATCAAGCGTGAAAAGATGGCGAGCCTCGGCGAACTGGCAAGGGCGGTGAGGAAGTCGTTTTGGGCCATCCTCATGCCCGTCTTTGTCCTTGGCGGCATGTATGCCGGTATTTTTACTGCAACCGAGGGCGCAGCAGCCGGGGCATGGCTTGCGTTGGGGATCACCATTTGCATCTATCGCACAGTCGGATGGCGCGAGATCTGGAGTTCGGCCGGTGAGGCCGCGCGGATGTCCGGCATGCTGTTCATGATCCTGGCAGGTGCGACCGTCTTCAGCCACGTGCTGACAAAGATGCGGGTACCGCAGCAAGTGGTCGAGACATTAGTCGCGGCAGACTTCGGGGCCTTCGGCTTCGTGTTGATCATGATGATCATGGTCCTGATCCTGGGCATGTTCCTGGAATCGGTTGCCATCATCCTGATTACGGCCCCTGTGATCCTGCCAGCCATGATCCATCTGGACATCAACCCGATCTGGTATGGCATCCTGCTTGTCGTCAATCTTGAACTTGCCATGATCACGCCGCCGGTGGGAATGAACCTATTTACCATCAAGGCAATAACGGCGGCACCCATGGGCAGGATCGTCAGCGGCGCGGCGCCATATGTGATCCTGATACTCTTGTTTCTGGGCCTGCTTATCGCCTTTCCCGACATCGCACTTTGGCTTCCCGAACGCCTTTTGTGACACCTGATTGATTGGAGACCGAAATCGTGGCCGCCTATGCCCTGGACGATCAAAGCCCCACCCTGCCCGAGACCGGATCGTTCTGGATTGCGCCTGGCGCGCACGTCATCGGTCGGGTGATTCTTGCCCGCGACTCAAGCGTCTGGTTCGGCGCGGTCCTGCGTGGCGACAACGAGGTGCTGGAGATCGGCGAAGGAACGAACATTCAGGAGCACGTGATGGTCCATAGCGATCCAGGCTATCCCGTGTCCATCGGCCGCCATGTCACTGTCGGGCACCGCGCGATTGTGCACGGGTGCACGATCGGGGACAACACTCTGATCGGGATGGGGGCAACGGTGCTGAACGGCGCCCGGATCGGCCGGAACTGCCTGATCGGGGCCGGGGCACTGGTGACGGAAGGGAAGGAGATTCCGGATGGCTTGTTGGTCATGGGGGCACCGGCCAAGGTCGTGCGCGCCCTGGACGAGGCCGCGATTGAAGGGCTGGAGATTTCCGCCCAGACCTACATCCGCCACTGGAAACGCTTCATCACTAAACTGAAAGAGATAGATACCAAATGAACGACCGGGCAGATGGTTTCCCTCTGGATGGGCGCATCCTGATCCTGGGAACTGCGCCGCGCGCGGTCGAGCATCAATTGGCCGGGCAGGACCTCACCTTGGCTGAGGCGGGGCCGCTGCGCGACAAAATATCGACAAACGAGATCACCCCGCTGCCAGCACTGCTTCATTACGGAAAGGCACTCGCTCGCGAATCCCATACCGGAACCCGGATCGGCAACGACACGCCGCTGGTTCAAGGTGTCTTTGAGGATAGCGCTGTCACTGTGCTGGTGGCGGGGTACGCTATGGCAAGGGGGGCATCGCGCGAACATGCGCCGTTGTCAGAGTATTTGGCCGGTGTTCGCGGCAAGCTTCGAGCGGATCTACCGGCAGAATTGCGACAGTATAGGGCTGCTGGCCTCTACCGATATGGGTCTTTGACCTTAGTCCTAAGAACCACGAGCTCGCCTGGTTGAGTTCCATAATATCTCTTATGTGATATGTTATAACATAACGCAGTAGTATAGAGACATCGATCCTTTCGCCACTTGAAAAGTCCTGCCGTCGGTGGGTGTCGAGAGGCAGGACTATCGCCGAGATCACATTGCTTGAGGGCAAAAGCGTCCGCGAAATCGAGCTTTACCTGAAGCGTGCGCTCGTGTGCGACTGCAGACGAACCCTTCGGCGGCTTCGCGCCAGAAGCGGCCATAGTGTGTTGCGCGCATCCCCGGCACGACCATGGCGTTTGCAGGCGCAACCCGGTTCCCGAGCTACGCCTGGAGGTCAAAGTGGCGTGCCTCGAAAACCTATTTCGATCTGTATGCGACCAGGGAGCATGCAGTAGAAGAGCCAGCCGCCGCGAATAGCCTTTGGCGGTCGATTAAGCTCCACGTCGGACGATTGCAGGTTAGCGTACATTTTGTCGACGGCATCTGCGGACTCCAGCATGAAGCCGATGTGATACGTCGATGTACCGAGGCTCACCTGGTCGGAAGTGCCGAACCCGGCAACGGGCTGACTGACGACCAGTTCGAAATCGGCCTCGTCACGTAGGACGATCAGGCCGTCGCGGGCAAATTCTTGCCGAAACCCAAAATGGGTTACGAGAACTGCGACAGTTCGTTGAACATCGGGGACATGAACGTCGAGATGATTCATTCGCATGCTAATATCCTGGTTTCCCGACGAATATGAGCATTACATGAGCTCCGGAATCCGCCGAGGCAGCGTGCGGGATGCACACTGTTCTCGTCGCGGGTTCTCATGCCAAGGGCACGGACAGAGCTTCCTCTACGGGAAGGGGTCAGGCTTACCTAATCTGACCCAGCCTTTTTCGACATCGTTCGATTTAATACCCTACGTGTCTGGCGTCAAGACTTCCAGCTTCCGGAGAGCAACTGCTTTGGGCCGACTGCGGACCAGCGCTTCGGCAGGAAAGCGCCACATCCGGACCTTTGCTCGGAATACTGGGAACATCGTGTTCCAACCCATTCGGATCACCAGATGGCGGATGTTACATTTTTGCGGCGGACCACCCTGTCATCACTTCCGACTGCCCTTGATAAGAAGCCTCGAAGAATGGAGCGGCCAGTATCGCCTGCATGTGTAATGTCTCGCTTCCGGTATTGCGAAAACCGTGCCAGCTGCCGCGGAATGATGACGGATTGTCCCGACGATACCGTTTCCCGTTCGCCATCCAACCACAGCTCGGCATGGCCGTCCAGAACGGTCAGTACTTCCTCGACGGGATGGCTATGAGTATGTGCGCCACTGCCCGGCGCGACCCACTGTTCAAAAATGCAGAGAGAGGCCGCCTCGGTGACCGCTGAAACCTGCATCCTGGTCAATACGCCGGGACGCCACTCTTCAGTCGACTGAACGTTATGATCGGTAATCTGCATGATCCCCTCATTGATAGAACAGCATGGAGTTCGGGTTCGCGAGTGTTCGCGTACCACCGATTTCCACACTCGCCTGCGAGCGGCCAGTTCTACACGCGGAAAAGCGATCGAGGCTTGGCTTGTTTGACAAGTATGTTCGATCCGAATTAGTGTCTCGGGGCGACGGGGAGATTGGCAGCGGCGACCTGAAAGGGCAAGTTCGAAGGCGGCTTCGTCAATCTCAAGAGGAATATCGGGAATGCCAGTCCTGGAACTCAACAACGGTGCGAACGTGATGGTCCATAACTGCCTCATAGACCAAGGCACTCGAAATCTTGTTCGAGCCCTCTGGTAATTCAGCCAAGACGCTTTTGATCTGAAGGATCGTTTCCCGGTTTATCTCGGTGAGGCGAGGCATCAGCGTCTTCAGATGTGCGAGATCGGGCTGCCTTTCCGGCTCATCGACCAACCAAATGTCGATTGTCCACATGGCTTGGTCCGGCGCTCGAACCGATAGCCATAGATAAAGCCCATCCGGATATTTTTCAGGTTCTACGTTCGATTTCCCGGTGTCATTCCGAAAGCGCAAAGCGACAACGCTTTCGGTCATCTGCATGAGGCGAGCGCCAACACCAGCAAATGCTTCGAGGGCGTTGGCATCCAACTTAGGACAGACGACTGTAACATCGATATCGCGCCGCACCATAAGACCCATGGCGGAGCTGCCAACACGGGTAGGATGCCCTACCTGAGAAAGAAGGTCATCAAGGTGGAGCGCTCGTACGATTTCATCAGCTTCAGTCTGTAATCGTCACTGGACTGCCAACAGGTCGGACATAATCTTCCTCAAATCGTCGCTATTTCCATATGTTGGTCCAAGGTGGCATCCCGAATTAAAAGGGGTTGGGCCGCTTTGGGCCGCCAGACGTGACCGCCTCAAGGCCAATCCCCATTGCCCGGCCAAGCTTCCAGCAGTGGCAAACGCGGCAAACAGGAGTATCAGCGGATACAGCGGCTGCCGCGAAGAGCAGCAGGTTGCTAATCATGGCACGAGAATACAACTTAAGCGTAAAGCATCAATATGGAAGCTGCTTCAAGGTGAGCAAATCGTAACAGAGCCGCTTCACAAGAACCTTTGCCGGAGGTGGACAAAGGCAGCTTCGGGCCGACAGGAGATGAAAGGCCCGGCGGGAAAGCACCACATGCGGACGTTGGGCGGACCGGACCTGCTATTGCTTGTACGTTCCGAAATTGAACGTAGCGATCATCGTCCTCACGGGATCAGGAAAGTCCCAGCGGGTCCCTATGACCTTACCGTCGGCGGATAAAACTTCAGTGGTCTCGAAGTCCCCTATCGTCAGAAGTCCAATGGTTGAGAGGCCGCTACCGACAATCTTCAGATCAACCACTTTTTCAGGCTTCGAACATCTGTTGGTGGTGGGACAAACCCATCCGTTGGTTTTCATTTGCGCAACAGGCGTGAAACTGAAGGGTAAGCGATGTACTATTCCCACCAAGGGTGGATAAATCCGGGATTGGGTATCAAATGCCATCAGCCGTGGAGCGCTAAGGCAACTATGCGCCGCCACCGGCGGTCATTGATCTCGCTGTACACTCGGCATACGTTGATCCATTCCGCTCAATTCACGGGCTTCGGATCAGGGAACTTCCATGTCCCATCCAGAATGGACGCACGTGGACGATAGAGCCTTACTGTATAGTTCCAGCCACTCATGATCGGCAAGCAGTTCGGGATTTTGTCATCGCATCCCCCGAATTGAATCCCGATCGAGCCATCCTCGCTTCTCTGGGCCGTCACGTTGTTGAGCGAATAGGCGTCGTAGGGGTTCTTCTCATAGTAGCCTTTCGGATTGTAGAGGCTGATCGACCAGAAGCCATCGACAGGGACATCCTTGACGTCGAGCTTGTAGATCGTCTTCCCGTCGTTTTTCTCGGGTGTAATGTTGAGGTAGGTGGCATCTTTGTCAGGATTGCCGCCCCAGGCAGCCGCGCTCGCGACCAGATGACGGACCGGATCAACCTCGGCCTTGGAACCGAACGCCTTGTTGAAGTCAGGCATCGTCGTCGCCAGGATCAGCAGGGCATCGCGCACCTTCTTCTGGCTGGCCTGATCCCAATCGCGCAAATCGAACGTGCCCGGACCTCCCGTCTGGTCGATCTTGATGGCGTCTTGCAGAGCGTGGACCTGCTCGACGTCCTTCGGATCGGAGGGATCGACGAAGGTGCGTATGGCAATCGCCAGATAGCGTGTGCCGACCTGCTCTTTGGTAAAAGTGGTTGCGCCACCGTACGACACTGCGGGAACGTAATGGTCCTCGTTGATGGCCAGCAGTGACATGAAACGCTTGCCTGCTTCGGGCAATATGATTGTCGCGGGACCAGCATCCAGATCGAGGATTGCAGCCGAATAGAGCGTGTCGCGGTTGAGGCGGATGACCGTCTGATTGTCGATGGCCGCCGGTTCACGACGATGCACAAATTTTGCGAAGCCTCCATCTTTGACGATGTTGCTGAAATAGAGGTCGCTCTCAGCACGGACGAAATTGTCGATGGTGACGGGTTCAGCCGCAAAAGCTGCGCTGGAAAAAGCGACGAGGGCCGAAACCCCGATCGCGGCGGCAAGAGCAGGATATCTAGCGTTCATATCGGTCCCTTTGGTTCCTTTCTGCGATGGCTTCCCTGTGGGATCGGGTGTCAAGCTGCATGGCAAAACACCCGCCGCCAGCGGCCGTGTTCAGTCAACCCGTTCGAAGTCGCCCGGCTTCCAGCTCTTGTCGAACCATGGCTCCAATGGAGCATACAGCCGCAACAGCGAATTCCAGCCCTTGCCAGGCATGGTTTGAACCCAGTTCCCCTCTTGTCCAGACGGAGCCTCAGGAGAGAACCAGACTGTCACCGAGCCGTCCTCGTTCTTCTTGATGCCCGGCTGGTTGCTGTCGATGCCTGCGAGCTTCTGGTCAGTCTCCAGCATCGATCTGGTCTGATTGTCATAGACTGTGAACGACCAGAACTGTCCGGCCGGAACGGGGGCTGGCAGGGTGATTTTATATGTCTTGCTGCCGTCGAGATAGGCTCCGGTCGAATCCCTGACCGCGAACGCGTAGGCCGAGCCGGTCCCAGGCTTTGCATCTGCCATCGCGGGGGTGATTCCCGTCGCTGCATAGTGGAACATCGTGCGCGCATCGAGCATGCGTTCGCCGTCGCTCAGAAACTGATAGCTGTTGCCGATGAAGCCGTTGTTCCATTGACGGTCTGGGTAAAACTTCGCGCGTTCGTCGCGGGGCGCAAATACCATCGACCGAGCCGTCGCATTCCCGACAGCCACGGCCTCGGTGAGGATTGCCTTCATGCGAGCATCGGGCGCGAACGGCTTGCCCTTCTTGATGCCGATGGAAGCGAACAGACCGACGACTTCCGGATCGAATGCATCGCCCGGCTCGGCCTGAATGACATCGTTCAGCTCTTCATAGAAATGGAAATCGTTGGCATGGATCGTGTTGACCTGCTTGCCGGAGATATTGGCGAAGGTGGCTTCCGGCGGTTCTTCGCGCGTTGAAAGCGGATAGACACGCGCATGATCCTTCACGTTCTTGACCGCAGCAGCAATATCCCCGCCTTTGACGAAGGCGCGATAAAGAATCAGGTTCGTGTTGGTCGGCGACTTGGTGACGAAGTAGCCTTCGGAAGGCAGCTCCCCAGAATAGCCTGGGGGCACGAAGAGATATTTTCCGCCTTTGCCTCTGTCTGGGCCGATAAGCCCGACATCGGTGACGTAGCGGAAATAGGCATCATCGACGGGTCCGAGGACACCCGGAGGCACCTGCGCGACGACCGGGCCATCCGTCAGATCGACGCAGAAGAACACATAAACGGTCGTCGTGTTCGCGGTCAGAAACAGGGAGCGTGCATCCAGCAGGTTCTCTGTAATGCCGATGCCTTTATTTTTCGCTGCCCCGACATCGTCCAGACCCTGGCACAATGCGTACACGGACGCGGCTGGCATCCCTAAAAGGAACGCTTCCACCCCCCTTGAAAAATCGATGTTGTCGTAGACCTTCTGCACCGTCTCCTGATCGGGAAGTCCGTCAGTGAACTTCAGGACCCCGATGCGGGTTTCTACTGTATCTGGCGTCTGGATGGACGTAGGGACATCGGCTTTGAACTCCGGGGCATTCTGTTCTTGCGTGTAAGCGGCACTCGCGGAAAACATTGACGCAATTGCCAAAATGCCAACCCGATTGAATTTACGCATAACCTATCTCCTGAACATTTATTCGGCGTTTGGCGATGATCTTACTCTCGGCTTTGTCACAGGCTTATGTGAAAATCAGAACGGGTTTAGGTAGTTCGTAATCGCAACCTGTCGCAGCAAGACCTTTCTGATGACATGCGCGGCTCCAACGTGGTCCGTGAATATGGCTGCTGTTCCCACGCTACCCGCTGGCAGTTTCCGCGCAAACTCCGCGTCATCAAGCTTGATCCTGACAACCATCGGCGCACTCTGGATGCTATCCGGCGTCACCGCCGTCCCCGAAACCCTCGCCTGCCCGGCGGATACCGCTTGAAGGACGCCTTCGACTTTGCCTGGATAGACCTTGCCGGGCATGTATTTGAAAGTGGCTTCCACTGGCTGCCCTACCTCGATATAGCGGGCATTGATCTGGGGAACCTCAACTCCGATGATCGTATCCGTCGTATCAATGAACGCCATAACCGGGGCCACGGGTAGGCTGCTGACGCGCGCACCTTTGCGAAGCGCAAGGTTGGTGACATAGCCATCGGCCGGAGCCCGAACGATCGTTTTGTCCAGGTCCCACTTTGCACCCACGAGCTGCGCCTGAAGCTGATTGACCTCCGCTTGGCTTTGCTCGGCATCGAAAGCTCTTCCTGCGCCGGTCTCTTTCAGACGTGTCGTTTCCGAGAGGCGAAGCTGTGCAAGATCGAGTTGTGCCTGCAGGGCATCCACCTTGGCCTTGAAGGGAACCGGATCGATCCGGAAAAGCACATCGCCTTCCTTGAGCGTTGTGTTCGCAATGACGGGAACTTCTATAACTTCGCCCGACACGTCAGGAACGATAGCAACGGAGTTACGGACTGTCAGCGCCGTCCCCTGTGGCGCGCCCCAACCCATCGGAATAAACAGGCCGACGAGAAGCAGGAGCAGAACGAGGACCGGCGATACCTTCCAGAAAAGGTTGAAGGGCACGATCCGGAACTTTACGAGGCAAAAAAGAACGGCCAGGTAGACATTGAGAAGGACGACGATCATCGCACGTCCTCCGCTTTTCCAACTCGCGGCACATCGACGTAGGCCCAGATTAAGACGAGCGGCCATAACGCGAAGCCAAGAAAAAGCGTGATCCAACCCGCCACTGTGACGGCTTGTGCCCAAGGATGGGCTCTTCGCGTGGCGATTACGCCAGGAAGCATGGCCAGAAATACGACGACTCCAGCCGTGCTTACGATAAGCACAATTAAAACTACCCAGGCGAAAATATCGAGCAAATTCAATCCTCGCCTATCTGCGTGGGTCCGGCATTACATCGTGGTTAGGCTATAGAAGATAAAGCCTAGTTGCAATCGGTCATCTATGCACTTCCAAGGGGTGTGTCGTGCCGGAGGTTACGCAAGTACGCGAATACAAAGGAAGATGCCGAGTATTAGGGCTCCTTGGGCGAAAAATATCCTCTGTCCAGCACGCACATAACCCACCGACGAAAGCGGTCACTGGTGGCGCTTGCTACAAAAGATCGGATAATTCCAGGGTAAGAGTTCATCAATCTGGCTCTGCTTGTGGCCGTTGACGATGGCGCTGAGCGTGCTGGTCAGATACGCAAGCGGATCGACCCTGTCTTGGTTTTGCGAGAACCGGGATCAAGCACCGGCGCACGGGTCTCGTCCATGAATAGCTTAGTCGAGCGCTTCAGGTCGGTGATCAAGGCATCGAAGACCGGACGCAGATCAAAAGCTGCCCGACCGACCCAATCGGCCAGTGTGGAGCGGTCGAGATCAATTCCTTGGCGGCTCATGATCTGGGCCTGCCGATAGAGCGGAAGATGATCGGCGTATTTGGACACCAGCACATGTGCGATGGTGGCCTCCGTCGGCAACCCGCCGTGGATCAGTCGCGGTGGGGCCGGAGCCTGAGCAACACCGTCGGTACAGGCACGGCAGGCATATTTGGGACGGCGGGTGACGATGACGCGGAATTGCGCCGGAACGACGTCCAGCCGCTCGGACACGTCCTCGCCGATGCAATGCAGGCATTCGCCGCAAGCGCAGACCAGGCTTTCCGGCTCGATGATCTCTTCTATGCGAGGAAGGTGAGCCGGAAGAGAGCCGCGATTGGCTGCACGGGGTTTGGAGCGCTGCTTGCCCGAAAGGCTATCCGTTTCGTCTTCGGCATGGACGGCAGCGATTGCCGTCTCAAGGTCCTCCAGTGCGAGATCGAACTGCTCGGGATCAGCCTTCTCGGATTTGCGGCCGAAGGCGGCTTGCTTGAAAGCGGCAACAAGCTTCTCCAGGCGCTCAATCCGCTCATCCTTGCGGACTTCACGCGCTTGCGCCGAGATCAGCATCGCCTTCAGGGCAGCAATATCGTCGGGAAGATCGGCGGCGTCCAACATGGTGGAAGTCTATCAAATCCCGCTTGATTCATGCTCGGAATCTGCCGCCCGAGTCATCGTGTCGCATCTATTCGATGGCGTCCGGCACTCTTGCCTCCACGCCACGGACCCGACGCCAATCGAGGCCTGCAAACAGCGCCTCGAACTGAGCATGGCCCAAGGTCATCAAACCGTCCCTGACGCCCGGCCAAGTGAACGTGTGTTCCTCCAACCGCTTGTAGGCCATCACCAGCCCGCTTCCATCCCAGTAGATCAGCTTCAATCGGTCTGCTTTGCGAGACCGGAATACGAAGACCGTTCCGGTGAACGGGTCCTTGTGCAGCTCGTTCTTGACCAGCGCCGCCAAACCATCGTGACCTTTGCGGAAATCGACCGGCTTGGTGGCAACCATGATCCGCACGCGGTTCGATGGGAAAATCATGCCGGGACCGAGCAGGCACGCGCGACAGCGGCGATCCGAGCGACGGACGCGCCTTCTTCCAGACGGATAATGACGGAACCGACGATCACCTCAGGGCGACTGACTTTTGTGACCGGCGGCTCCGAAACGGGCGGATCGATGATCACCGCTGCGAACTCCACCGGGTCCTCGGGTGCGGGCAGAACCAGCTTGCCCTGCCGCGCCATCGTTCGCCAGGTGGACAGGTGGTTCGGCTTCAAGCCATGTCGCTCTGCGACGTCATTCACCATAGCGCCAGGCCGCAAGCTCTCAGAAACGATCTGTGCCTTGACCTCGTCCGGCCAGTGCCGGTGAACCTCACGCCCAGACTTTCTGGTCGTGAGAACCTCCAATGTAGTCTCCATGGAGAAACTCCCGTTGCTCGTCCATGGAAAGGCGATCACAGATTACGGCCGCGGGGACAACGTGGGGCTGGAACAGCGGTTACGCTGAAGGATGACGATCCGCCGAAGAATGACAGGCGATCCCTAAAGGAATACCAAGCTGTCTCGGCAGTTATCTCGTCATAGATGTTATCCGCTTTGTCCACTGAGAAATCATTGTACTTGGATCGCACTCTCGGAGGACCCTCATCATGAGAGTGACGCGTCTGCTTCCGAAGGTGCAGTCGACCCATAGGGGGGTCTGCTCTTGGCGAGTGCCGTTCGCCGTCGTCTCTGGGCCTCTTCGAGCACATGCCGTGTCGGCCGCCATTGTTCCGTTGCCCGGTCCCATAGCAAGCCACATCGCAGCTTTGGTCTGCTTCGGAGGGAAAGTACAAAAGCCAAAAACAATCATTAAGAAAAGGACCGAAAACCGCATCTATTTCCTCAAGAGCTTGGACTCCACGCTATACCAAAACCCCCTTAACGACGCGTTGGTCATTAAGGTGAATGTTTAGCGATATTTCCCGGCTCAAACGTAACTGACGCATGATTTGACGGTCGCTGGTGGCCGACAGGCGACCTGGACCATGTTCGGAGCGAGCCAAATGCGGTCATGAGCGAGGCCGTCTCAGAAACAGGTCAAACCATGAAAGGATAGGAATGACTGCCGGATGCGCTAATGGTGTCATGAAGCAGAGATTTCCCATCGCAACCCAAGCTAGATCGGTGTGTTCCTCTCCCAGCAATCGCGGAGCGCCACCCGACCATTCGGTGACTGCATATACCTGGTATCTTATACTTTCGCAGTCGGGAGTCGCCGCGTCAGGGAAGGTTTTCAGGTGCCGAAAGGTGATTGGGGTTATGCCGACTTCCTCCTGCGCCTCCCTGACAAGAGCGGCATCGGTAGTCTCCCCTACTTCGACATGGCCGCCGACTAAATCCCAATACTCCGGATATTGCCGCTTATGGGCGGCGCGTCTCACCAAAAGTACGCGGCCGTCGTGGATGAATGCCGCGAGGACGATAGTTGTCACAATCCCTCCATCGCCGTCGGCTGGCCGACACCGTACTATCCATGCGGAGACATTCGCAGCTTTTGGCAAGGGCGGCAATGGGGCCGACTGCGGAAGCTTAGCCTTGGGCGGAACGCGCCAACACCGGACATTGACAGAGGTGGATGTCATCGTATCCTCGCCCGAAGGTCCGATGGGGTGAGTCATGTCTGCGGTTACGCAACACATCATTGATCGAGGCGACGGCGCTCGCGTGGAACTATTCCAGGCTCGACCGTCTGCGCCCAAGAACGGAGCGATACTGTTCGTACATGGAAATCAGGGTGGACTTCTCTTAGGTGGAAAAGAGGCTGTCGATGACGGATCGCTGGTTCGGTTCTCGTCCCGTCTTGGTGTAACGGCGGCCGCAATCTCTCAGCCTGGTTTTGGCGCATCGGACGGGCCTGCCGATTTCTGCGGCCCGACTACTCAGCAAGCGATTGTAGCCGCATTGGAGTTTCTGAAGCAGCAGCCATCAGTCGATCCCGCACGCATAGTTCTCTACGGAAACAGTCGAGCGGCTGTGGCGTCCGCCATGGTGGCCACGAAAGTCCAGGGCCTCAGGGCGCTCATCCTAACAGGAGGCGTTTACGATTTACGAGAAGCCTACGGAAGCAGTTCGAGAGGCTTGCAGCAAGCTATCCAGAAAGAGGCAGGCGTTTCGAACGAAAGCTTCTTGGATCGGTCCGCACTCCATCATTCGCACAGGATTCGAGCGGAAACCTTACTTCTACACGGCAAGTACGATGATCGTGCATCGGTCGATCAAGCTGAACGATTTTCGGAGGCTCTCGCACAGGTAGGTGTGCCGGTACGCTTCTATGCGCTCGAAGGCGGTCATCGCCTTCCCCGAGAACAGGTCACACCCATCCTCCGGGAATTCTTAACTCGAATATTTGCGCCAGACGCAACGCTTCACTGACTTATGGCTGCTTCGGGGCCGACAGCAGAAGGTCGGCCGCTTCTGGATAGCGCAAATACCGGTCATTGATAGGTTTGCGGAGGTCATCGTAGATTGGTAGCTTCCGAGGAGGAATGATGCTGCAGGTTATATGGTCCGAGAAAATAGACCGAATACTTTCGGTGGGGGTCTGGTTAGGACCAGAACATCGTAACTGGGCTCTCACCAGAGGGCGGGCTCTCAATGCGATTGACCAGCTACGTGACGCCAATGTTGTCATACTTGGCGGAGATGTCCTGAGCGGACCGGACGAGAGTTATCGTCTGCCCGACCTGTTGGGGTGGACGGCCCCCGAACGGCATCGAAACGTGCCAGAGTGAGTCGTTAGCGATCTCAAACGAAGGAGCCGTCCGTGGACCAGATTATCCGTATTGGCATGGATACGTCAAAGCACGTCTTTCAACTGCATGGCGTTAACGCTGCCGAACAAGTGATCCTGCGCAAGAAGATGCGCCGCAAGGAGATGGTGGATTTCTTTGCGAAATGCCCCCCGACCGTGATTGCGATCGAAGCCTGCGGTGCTTCGCATCACTGGGCCCGGCTGCTAACGGGGCTCGGACATGAGGTCAAATTGATCGCGCCGCAGCTCGTGAAACCCTACGTCAAGCGTGGCAAGAACGATGCGGCCGATGCGGAGGCGCTATGCGAGGCGATGAGCCGCCCGACAATGCGGTTCGTTCCGATGAAGAGCGCTGATCAGCAAGCCGGGCTGATGCTGGTAGGTATGCGCGAGCGCACTGTCGCCACACAGACGCAGCTTGCCAATACGATTCGTGGCTATGCAACTGAATTCGGGATGATCGCGGCCAAAGGCATGTCTCATATTCCGCTCCTTCTGGAACGCATCATGATTGATGAAAGCATTCCGGGTGTGGCGCGTGAGCTGTTCTCGTCTCTCGCTGAGGAGTTTGCGCAGTTGGGTGAGCGCCTGAAGGAGGTGGAGGCAAAGCTAATGGCCTGGTATCGTAACAATGAATGTTGTCGCCGTCTTGCAAAGATCCCCGGTGTCGGACCGATCGGCGCGGTCTTGCTGATGATGAAAGCGCCGGCACCGGAACAGTTCACATCCGGAAGGCAGTTTGCCGCCTGGGTGGGCCTGACGCCCAGAGACCATTCGACTGCGGGCAAAGTCAGGCTCGGTGTCATTACGAGGGCCGGCGATGAGACCTTGCGCAAGACATTGGTCGTGGGTGCGACCTCGCGGCTTCAACAGGTAAGAGCGGGACGTGGAAAGAGCACTTCGCCTTGGCTCATCGAGTTGCTCAAGCGCAAGCCACCCAAGCTCGTGGCTGTCGCGCTAGCCAACAAGATCGCCCGGATCGCCTGGAAGATGATGGTGAGCGGCGAGGACTACAAGGGTAATGCTGCGCGACCGGCTCTGGCCTGCGCAGCGTAAAGAGATCAGTCAGGTCACGGTGAGCTGGATACAGATGCTACCGTGCCGATCTGATGCGTGAACTTGCAGGGAACGAGCAGATGGTGTGATCGATCGATCCGAGACGTGGGACACTCCGTATCTCTCAGTGGCCGTTGAAGGTCGCCGACCTGTTTGGAACTCACGTCGCGGAACCCATCTTGGCCAGCGTTCATGTGCGAGCGCAACAACAGGCCGGACATATGAACGCAAGCGATCTCGATCAAATCATCATAGGAGTTCTTGCAGGGAGGGGGCCGTCCACATATGAGAGATAGGTGACGTTTTGTACCGGAGACATGGGTAACACTTTTCGCTTTTTGGCGGGAGGTGTTGATGCCGTGGAAAGAGACTTCGGTGATGGAGGAACGTCTACGATTTGTTGCCCGGCTATTAGAGGGCGAAGGCATGGGCGATGTGTGCCGTGCATTCGGCATCTCGCGCAAGACCGGCTACAAGATCTTCAATCGCTATAAGGACGACGGCCTGGAGGCGCTGACGGATCGGTCTCGACGGCCGGTGCGGTATGCCAACCAGCTGCCTGAGCCGGTCGAGGCGATGATCGTCTCGTGCAAGAAGAGCAAGCCGCATTGGGGTGCCAGGAAGATCAGGGAGCTTTTGGTGAAGCGCCTGGCCGGCGATGTGCGCGTGCCCGCCAAAAGCACGGTGCATGCCGTACTCGATCGACACGGGCTGGTCGCCCATGCCTGCAAGCGGCAACGACATCGAGCCGAAGGGACAGCCTTGTCACAGGCATTACTGCCGAACGATCTGTGGTGTGCCGACTTCAAAGGCGAGTTCAAGCTCGGAGATGGCCGATACTGTTACCCGCTGACGGTCACCGACCAGGCGTCACGTAACCTTCTCGCCTGCGAAGCCTTTGAGTCGACGCGAGAACGGGCTGTCTTCGACGCGTTCCGGCGGCTGTTTACCGAATGCGGCCTGCCGACGGCGATCCGCAGCGACAACGGCTTGCCGTTCGCCAGCCCAAACGGGCTCTACAATCTGTCGAAGCTGTCGGTGTGGTGGCTGAGGCTCGGGATCACGCTGGAGCGCATCAGGCCGGGCCGTCCCCAACAAAACGGCCGGCATGAGCGCATGCACCTGACGCTGAAGAAAGAGGCGACCCGACCACCCGGCAAAAACATCCTCCAGCAGCAGGCCCGCTTCGACGCTTTCGTCAGCGAATTCAATCAGGAGCGGCCGCACGAGGCGCTCAACATGAAGGTGCCGGCCGATCTCTACGTCGCTTCGTCACGCCCCTATCAGGGCCTGCCGCAGATCGACTACCCCTTCCACGACAGAGATGCGCTGGTGACCAATTGCGGCCGTATCTGCATCTACCGCAAGAAGATCAATATCTCGACCGTGCTGGCCGGCCAGAAACTGGGACTCAAGGAAGTCGACGACGGTATTTGGCTCGTCAGCTTCATGCATTATGATCTGGGATATATCGACCTGGAGCAGAGGACTTTGCAAACCATCGACAACCCGTTCGGCACGAGGTTGTCACCCATGTCTTAGACCGTATGTTCGTGGGGTGAAGGTGGCCCGCCCCCGCGGTAAGCTGTGTCGGGGGTTGCTCTGGATAGGCCGGAGCCTTGCCCCACGCTTAGCGAGGGCGAACCATGAAAGATGATAGCGTAATTTTCATCGGCCTGGATACATCCAAGCTGAAGATAGCGGTGGCCATTGCCGATGGAAGGCGCAACGGCGAGGTACGGTATTTCGGCGACATCTCTTCGGAGCCGGCATCGGTGGCATCGATGGTCAACAAGCTTTCCAAACGCGGAGCCAAGCTTCACTTTTGCTATGAGGCCGGTCCCACGGGCTACGGCCTTTGTCGCCAGATTGTTGAACTGGGGCATAACTGCGTGGTAGTGGCGCCATCGCTGGTGCCCAGGCGTGCAGGTGACCGGGTGAAGACAAACCGCCGGGATGCCATGAGCCTGGCGCGCCTGCACCGCGCGGGCGAGCTGACCGCGGTATGGGTCCCGGATGAAGGCCATGAGGCGATCCGCGACCTGGTGCGGGCTCGCGAGGCGGCCGGCGACGCGCTGAAACAGGCGCGTCAGCAACTTCAGTCTTTCTTGTTGCGTCATGGCAGGATCTATACCGGCCGCAAACCATGGACGCGCGCCCATACAAGATGGCTGACGTGCCAGGCCTTCGATCATCCCGCCCACCACATCCTGTTGGCGGAATATTGCCAGGCGATCGAGGATGCTGGCGTGCGTCTGGACAGGCTGACCAAGCTGGTCGTCGAAACCGCGGCATCATGGTCGATGGCCCCGGTTGTGGCCGCTTACCAAGCAATGCGCGGTGTTGCATTCATGACAGCGGTCACCTTCGTGGTCGAAATCGGCGATGTCAGGCGCTTTGATAATCCCCGTCAGTTGATGGCGTATCTTGGTCTTGTGCCGTCGGAAAGCTCGACGGGCGAACGGGTCAAGCGTGGTAGGATCACCAAGGCAGGCAACACAAGGGCGCGTCGGGTCCTCATAGAAGGGGCGTGGACATATCGCTTCCCGGCTCGTGTAAGCTCGAGGATCCAGGCGCGGCTGGAGGACCTGCCAAGGACCGTTCGCGAGATCGCCTGGAAAGGTCAGGTGAGGCTTTGCGCTCGCTATCGCAAGCTAATGGCGGCAGGCAAGCCGAAGGTTGTCGCTGTCACCGCCATTGCCCGAGAAATGGCAGCGTTCCTATGGGCGATTGGACAGGAGGTCGCTCCCACAGCAAAAATCTAAAGCCAATCGTCGGCGCAATGCGCGACAAACCAGTCAAGACGCAAACATCTGCTGTTGAACAAAGATGGAGACAGGGCTCCGGTGGGGAACCCTCGTCGTACCTATGTGGCGGATAATTCCACGCCCGATCTTAGACCGAGGCAGCCCCAGACGAACACACGGAAATGCGGTATCCAGCCCGCGCATAAGAGTATGCCAGCCGTCGTCGAAACGCCCTGTCTCCTGCTTTGTTCAACAGCTTCACGCATGTGCTTTCGTCCTCAAAGCCGGAAAGGAAAAATTATGGCTAAGAAGCTTGCAAACGAACATAAGAGGTACGATCTGTTACCGATGTCTCCGGTATGGACAGTCACACATCTTATGACAATTGGTACTTCGAACCTTCGACCCCGAGCATCGACACCGATGTGGTTTCATCTGGTGCTTTGAAGGCAAGCACGTACGTCAGGAGTTATCCCCACGATGATGCCTGCTTCGTGCTTGTAGCCAGAGATGCGTGACCGCAATGGGCCGACAGGCGACTTCGTTCTCTTGACTGTCAGGATATGTTGCCGAGCTCGGCAGCTGCTTCCTTTGCGCCGATCTCGGGATCGCGCCGGAGCTGGACACGGCCGGACCATGCGTCTTACCTCAGCTCGTGGCTGCAGGCTCTTTCCAACGACAAAGGGCTATCTTTCAGGCGGCGGCGCATGCCCAGCGGGCTGTCGGCTTCCTGCGCGGTCTCCAACCCATTCAGGCCGACGAGAGAGCGGCCGCGTAGGAATGCTAAGGTTGGTCGTTGTCACCCGCAACGGCAGACAGCCCTTTCGGCTCTCTCTCCCCCAGGGTGTTCTGATCGGACGTGAGGTCCAGCTTCCCCCAGATCGATGGTTTCCGGTCGGTGGCTTTCAGCTTTCGGGATTGCTTGATTTCGACGATAAACGGCTTTGTCTGCTGACGCATAGATCCTCCAGGCGACGAATCACGGTCCGACATTATCGCGTTGATAACAGGAGGCAACTGCCCGGGCGGCCGAGTTTGTCGCATCGATGTCAGTGCTGTGACACCGAGACAGAGCAGCGGGTTCGCGGCTGCGATGTTCCGACATGGTAACGCGCTGACGAGGGCTGCCATGTCCAAGTTCCTCCCGGACGTGTCACTGGCACACTCCACGCGGGCTCGATGAGGCATGTCTGATCGGAGACCGGCTACCCCTCGATCGTTCTCCCGCAACGGCTGTCCGCAACTTTCTTCCCCTGCGAACTGTGTTCGCATTCCTCGCGAAACAAGAAAGCCGCTCCCCGGCCGCCCTGCACTTCGTTTCGTCCCCTTCGGGGTGCGGTCCGATCGTCCCCGATCCTTGCGACAGCCATCGAGGCCGCGAAGGGCGCGGCCCGAAACAAGCGAAAGGAACTTGGACATGGCTACCATCGGCACCTTCACCTCCACCGAAAACGGCTTCACTGGCTCGATCCGCACCCTCGCACTCAACGTCAAGGCCCGCATCGCCCGCATCGACAACCCCTCCGACAAGGGTCCGCACTTCCGCATCTACGCCGGCAACGTTGAGCTGGGTGCGGCCTGGCAGAAACGCTCCAGCGAGAGCGACCGTGACTACCTCTCGGTCAAGCTGGACGACCCGAGCTTCCCCGCCCCGATCTACGCAACGCTCTCCGAGGTCGAAGGCGAGGACGGCTGCCAGCTGATCTGGTCCCGCCCCAATCGGGATTGAGATCCCAACAAGGCCCCGCCACCGAGGCGGGGCCAGCCGCCGGAATAGACAGCATTCACAACAATGCTGTAAATGCTGTACATGCGCTTGCATAAGTGCTATAGTCGCGTAGGTGCAGACCCATGGAGATCAACATGCCCCGTACAGGTGGTTCCTATTCTACAAGCGATCTTTCGCGGAAATCCGGCGATATCATCGCCGAGGCGTTGCGCCACCCGGTCACAATCACCCAACGCAACAAACCGCGCCTCGTCCTCCTTAACATTGATGACTACGAACGGTTGATGCGGCAGTCCGACGGCCGTTCAGTCGGCACGCTGGAAACCATGCCGCACGGCCTGCTCGACGAATTCGAGGCCGCGGTTGACGCTTATGCGGAGACCGACGAGACCAGCCGATGAGCAGCTATGACGATATCCAGACTGCGACAGTCATCCGCTATCCTTATCTATGGGCCAGGGAGGCCGGCAAGGGTGAGACTGAGGGCCGAAAGGACCGGCCGGTCGCCGTCGGCGTAAGGCTCCCCCGCCCTGACGGTGATCTGGTTCTGTTTTTCCCGATCACCACGAAGCAGCCGGAAAAGGCTCGCTTCGCTGCGGAAATCCCCGCCATAGAGAAACGGCGGGCCGGCCTCGATGCAGATTTGCGCCTCTGGATCATCCTCGATGAATTCAACAGCGATATCGTCGGCCGCTCCTTTTACCTTGAGCCAGAACCACCTATCGGACGGTTCAGCAAGGCGTTCTTCCTTCCCCTCCTCCGCGAGTTCATCGCGCGTCGCAAGTCGTTTGCCGAGATCAGCCGGTCCAGATAACCCCTGGCCCCGCCGAGCAAAAAGAGCGCCGATGCCGCTCATGGGCAACTCTGTTTTCGGTGGAGACAAGCGCGATTCGTCGCTAAAGTCCCCGTGCTGCGACGCTGCAGAAATCAGGGTGCAGAAGCGATTCAAAACTCGGGGCAGAGCGTCCGAGAACTCTTAGGATCATCAAATATGTGATCGTTTTCAGAGTTTTTGCGATCTTTGACATAAAACCCAACTACGCAACTCTTAGGGGGTATTTGGCAGGCGGTATAGGCGGATATGCCGATTTTGGTCGGCTTTGGCGTTTCATTGGGTCTCTTACGCTCTGACGGCGGCCATTAGTCCCGGTACGCCGACGATTGTGATCGCCCTTTTGATATTGTAGGCGAGGGCCGTCAGGCTAAACTCCCCTTGGACGTTTTCCAGGCGTCGCATCAGGAACGCGCCCTGATACATCCATTGCTTCACCGTGCCGAAGGGATGCTCGACGCTTTCCCTGCGGATGTCGAGAATGCCGGGCCTGGCAGCAAGCCTATCCGCCATGCGATCCAGCACGGCTTCGTTTTCAAGCCGGGTAATCCCTCGATAGGACTTGGCGGTGCAAGACGGACGCAGCCTACAGGTCTTGCAAACTTTGCGGTCGCAATAGATCACCTTCACGTTCTCGCGGGATTTGCCGTAGTAGCGCGGTCGCAACACCTGGTCAGCCGGGCAGGTATAGACATCCGCCTCAGCATCGTAGCGGAATTCCTGCTTGGAGAAGAACCCTTGGGCCACGGCTGGACCGCGGATCGGCTTGGGCACGTATGCAGTGATGCCGGCTTTCTCGCAGGCCTCGATATCCTCGATCTTGAAGTAGCCCCGATCGGCAACCGCCTCGATCTCTTCGACGCCGAGCGTGTCCATCGCCGCCTCGACCGTCGGCGCCAGAAGCCCCATATCGAGGACCTGGTTGCAGACCTCCTGTTCGGCGATTAGCTTGTGCTTCACGTCCACGGCCAGCTGGATGTTGTAACCCACGCCGACTTTCGTCATACGCGCCATGGCTCGGGCATCCGGATCGGTCAGCGAGATCTGGTCCTCGCCGGTGCGATCCAGCTCGTCCAGCAGCGCTTTGTGCCGGTCGCGCTTGCCCTTGATCGCTGCGATTTTTTCGGCCAGTTTGCCATCACCTCGGCCAGAACTGCCGGCGCTGACTTCTTCTTCCGCCCTCATCGAGCCGCTTCATATAGTCGGAAAGCTTCTCGTCAGCCTCCCTGATAAACTTGGTGAGCGCACCCCGCGTGAAGTTGCGATCCTTGTTGTTGACCGCTTTGATGCGCGTGCCATCGACCGCCAGAAGCTCTCGCCCGAACAGGTCGAGTTGCCGGCAGAGAATGACGAATTCACGGAAGACCTGCTTGAATGCCGACCGGTTTACCCGCCGGAAATCGGCGATGGTGCGGAAGTCGGGCTTCAGATGCCGCAGCAGCCAGATCACCTCAATGTTGCGATGGGCCTCAGCCTCTAACCGCCGGCTCGATCGCACGCGGTTGAGATATCCGTAGGTGTACAGCTTGAGCAAATCGGCAGGATCAAAGCCCGGCCGACCGGTGTTCTTTGCCGCCACCCGCACGAAGCCGGTGGCGTTGAGATCGAGGCCATCGATGAAGGCTTCGATGAAGCGGACCGGGTTATCCGGCCCCACATAATCATCAACCGCTTCCGGCAGAAGCAGCAGTTGCGAGCGATCTGTTCCAGAAAGATGTACCATGCCATAAACTACCACGACGGTCGCCAAAGCGGAATCGTCGGTCGTTGAATGAGGTCGTAATGTCTGATGTTCCTAAGCTGGATTTTCTCACTTTCTATTCCGTCGACCCACAGGTGACGGCTAATTTCTACGGGCACTTCGGCATAAGCTTCCAGAGCGAAAAGCATGGTGCAGGGCCCGTACATTATTCCTCTGAGAGCAAAGAAACGATCGTCGAGTTTTATCCGGCGACGGCATACGCCCAGCCGAAAGACGCGGTGATGCTCGGATTCGAAATCGCTGACACCGACGAAGCCGAGCGAATAGCAAAGAATAATAACTTCGAGATCCTTGAGCCGCCGATGGAGACGCCACTAGGCAACCGCATAATCTTAGCTGACCCAGATGGGCGGCGGGTGCTGCTATATTCACGGCCCTCTGAAACACGCAGATGAGTTTTTGGACAGTCTGCCCGGATTAAAGCGACAGTTTTGCGTCTGATTTTTGCACCGTCCCACAATAGGCAGTTTCGCGACACCCGCAACCATGACGGTTGCTGCGGCGTATTTCTGACCCAGCCTATGGGGCTATCCGCTTGCCCGAATTCTGAGCCAGAGCGCATTGAGGTATATCTAAATGAGCCGAGCGGGAGGGGGATATGCACGTTGCTCGCGTTTATCTGCGGGTCAGTACGCAAGGGCAGGATCTTGATCGCCAGGAACCGATCATCGCTGAGGCGAGGGACGCCGGGTACTACATCGCCGGCGTTTACCGCGAGAAGGCATCAGTATCAGCAGGACGGCGAAGCTGACCGGCTGCAGCGAAGCGCAGGTGAAGCGCGTCTGGGCTCGACATCAGAAGGAAAGCGGGAAGGAGGAAATGTTGTCGCAAAAGTTGAGTTCTGCGACTGTGCAAAAGTCAGTTGCAAAACCATCGCTTTGATCGGGAGTTTTCGCGACAAGGGAAGGTCGCCAGAGGTGGTTTTCTTCCGTAGCTACCCTCGGTCGGAACGAGAAAGAAGCGCCTTTTCGCGACATTCATTTCCCTTCTCAAAAGCTGCCCTTCGCGCAACGGCTTGAAGCGACCCGTTGCTGCCATTCGCCCATAACGCTGAGAGTTCCGGTGCCCTAAGCGGACACTGACCGTGGTCTCCCACGCATATACCCGTCGAACCGCTTGCAGATATCTTCTAATCTCAGGCATGGGCCGTCGCCAGCTTCGCGGCCAAGCAGACGAAAACAACACCTGCACTACGGTTGAGGACGAGCTGCCGTTTGTCGGAGCCTTTGAGCCATGTACTGATCGAACCGGAGAGAAGGGCGATGGTCACGAAGGAGAAGAAAGCACAGGTGATGAAGATCGCGCCCAACGCCAACACCTGGAGCACCACGCTGCCGCTGGCCGGAGACGTGAACTGTGGCAGAAACGCAAGGAAGAATATGGCGACCTTCGGGTTTGTGACGTTCATCACCAGGCCCCGGAGGATCATGCCGCGTGCGGCAACGGAGCTTTCGCCCTTGATGAGCCTTTCAGGGGCCGCCCTGAATGCCTTCCACGCGAGGTAGACCAGATAACACGCGCCGACGAACTTTAATCCGTTGAAGGCTAGTTCGGAGGTCTGAAAGATCGCGGCAACGCCCAACGCGACCGCGAGTGTGTGAAATACGAGCCCTGCGCACAGCCCCAACGTGACGAAAATGCCGACAGCGCGGCCGTGGATCGCGGACAGGGTCAACACGAACACATTGTCCGGGCCGGGCACCCAGCACAAGACCGTAGCGGCGGCCGCGAACGAGAGCGCGACGTCGAGTGAAAGCATTCTTATCTCCTGAGGTAATCGGCACATTGGGCGGCTTTGGTCGTTAAGTGTATTGAAGATAGCGCGATCGAACTGCGGATGGACCGCATTCCTCAGTGCCTAACTTGATTTCCGTGCGAATTTTTTGCACCTTCAAGGCAATTATGCGAATTATGCGCAGGAGGTATCCTTGGGATGCTCGATCAGTTCGATATCCGCCTCCTTTCAGCGATCCAAGACAACGCCGATCTCACCAACGCCGAATTGTCCGAGCGCGTCGCGCTTTCGGGATCGCAATGCGCTCGGCGTCTCGAGCGGCTGCGGCAGGAGGGGTACATCGAGAAGTCGGTATGCGTACTGAGCGCCAAAAAGCTCGGTCTGGCCGTGACCGCTTACACCACGATCAGTCTGAGTTCTCATACGGAAGAGGGAAATCGAAGGCTGCATCGTTTCATCGAAGACGCGCCCGAAATCCTTGAATGCTATTCCCAGACTGGTGACGCCGACTTTCTAATGAAGATCACGGTGAAGGACCTTGATCACCTCAGCGAGTTCCTTGAGCGGATGATCCATAAGGCAGGAGGGTTGCTCTCGGTAAAGTCGAGTATCATGTTGAAGACCATCAAGAAGACAAATTCTCTGCCACTGAAATTCGAGTAGGGCAGACGTGACAGGTGGACGGGCAAGGGGTGGGTTGCCGCAATGACTGCTGTTGGCGCACCCTGCTCATTCCGTTGAGTGAGACGAATGACCTTCTTCCACCCAACCGCGACGTAGAGAGCTCCGCGGCTGTACGGCAGAACCGAGTCCTGCGGCCGGCTCGGTCGCGCCAAAAGCGGCCATTGCACACGCCAACTGCTCCCGCTTCAGTTCAAGCTCAGTTTCGAAGGGCGGGGCTTTGCTCGGTTTCCTCGCCGAATTCACGGCGGGCGGCATCAATCACCTGCTCCCCCGCTTCGACTGTTCCTCCCGGCACTTGTATGGGAATTTCAGGAAAATCGGGTTCATCAAATACCAAAAGACCGCGAGAGGTGGTGCCGTAGACCATGGCTTTCTCAATCAAAACGTTCCCTCCATGCGGGATCAGCCTTAATCGACTGAAAAGTCAGAAATTTGATGACATCTTTAACAGCCGGGCCATCTCCCGGTGGGAACGGAGCACCGCGACCGGGACATTGGGCCCATGCCGGTCGATACTTTGAATGAAGATCGGCGCGTACTTCTTCTCGAAATTCCAGATATAGGAAAGGAACTCCCGGTCTGGCAGCCGTTCAGGGCAACCCGGCGCCATGGCCGGTCGCACCGAACCGTAGAAACGGGCAACTCGTTTTGCCAGTCCCAATAAGGCGACACGCCGGGGAACACGGACCCACAGAACAAGATCTGTTTGTGGTAGTCTGAGATCAAAAGACGATGTCCCACTGCCGTCCATGACCCATCGACTCCGCTGCGCCATTTCGGCGATGAGCGTCCTTTGTTCCTGACGGGCGCGCTCTTTCCACCCAGGCAACCACCTGACATCCCGGTCGAGCGACTGGAATTCCAGCCCGAACCTGTTCGCAATCCTCTCGGAAAAGGTCGTCTTCCCCCTCCAGAGCAGCCGATCACAAGAATTCGATTAGCGCTGGCTAGCTTCGCCGCTGCTTCGTTCAAAGAGACATATCGAGGCATCACGAATTCCTTGCTGACCAGGGCCACCGACAAGCCGCTTCGATCAAGAGATGCCGAACCGGCTCACGTCTTACAAATTCGGCCTCTACATGCCTCAGTACATGACGTTGCCCTGCGAATGGCACCATTTCCAAGGCCGCCTCGAAGGACACCCATCGAAATTCGCTGTGTTCGTGATTGAGGACGACGGTCGCATCAGCATCCACGAAACCGACGAAGACCGGTAACATGCTGATGGCATCACGATCGGCCTCGTAGAACTGCTCACAAATATCTGCGGAATACAGACGGTCGCAGGTGAGGTTTGTCTCCTCGCTCGCTTCGCGTAGCGCCGCTTCCCATGCCTTTTCACCCTCCTCGATCGCGCCGGCGATCTGGCACCATTCGCCCACCAGCGTGTGATTCCGGCGTAGAAGCAACACTTCGCATTCGGCAGGCACCCTGCGTAGAAGAACGACAGACACCGCAAAGCATCGGATCGGAATTTCAGCCATAACGGCGCTACTCCTTCAGGTGAGAGGTGTCTGCCAACCGCAGGACAGCACGGCTCCGCCAATAATCATCCTGCCGAAGGTGGGTGATGCTGCCCGATTTTGCCGGAAAACTGACAAAGCCAGCAGCTTCGATCGGCATCATGATCCAGGCGGCGATGACGAAGGTGAGCGCAAAACCATGAGTGACGATGATCTGGTTGTCACAGGGGCGTGATGCAATGCGATCTATGGATCGATAGACCCGCTCTGCGATTTCACGTCTGGTCTCACCGTCCTCGATTCCGCCTCGGTGGTCCATCCTATCGTTGTCGGGAGCTGGGATCTGGCGCGCATCGAGCCATGCTTGCGGCATGCCGCCAGCAGAACCATAGCTGAGTTCCCGGAGATCGCTGGTGGTTTCGATCGGGCAGAGAAAGCGGTCAGCGATAATTGCGGCAGTTTGCGAAGCCCGTAAAAGATCGGAGCTGAAAATTTCCACGGGAGCGTCACCTATTGTTGCGGCCAACCTGTCAGCTGTAACTCCTGCGTCAGCTTCACCTTGTGCGGTCAGGCCAGTATCGTACCAGCCTCCGACCTTGTTTTCGACGTGATGGATAGACTGAGTGTGTGTGACAACAAATAGATTCTTCATAGCAATTCGTCTTGAATTTCTGTCGCGATAATTCGAAACGTGCGACACATTAAGCGACTAGAACCTGTGACGTAACAGGCTTTAGAATTTTTGCGACAGATCGGATCGGAGTTTTGCCAGCGTAGCGGACAGGGAGCTTCCTTCCAGCCACTGGACAGCGATCCAGCCAGACGCTCGTGCGGCCGTGATATTGCAGGCGTATCATCTATTAAAAGCAGTTGCTCTGCCGGAAGCCCTGAAAGGCTAGCTGCCTGTTCAAAGAAGGCACGATCGGGTTTGCGGATTCCCAACGCTGCTGAATAGTAGATGCCATCACAATGGCCACCTAAGCCCAGCACCTCGATCAGATGCGCTGCCCTGACGTGCTCCTGATTGGTCGCCAGATAAACTCTCTTTCCGGCGTCGCGCTCCTGGCGAAGTTCTTCAAGCAGCTCAGTGTTCAGCCGGGCATCGTTTTCGAACCAATAGGCAACAAAATCATCGTAGGACAGATGCGGAGCTATCTTTGCCAAGGTGGGCTTCAGGCGATCAGCCAAACCGCAGCGCCCGACAACGATCTCGTTCCAGTGAGGAATGAAGAACTCTCGTTGAAGGTCCGCGGCTGAAAAACCTAGATCATCCTCGATGGTGGATGCCCAAGGTCTGCCGTCTGAAGGGCGACCGCAAACCAAGACTCCATCCACATCGACCATCAATGCGCTGATCAAAATCGATTGTCTCCTTGTCGCGAAACTCCCGATCAAGGGGAGACTTGTTTTCCTGACCTTTGCGACGTCACAGAATAGGTAGTTTTGCGGCAGCCGCAATGTCTTTCCCTTTGACCCCTTCCAGCAGAGAACACTGCTTCAAATGAAGGCTTGCCCTTGCGCTCGTCCAACGATCAACGGCTTTTCAAGGGCCGCGCTTCTCTCCGGAATGGGCGTTTACTTGCGGTGAAACCTGTTCGTGCCGACGGATGCCTTCATCTCGTCGCGCCGGAACCAGATGGCGCGGCCGCATCTGAGCGGCGCGTTGCCCGCGGTGAACACGATCTGCTCGTCCGCCCGCATCCGCAGAACTTCATGGGGCTGGATGAGTGGTCTGGCAGCGAGCTGCTTCGAGCGCGTCCGAGATGATCCCTTTGCCTGGAAGTTGCGGCTGACCTGGTCGATCTCGACGGTGGTCATGCCGCAGCGTTTCGATATGTAATCGGCGGTCTCGGGATCGTTGATCGCCGCGAACGAGATCCAGCTGGCACTCTCGAACCACTTGCTCGCCGCGTCGCGACCGCCATAGGTTTCGCGCATCTGACCGATCGACTGGTAGATCATCGTCAGCGTGATGCCGTATTTGCGTCCGGCGTCGCGCGCGGTCTCGATGATCCGCATGTAGCCGAGGCGGGCGACCTCATCGAGGAAACAGCGCGCGCCCCTTTATTTGTCCGTCGCAATTGTAGATCGCATTCAGAAACGAGCCGATGATGACCCGCGCAAGACCGGAATGGGTCTCCAAGGTCTTGAGGTCGATGTTGATGAAGACGTCGGTGTCTCCCGCCGCGATGTCGCTAGTCGAGAATTTCTTTCCCGACACAAGGGCGGCATAGTTCGGATAGGAAAGCCAGTGTGTCTCCTTGACCGCATTGGCATAGACGCCAGAGAAGGTTTCCGGCGTCATGTTGACGAAGGCTGCGACGTTCTCCTTCACGAAATCCGAGCCGGAATTGTCGTAGATATCTTGCAGCCGCTTGCGCAATGTCGGCTCAGGCTCGGAGAGGTTCATGCGCACCTGCCGAAGCGTCTGGTCTTTTTCATCCGTGTGACCGGACAGGCAGACATCGGCGATGAGTGCCGTCAGCAGCTGGAGCGCCGATGCGCGAAAAAAGTCGTCACGGACACCGCGCGCGCCGCCGCTGTCGCTCATGATCCATGAGGCGACCGAGGCGATATCCTCTTCCTTGGTTCCGCCGAAACGTCCGACCCAATCAAGGACGTTAAAGCCAGTGGCCGGCTTTCTGGGATCGAGAATGAACACGTCCCTTCCCGCTCCGGCCCGATGCCCGGAGACCATCGGTGCGACCTCGTTCGATGGATCGAGCACAATCAGCGTGCCGCCCCATTTGAGTGCCGTCGGGATGGTCACCGACGTCGTCTTGAAACCGCCCGAACCGGCAAAGACGATCCCATGCGACGAGCCGAACGAGCCATCGAAGCACAGCAAGGCCGACTTGCCGCCGGCGCCCCAGGTTTCGGCGCTGCTGGCACGAAACGCTTGTGCCGCGACGCTATCCTTGTCGACCCGATAGCACTCGCCGATGACGATACCACCAGTATCGGGAAACAACTTTGCCACCTCTGTGAGCTTCATCCAATCCGCTTCACCATGCAGCGCCCGCTTGCCCTGAATGCGTTTTGGCTCGGCCCGTGCAAATGCCGCATTGCCGATGAGCGCCACGCGGAGCGCGAAGCAGGCACATAACAGCGACACACTCGCTCCGATCGACGTTGCCGGATCGAGAAAGGCCAAGACCGTCTTATCGGCGGGTACCGTCTCCATAAAAGCGGAAACGCGCATTGTTTCGCGAAGTGCGGCGATCAAGATCGTCCCACCGCATCCCGCGACGACGCCCCAACCTGCCTGCTTGATGTTGATCGAGCCGGCGCTCGCGAACAGGAAAACAATCCCGATCGCCGCACTGGCTACATAGGGCAAGGCGATCCCCGCCCGCCCCCATGCCAGTCGTGCGGCCTCGGTTTTCCCGAAACCGGAAAGCCACTGCTCGATCCCGGTCATTCCGATGACGACCAGGATCATCATCGCCGCTGGCACGACGACGAGCGCAATCCTATTGATCGTCATTGCCGAAGTCCTCCACGCCGAGTCCGGTGAGCCTGGATCGCTCGCCATCGTCGCCCTTGATACGGCGGGCGAGATCGATCAGCGCGCCCAGCAACAGCGCCCGCTTCTCGTAGCGCAGTCCTGCCTTGACGATCAGGCCGCCGAGCTCGATTTTTTCGCGCGTGTCCTTCTTGCGGGCGTCGGATGTCAAAGTCCTGCTCATGCGTTCAAGCCTCGCCAGCGCTGCCCGCGCCCGCGCCAGGCGCGTCCGCCGCGGCCGACGCTTGTCCGCTGCTGTCGCCGGCGCCCTTCTTCCCTCCGGTCGTCGCGCTCTTCCCTCCCCCTTGGCCTCCGTGAAACCGCTTCGCTACTTCCTCAAAGGCTGCCTGAAGCTCCGCCTCGTCGATCTCGATCTCGCCGACGCCCGCCTTGAGCGCGATCCGGCCGATCCGCTCGGCTTCCCTGGTCTCGGCGAGCTTGAGCTGCTCCTGCAGTTTGGCAATTTCGTCGCGGATTTTCGCGGATGGCTTCTTCATTCCGATTGTCTCCCTGGCTGAGAAAGCGTGTCTTTCGAAGCCAGTTTTTCGGAGCGGAGTGCGGAACGCACTACTGTGAATCCTACAATCGCCAACGGCGATGCTTTGGTGGATCATCCCGGCCGTTCCGAAGGAGCGGCTTCCAAGGGCGCAATTATACGTCGCTGGCGCGACGTGTTGCTGAGAGAGCCTGGTGGGGCCGCCGCTCCCGACGAACCCTTTGATTTCGTTCGCAACCGGGAGAGAACTCCGCCGTGGCCGTCCCTCACTTCTCCGTCAGCGTCGTCGCCCGTGGCTCCGGCCGCAGCGCCGTCCTGTCGGCGGCCTACCGGCACTGCGCCAAGATGGAGTTCGAACGGGAAGCCCGGACGATCGACTACACGCGAAAGCAGGGGCTCCTGCATGAGGAGTTCGTGATCCCTGCCGACGCGCCGGAATGGGTGCGCAACATGATTGCCGATCACTCGGTCGCCGGGGCATCCGAGGCCTTCTGGAACAAAGCGGAGGGCTTCGAGAAGCGATCCGACGCGCAGCTCGCCAAGGACGTCACCATAGCCCTGCCGCTCGAGCTGACGGCCGAGCAGAACATCGCGCTCATGCGCGACTTTGTGGAGCAGCACATCACCGCGCAAGGCATGGTCGCGGACTGGGTCTATCACGACGCCCCCGGCAATCCTCACGTCCACCTCATGACCACATTGCGCCCGCTGACCGAAAACGGTTTCGGTTCGAAGAAGGTCGCGGTGCTCGGCCCGGACGGCAAGCCAATCCGAAATGACGCCGGCAAAATCGTCTATCAGCTGTGGGCCGGTTGCACTGAGGATTTCAATGCGTTTCGCGACGGCTGGTTCGCCTGCCAGAACAAACATCTGGCGCTTGCCGGCCTCGATATCCGCATCGATGGCCGTTCCTTCGAAAAGCAGGGTATCGACCTCGAGCCAACCATTCACCTCGGCGTCGGCGCCAAAGCCATCGAGCGCAAGGCCGAGCAATCCGACCACAAGTCGGAGACCTCGACTCCCAAACTCGAACGCATCGAGCTTCAGGAGCGGCGCCGCAGCGAGAATGCGCGGCGCATCCAGCGCCGTCCGGAGATCGTGCTCGACCTGATCACGCGGGAGAAGAGCGTCTTCGACGAACGCGATGTTGCGAAGGTGTTGTATCGCTATATCGACGATGCCGCTCTGTTCCAGAGCCTGATGGTCAGGATCCTGCAGAGCCCGGAAGCGCTTCGCCTCGAACGCGAGCGGATCAACTTTGCGACTGGTATTCGAACACCAGCCAAGTATACGACCCGTGAGATGATCCGGCTTGAAGCCGAGATGGCCAATCGCGCGATCTGGCTCTCCGGTCGCGCCTCCCATGACCTCCGTGAGGCGGTGCTGCAGGCGACCTTGGCGCGCCATGCCCGTCTGTCGGATGAGCAGCGAACGGCCATCGAACATGTCGCTGGCGGCGAACGGATCGCCGCCGTCGTCGGTCGCGCCGGCGCCGGCAAGACGACGATGATGAGGGCGGCGCGCGAGGCGTGGGAAGCGGCCGGCTATCGGGTCGTTGGCGGCGCCTTAGCTGGCAAAGCGGCCGAAGGCCTGGAGAAGGAAGCCGGCATTCAGTCCCGCACATTGTCGTCGTGGGAGCTGCGCTGGAACCAGGGCCGTAACCAGCTCGACGATAAGACCGTCTTCGTGCTGGACGAGGCGGGCATGGCGTCGTCGCGGCAGATGGCGCTGTTCGTCGAAGCCGTCACCAAGGCCGGTGCCAAACTCGTCCTGGTCGGCGATCCGGAACAGCTTCAACCGATCGAAGCGGGTGCCGCCTTCCGAGCGATTGCCGATCGCATCGGCTATGCCGAACTCGACACGATCTATCGTCAGCGCCAGCAATGGATGCGCGACGCGTCGCTCGATCTCGCTCGCGGCAATGTCGGCAAAGCGGTCGATGCCTATCGTGCACATGGGCACGTCAGGGGGTTGGACCTCAAGGCGCAGGCGGTGGAAAGCCTCATTGCCGATTGGGATCGCGAATACGATCCTTCGAAGACCAGCCTGATCCTCGCACACCTTCGCCGCGATGTTCGGATGTTGAACGAGATGGCGCGCGCCAAGCTGGTCGAACGCGGCGTCATCGCAGACGGATTTGCGTTCAAGACAGAGGACGGAACCCGCATGTTCGCGACCGGCGACCAGATCGTGTTCCTCAAGAACGAGGGCAGCCTTGGCGTCAAGAACGGCATGCTCGCAAAGGTGCTTGAGGCTGCGCCCGGCCGGATCGTCGCTGAGATCGGCGAAGGGGAGCATCGTCGCCAGGTCACGATCGAGCAGCGCTTCTATAACAACCTCGACCACGGCTATGCGACGTCGATCCACAAGAGCCAGGGCGCGACCGTCGACCGGGTGAAGGTGCTTGCTTCCCTTTCATTGGACCGGCATCTTACCTATGTGGCCATGACGCGCCATCGTGAGGATCTCGCCGTCTACTACGGCAGTCGCTCCTTCGCGAAATCCGGCGGCCTCATCCCGATCCTGTCGCGCCGAAACGCCAAGGAGACGACCCTCGATTACGAGAAGGCGTCGTTCTACGGCCAAGCGCTGCGCTTCGCGGAAGCGCGAGGCCTTCATCTTGTCAACGTCGCCCGCACGATCGCACACGATCGCCTCCAATGGGCCGTCCGACAAAAACAGAAACTCGCCGACCTCGGCGCCCGTCTAGCCGCCATCGGTGCGGCACTCGGACTGGTCCGCGGCAGCAACAAACACTCCATCCCGGACACAATCAAGGAGGCCAAGCCCATGGTATCAGGCATCACCACCTTCCCGAAATCGCTCGACCAGGCTGTCGAAGACAAGCTCGCCGCCGATCCCGGGCTCAAGAAGCAATGGGAGGACGTCTCGACCCGCTTCCAGCTCGTCTACGCGAAGCCGGAAGCTGCCTTCAAGGCGATCAATGTCGACGCAATGGTCAAGGACCAGTCGGTCGCGCAGTCCACCTTGGCAAGGATTGCCGGCGAGCCAGAAAGCTTTGGCGCGCTCAACGGCAAGACCGGTCTTCTGGCGAGCCGTGCCGACAAGCAGGACCGGGAGAAAGCGGTCGCAAATGTGGCCGCGCTCGCCCGTAATCTTGAACGCTACCTACGTGAGCGGGCCGAGGCCGAATTCAAACATGAGACGGAGGAGCGCGCGGTCCGGCTCAAGGTTTCGGTCGACATCCCGGCGCTCTCTCCAGCCGCCAAGCAAACGCTCGAACGCGTGCACGATGCGATCGATCGCAACGATCTCCCGGCTGGCGTCGAATACGCGCTCGCCGACAAAATGGTGAAAGCAGAACTCGAAGGGTTCGCCAAGGCGGTTTCCGAACGTTTCGGGGAACGGACCTTCCTGCCTTTGTCTGCGAAAGACACTGATGGCAAGACTTTCGAGACCGTCACAGCAGGAATGACGGCCGGCCAGAAGGCGGAGGTCCAGTCCGCGTGGAATTCCATGCGGACGGTCCAGCAACTTGCCGCTTATGAACGAACGACGGAAGCGCTCAAGCATGCCGAGACGCTGCGGCAAACCAAGAGCCAAGGGCTCTCGCTGAAATGACCGGGGCTGCAACCCGCCGGTCGATAACCAAGCAGCAACGACGAGCCATTGTGGTTCTGTCGATGGCGGCGGTGGCCGCCATCCTGCTGGTCGTGACTGCCGTCGCCGGCGGCTACCGCATCAATCTAACGCCAAGCGAACCACTTGGTCTCTGGCGCATCGCTCCGCTTTATCGTCCGGCGGCTATCGACGACCTGGTGTTCATCTGCCCACCGGAAACGGCGGCGATGCGGGCAGCGAGAGCCCGTGGCTATCTTCGTTCCGGTTCCTGCCCAGGCAGTGTCGCGCCGCTGATCAAGACCGTAATCGCCGTCGCAGGACAGCATGTCGAAATCGGCGTTAGCTTGAGCGTGGATGGGCGGGGGGTGTCCTCTTCCAGTCTCGCACTACGAGATGGAAAAGGCCGGCCGTTGACGCCCTTTCCGAGCAGCATCGTACCGCCAGGATATGTCTTCCTGCATTCCGCATTCCCCGGCTCCTATGACTCCCGATATTTTGGCCCGGTGCCGATCTCCGGCATTCTCGGGCTGGCGCAGGAGGTGTTCACCTATGTGCCGTGATTACCTTCGGCCGGCGCTGCTGATATTCGCTTCGATCGCGGTCGGCGTGGTGGGCTGGAGCGGCCATGTGTTGCTTCTACCCGTCGCACTGGGGTTTCCCGTTCTGTGGTCGATCGCGCGAACGAGATTGGTGGCGGCACTTGTCTCCGCCGGATATTTTCTGGCCGCATCACGTGGTTTGCCGCAAGGCGTGGCCACCTTCTATTCGTCGGATATCTGGCCGGGCCTGTTGCTCTGGCTGTGTGCGTCATTGAGCTTTGTCACGGTGCATGCCGCCCTCTGGGCGACGAGCGCTGCCCTTCGCCCATTTCGCTATTTCCTCGCTGCCGTCATCATGACCATCCCGCCATTCGGCATCACGGGCTGGGCGCATCCTGTCACCGCCGCCGGTGTTCTGTTTCCGGGCTGGGGATGGTGGGGATTGGGCTTCATGACAGCTGGCCTCGCGGGCCTCGTAACCCGCATTTGGCCAGCTGTCGCCATCGCCTTCGCAGGCCTTTGGCTGTGGTCCGCCGCATCGTGGACCGAGCCGCGTCTACCCAATGGCTGGCGCGGTGTCGACCTCGAATTGGGCGCTTCGCTCGGTCGGGACGCCGATCTTCACCGCCAGCGTGACCTGATCGCAACGGTGCGGAATGCGGCCAGCGATGGCGCACGCTTTGTGGTGCTGCCGGAAACTGCGCTCGGCTTCTGGACACCGACCGTGGAGCGGCTTTGGACAGCCGCGTCCGGCGATGCCGATGCGACGGTCATCGTCGGCGCAGTAGTGGTCGATCCAAGGGGCTATGACAATGTTCTCGTCGCGATCGACAGGAAGGGCGGCCGCATCCTCTATCGCGAACGCATGCCGGTTCCCGGTTCGATGTGGCAACCATGGCGATTCCGGGGGGAGAGCGGCGGCGCCCGGGCGGATTTCTTCGCGAACTCGGTCGTCGCTGTCGATGCCAACAGGGCGGCACCACTGATTTGCTATGAGCAACTGATCGTCTGGCCCGTCCTGCAATCCATGCTGCACGATCCTGACTTCATCATTGCCATCGGAAACGGCTGGTGGACCGAAGGGACATCAATCGTTGCTATCCAGCGAGCCGCTACCACGGCGTGGTCAAAGCTCTTCGCAAAGCCGCTTGTTATTGCCTTCAACACCTGAGTGCTCAGGAGACACCATGATCGACGCAGCCCTGATAAAAGAATGCGCAGACCCTTCTCTCAAGCCCCCGATCGTCGAGCAGTTCGTGATGGCAGCGGGCTCGGCTGATCCCCTCGCCGTCACCGTCAAATCGGGCGGCCGGTTGATCCTCGTGCAGAAAGCGACGTCGGCGGACGAGGCGATGGCGATCGTACGGCAATATACTGGTCAGGCGGTCGTTCGCGTTGGGCTGACCCAGTTCCCTGCTGGCGTGGGAGTCAAGGAACCGGCGGATCTGAAGGAGGACCTTGTCGATGCCTGCCAGAACCTCCGCAAAGGCACGGCGATGTTCGCCAAGGTCCTCAGGATCGTTGCGAAATGGTATGGCAACCCCACGAGCAAAGACGTCTTCCCGCAGATTTTCGAGGATGCGGTTTACGCATGGAAAACTGGTGAGTTCGAGGGCGTGAGTGTGTTTCAGGCGGAGGACCCAAGCGGGGCACTAGCCAACCAAGAGGAGCCACGGGCCGATAAATC
The DNA here is from genome assembly GCF_025200715.1 of Rhizobium sullae. NCBI lineage: Bacteria > Pseudomonadati > Pseudomonadota > Alphaproteobacteria > Hyphomicrobiales > Rhizobiaceae > Rhizobium > Rhizobium sullae. Next base: position 455,932 of record NZ_CP104145.1, read on the forward strand.
GGAGGCGGATACAGTCGATGCCGGGGCTCCGCTCCAGACTGAGGAAGAACCTTCGGACGAAAAGAAAATTGGCTCTGCGGGGATACGGGTCGATCTATCTCGCATTGGTGGTCAGCAATAGCGTTGAGTTCGCCTTTTCGCGTGAGGCATGTTCGGTCGAGCGAGAACTCCACGCGAGTCCAAAAGCATGAAATTAGTGTGTTTCCGACGCATGAAATTAGTGTGAGCCAGATACATAACGTCGGGGCGTCGGGATTCGGATCGATCTGTCAAGATTGGCGGGAATTGATCTTCACTCTGGCAGTGCATAGCGCGTCAGCAGAGCCTCGCCCTCTTCGATGGCGATCTCGATCACCTCGTTCAGCAGATCCGGAGAAGCGGCGAGTTCCTGCAGAACGAGCGTGAACAATTCCCGCTGCTGTCCCGGCAGAACTTGCGGCACGATGATTACCAGGCCGGCATGCAGATCCTCTCGCGCATAGAGTTTCCTGAAGTCACGGGCATTGTTCGTCACGAAGGTAAAATCTTCCGCGACGATCCGAGGCATCAGATCCCAATCGGTCTCGCCGCTAAGGCCTAGCCAATTGACGTGAAAGCAATCGTGGCCGTGATGTTGAGCCACGGCCACGAGCGATGTGTGCAGGCATTCATCGACGAGAAACTTCACGAAGCCGTGCCCGAGTGCTTTTCGGTACCGGCCTTTCCAAGAGGCAAGCGCTTCGCCGACTTCACTTTCAGTCCCTGCTCCGACAACTTTCGTGGCCGCCCACGGGCAGGATGAGCCGCTACCCAGATTTCGGCGAGGTCCACCATGCGCGCAGTGAGAGCCGGATAGCCCTCGACGATCTCGTCCGTGGCAGCGCCTTGCAATTTCATCGCAGCGATTGTTCGGACTGGAACGCGCGTGCCTTTGAAGACCGGCTCGCCGCCAACCAAGCCTTTCACGCTGTGGATGATCTTGTCCGCTTCCCTGAGTGCTTCGCCGCGCGCGGCCAAGTGCTCCCTCGCTCTTGCGACGTCGACGATCAGATAGTCGTCCGCTCTGACCGTGTCGGCTTCAGGATTTTCGTCGATGGCGGCAAAGAGGCGTTTCCGGCGCTCGGCGGAAAGGATCGAACCGACGCCGAACCAGAGCTTCAGGCGCAGCAGATCGTCGTCAGTGATCGCACGGCTTCGGTGGCTGGTAGAGGGTCTTCCAATGATCCGTTTGTCGATCGCGTTGTGTACCGACTTGATGCCAATCTCACTCACGGCAGCCGCCTCAGTGGGTGTGTATTCGCGAAGTGCTGCAGCCATAATTATTCTCCTTCGAAAGAATATATATGATGCGTGGGCATTTGCAATGTGGATCGCACAAATGAATTCTCGTCATTGCCGGCTGGGCATGAACCCGGCAGTCCGCAAGACAACTTCTCTTAATCGTCAAGCTCGGTGGTTGGCATCTGAGGCTCCTTCGGCGGCCGCTTCAGCATCAGTCGCCGACGGCCTATGCGCGGAGACTAGGCGAAGAACGAGCGGCACGCCCGTAGCATCACGGAAGTTACCGGTAGGGAAAGCTGCTAGCTATGGTCGGGCATGCGCCTCTAGTCAGGCGGCGCAGCGGCCGCGCTCGCGATCGCTGCCTCCACGCCGTCCGGTACTGGTAGTCCCACCTTTCGAAGTCCTGAAGCCAGGCGCAACTGGTCCTCGGGCCGGTAGTTTCTTATCGTGAGCTCAGCCAGAATGTTGCGGATAAAATCCGGACGCATCCGCATGAACGTCTCGCCCGCTCGACGGGCCCCATCCGGCATACCGGCCTCCGCATAGATGACGGCGGCCACGACGTGGAAGAGCGGGAACCTCTGGAGGTCGGCCTGTTTGATTCCGGCAGCCGCTGCCGGGTAGTCTCCAAGCATGTAGGCCGCAAGGGCGCGGATTCCGTGATAGTACCCGCCTCCGCCCGGATTGAGCGTGATTGCCCGGTCCAAAAGCTCCGCGCTGCGAATGTAAAAATTCGTAGCCGCCTCTGGGCTGAAAGTCGTCTCGGCATAGGTGATTTCAGCGACATTCATGCAAAGAACGCTGCAATCGTCATATTCAACCCTTCCCTCGTAGCAACGACCGTCCAAAAAGGACATCCGGTCGGCTGGCGATAGTTCTGCCCAGAACCCGTCCGTCGCGACCAGCAGCCTCCCCGCCACCAGATCGATGTTCGTGACTTCCGGCGCAACGAATCCCCTGGAACGGAAGCTCCGGACGAGACGGTGGCGTGCAGGAAATTTGGCGAGTTCGGGAACGGCACTTTTGCCAAGGCATTCGCAAGTGTATGGGGTTCTGTTCGCCACTGGATTTCGGACTTGTCAGCTACTTCGCCGAAAAGACAATCACCCGCATGTGTCTTGGCTTTTCATTTCAAGTGTCCGCTGTCCTAGGACTGAGGACAGCAGGCCACACTCCACGCAGGTTGTCAAAACCAATGAAAGGCTGCGCGCCGCTACTACACCTCGCACTGCGATGAGGCCGTCATCCAGATTTTGTCACAAGCTCGGCTGGGTCGACACCCAGCGCCTCGGCGATCTGGCCGAGGACCGTGACGCTGGCGGAAACATCGGCGCGCTCAATCGCCCCGATATAGCGCGCGCTCAGGCTCGACCGGTCCGCCAGTTCTTCCTGCGTCAGTTGCTTGCCATGACGTATCCGACGCAGATTAATCGCCATGACCTCCTTGAGATCCATGACGCGAGCGGAGCCTGAATAGGAATGATCGTTCCAGGAACGATAGTTCCGATTCCGCACGGCACGTGATATTGCTCGTCCAGCTGATCATCCACGCCCTTCGGATATAGGGGCATGATCGTCTGGAAGTCAGGCAGTGCACTCATCGCTTAAACCGTATATGCGGACGAGGGCGTTGTTTTCGAGCAATGAGAGAATAAAGTGAGAGGAGAAACGGATGAAGGGCGTGGACTCATCCGACGCGAACGACAAAAGAGATGTGAGAGAACCTCCCTGCAGTTCGATGCAAAAGTCAGAATTAGAGGCGTTGGCAGTCGCTGCAATCCTCGAACACCGCCGGCTGCTCGTCGCGGACGAAGCTGTCTATGAAGAGTGGACCCGCGCGACCGCCGTCCCGACGACTTCCAGCGACGTGCTCAAGAGCCTGCAAGACGAGTATCTCGCGCGTCAGAAGAAATCCGAAGCTCAGCAGGAGGAGCTTTCGGAAATCATCGACGCGCTTGGCTATGTCCCTGATGTTGCCCTGGATGGCGAAGAATGACGCTCAGACCAGCCCGTGGTCCTTAGCGATCGCTACGAGTTGCGGAACGGTCGCTGCTTCTAGCTTTCGACGCGCGCTGTCGAGATAGTGCTGCACTGTTCTCGGGTTGATTCCCGTGAGCACGGCAGTCTCCGGGGCATTTTTGCCCTTTGCTGCCCACATGAGGCACATCGCTTCCCTTGGTGAAAGTAACCGCTTAGGGGCGACAATTGTCGCCGCAGCTATGATCTTCAGCCGATAATGGATCGTCAGGACTGCGCGCATCGCTTTCTGCGGATCCTGCAATTTTGAAATTTCAACCTTCTTCTCCGACGAGGCAAAGGTCAGCATCATCGTGGAGCCGAAACTTCCTTCGACGGGAATTGTCACCCCGCTGCGAATGCCGTGTTCGATCGCTTGGTCTCGAAAGCGCTTGAGCTCGGAGGTTCCACGGGCTTTCCAATCATCAGCCGTCCAGGAAAACACCTCCATGCGACGCTTGGCTTCCGTGACCACTGGGTCGATGCGGGAATATTGGCTGCCGAGGTAAATGTCCTGCCAATCATCGGGATAGGAGTTGAAGGTACAGATCGCTGCGCCTTCGGTTTGCAAATACGCGAAACGCTCAAAACCAGAAGAGTTCGCAAAGCTTTTCAGGGCGCTTTTGATCATACGTTCATCGTGCGCGGCTTCTGCCATGTCGATGAGAGAGCGAAGGTATCCGTCCACTGACTTTCTCCTATCTTCTTTCGCAGTTGCGAGCCCTCCCAATCCGCGGCACTTTCGCGCGCCGCTTATTTATGTGATGTGACGTCCGGCAAGATGGAGCCAGTGAGGCTTCGAGTCATGACCCATGATACCGCTCTTCCCGAGGCTTACCCAGAGTGTTGCACGATAGATCGACGCACGTCTACATGGCATTCAATTTCTCTGAATAAAAAGATAGCCGGAGAAAGATCTGCGCCGCCACCTCATCGTGGCCGCATAGCAGGGACTAACCAAACGCGACGAAATAGCGCCAATCTGAGACTCGTAACCGAGCTATCGGCCGCTATAGGAACCCGGGAAAATAATATCCTGATCGACTAGGACGTTGAACTTGTAGCCTGGCCTGATACGGATCGTCGGCTGCACGTTCAGATTCTTCGAAATCGTTTGTTCCGCGACGCGACCGAAGCTTTCCGCAAAATTCCGCCTCGCGGCATCCGAGGCCGTATCCTGCGTCGCAAGCGTCGAACTTTCGGGCAACGACATATCGATCCCCGTTCCGATAATCGCCACCAGGGCCGCTGAACCGAAGGTCCGCCAAAGATGTCGGTCGACCTTGTCCTTGAAGCCGCCATAGCCTTCGGCATCCGTGCCGGCCATCCCGCCGATCTGCAACGTCGAACCGTTCGGGAAAATGAGGTCTGTCCAGACGACGAGAACCCGTTCCTGGCCAAAGGACACCTTGGAATCGTAACGGCCGAGCAGCTTTGCGCCCTGCGGGATGAGCAGACGATACCCGGTGGCGCTGTCGTAGACGTTCTGGCTGATCTGCGCGGTAATGCGCCCCGGCAAGTCAGAAATGAGGCCGGTGATCAATGTGGCAGGGATGACCGAACCGCGCTTCAATTCGTAGGGCGACATCTGCGGTACGACCTGGTTCGGCAGGTAGCCAAGGTCCTTGACGTCCTGATTGAAGAAATCCTCCTTCGATGTCTGGGCGTTCGGATCGACATTCTCACCCATCAAGCCGGATTTCATCGCGGCAGCATAAAGGTCCGACGCATTGTTTATCGGGGCCTTTGTCGTCTGACGGCCCGTGCTCGTGGGATCTGAGGCCTTTTCGGCATCGGACACGTCGACTTTCAGCGGCGAATCGAGCGCCGTGGCGCGGGCCTGGAGGCGGGCCATCCGCTGGCGCTGGGTCTCGCGGATATACTGCTCATCCTGCTCTCGCTTCAGGCGCGCTTTCCACTCCTCTTCGGATTCGAGCCTGGTCCGCTGCTCCTGCCCATCTGTGGGCCGGCGTTCAACGACCGGTTCTTGCCTCTCGACTTTCTGCTCAGTGACAGGCGTCGGCTGGAAAGCCTCGCGCTCAAGCGGATCCCCGATGATTCCATCCGATATACCGCGTTTGAGTTGGTCGCCAAAATTTGTCGCTGGGGTGTTGGACGCGCTTTCGATGTCGTTGCCACGGTTGAACGAGAGCCCGCGCCAAGACAGGCCAATCACGACGACACCGAAGAACAGCACGATGACGATGATGGCAACGATGATTGGCAGGCGATTGAGGCGGCGCATGCCATTCTGATCGTCGGCCTGGTTGGACGCGCCAAGCTGGAGCGATTGGACCATATTCGTCTCCGTCAGTTGCGCTGCATGACCGAAAGCGGACTAGCCGGCACAGCACCCGCCGCAGTCGTCGTATAAGCACGGCTAAGGGCGATCGAAGGCGTCGAAAGCCGCGCCAGCACCTGCCCGTCAAAACCATCAATTGCATAGGCAAGCTCGACCGGTTTGATGTCCTTGGCGACTTTGCCGTCCGTGATCACCGTGTAGCCCCACCCCTTCAGGGCCGCCTCGAGGGCTGTCGCGAACTCGGATATGTCCTTGTCCATCTTGATCGTCGTCGCAGTACCGGCCGGGCCGATCTGCTCGGCGAGCCGGCTTGCCATGTCGCCGGCAATGGCGCTTGCGGCCGGCCCGGTGACGGCTACAGGCGTTGAGCTGGTGGTCATTGCATCGTCAGAAGTTTGGCAACCGGTAAGCAATGCCGCGGCGATGACAAACGGGAGAAGCTTCCGCATCGTTCAACCTCCCCGCCGGATGGTGATCTTCTGTTGCCGCCAACCCACCCCGGAAACGAGGATCGCCTTGTCGACCGCATAGTCGACGATCATCATGTCGTTCTTCATACGGTAGTTGACGATGCGGTTTTGGCCGCCGGAGACGACGAACAGCACCGGCGCATCCTGACCGGAGATCGACTTCGAAAACTGGATGTAGGTCTTCACCCCGTCCGAATAGACCCGCTTCGGCTTCCACGATGCGCCGCCGCTGATCGAATAGGAGAAGTTCAGCTTATCCGGCGCCGTGCCGGGAATGCCGCCGGTCTCGAGGCGGGCATTGATGTCGGCGAGCTTGGTCGATACGTCCTCCGGATATTCGAAACCCACGCGCGCCATGTACTGGCTCGGATGGGACTTGAGCTGGATATGATAGGTTCGCCGGGAGGTCGTGACGACCATCGAGGTGAGAAGGCCCGGTTCGGACGGCTTGACGATCAGATGTATCGCCTGCCCACCTGCCGCCCCGGAGGAAGCAGGCTCCACCTTCCAGCGCACGGTGTCACCGACGAGGACATCGCGAACAACCTCGCCGCCCTGCAACTCAATATCGCAAACCTGCAGCGGCGAACAGACGACGGAGGGCTGCGTTTCGCCGAACAGGAAAATGACCTTCCCATCCGGCCCTTTCGTGACGAGACCCGGCGTGCCGCGCCATTTGCCCGAAAGGTTTGTGCCCTTCACCTCGTTCGTCGTCATGCTCTGCGCCTGCGCGCCGACCACAAAGACGAGGCCGGCCATGCAGCCGATCGCTGCGAATAATCCTGTTCTTTGCATGTGAGTACCCCTGCCCTTAAAGCTGCGCCGTCCAGTCGAAATCCCGGACGTAGAGGCCGATTGGATTGAGGCGGATGATCGCCTCGTCCTGCGGCGTGGTCAGCGTCACCGTCGCGATCCCGCGGAACCGGCGCGTCCCCGTTTCCTTGCCTTTCCGATCCCTCTCGTACTCGGTCCAGTCGATCTGGTAGGTCTCGTTCGACAGCGCCACGATGTTGTTGACCTCGATGGCGACCGTCGATGTCTTCGCCTTCTCGAATGGCGAATTGCCGCGGAACCAGGCGTTGATCTTCTGGGTCGACGGATCTGAGGTTCGCAGCAGCGCGTAGGTCCGGTCGATATATTGCTTCTGCACGACGGCATCCGGCGTGATCGAACGGAAGCTGGTGACGAAGTTGCCGAGCGTCGCGCGCACCACGCGGGCATCCGCATATTCGATCTGCTCGGGAAAGCCGGCCGTGACCGCGGTTCCGAGCTTGTCGACCTCGACAACATAGGGCACCAGCTTGACCTGGGTGCTGAGATACATCGCATAGCCGAAGCCGATGACCGCCATGGTCAGCCCAAGGATGCCGACGATGCGCCATGCGGCCGCAGCCTGAACATGGGAGCCATAACGTTCGGACCATTCCTGGCGGGCGGCAAGATACGGATTTTCTGGGGCGCGGTTCGCGGCCATTTATACTTCCCTTGTCTCGATTATGGTTTGTCGTTGCGTTCGGGATGAGGCTTCGGTCCGCTATGACCGCTCCGCTGTTCATCGAGCTTGGCGTTCGCCAGACCGAGGATTGAACCCGCATAGGCGCCGGGAGACCCGATCGCCTTATCCTTTGCGGCCGATCCCGTCGCTTGCGCGCCTGAACTGACGCCCGCACCGATGCCACGAAGAGCGGCACCTGCGACCGAGGAACCCGCGGCGCGGGCGGCTTGAGCCGCTGCAAAGCCCGCGCCGGCGGCGCCAGCGGCAAGGAAGCCCGCCCCGGCTGCGAAAGACGCCGCTTGCCCGCCGTGGCGGATCGCTTCCATTCCGCCGGAAACCGATGCGCCCTGGACAACGCCCTGCATGATGCTCGGGACATACATGGCGATGATGAAGACAACGACGGCGATACCTGCGATTGCAAGTGCGGTTTGAAACTGGTCGCCGATATCGGGCTGGTTGGCGAGGCCAATCAGCACTTCGGAGCCGATGCGCGAGATCATGACGAGCGCCATGAGCTTCATCCCGACCGAGAAAGCGTAGATCAGATACCGGACTGCGAAATCCCTGGTGTAGGACGAACCGCCGAGGCCGAGCATAATCATGCCGGCGAGGAGCCCGATATACATTTCGACCATCACGGAGACGAAGATCGCGGCAACCAGCGAAAAGGCGATGACGGTGACGACCATCGCAAACGCTGCCGAGATTGCCAGTGCGTTATCCTCGAAGAGGCCGAACTGAACCCTTTCCGACATCTTGGTTGCTACAGCCAATCCGGCATTGAAGACATCAGCGGGTGAGGCTGTGCCGCCATCTGCGCCCAGCTGGAAGAGGCTGTCGACGACCGCCTTGGCGAAGGTCGGACCCTGCGCCAGAACGAAGGCGAAGAAGCCAACGAACATGATCCGCCGCACAAGTTCGGCGAACCAGCTGTCAAGAGAAGCAGCCTGGAGTGCCAGCCAGACTGCCGCGATACCGATTTCGATCGTTGCCAGGATCCAGAAGAGAGACTTGGCGGCGTCCATGACAGTGGTTTCCCACCCTTTTGCCGCAGTAGTAACCTGGTTCTGAAGCGCCGTCAGGACGGAGCCTTCCTGTGCAAGTGCTGGCTGAGCCGCCGCCGTGACGATGACGGCGAGCAGCATTGCGGCGCGCAATTGCCGAAGCGACATTGTGTTCCTCACCATTCTGGCTTCAACTTCTTCCCACCGGATGTCGGGAACTCCTTGGTCGCACCAAAGAACTCTTCCCGCCGTTCCTGGGCGGCTTGCTTTTCGGAAATGAGGAACCACACGCCTGCGGCTCCAACCGCGAATATTGCGGCAATGGCAATCAGGATGGCTTTCGTTCTCACCACTCTATCCCCATCTTCTGGCCTCCGGACGTGGAGGGGGCGATGGCGTTGAAGAACTTTTCCCGTCGCGCTTGCGCCAGGTCCTTGTCGGTCTGTTCGGTCTGGAGCCAAGTTCCCATCATCGTTATTTGCTGGGAAACGAGACCGCGCAGCTTCTGCATCTGCGCAACTTGCTGAGCCGCGATTTCGTGTCCGACCTGCAGGGCCTTCATCTGGCCGTCAGCCGTCTCGGACATCGACCGCAACGAGAACATCGTATCCTCTTCGCTATCGAGCTGGTCGGCCGTGAGGCTCGCCGCCTTCAGCGTGCCGGCGATCGTGTCGCGGTTCGTGTCCGACCAGGTTTGGTATGTCGAGGAGAAGCTCTCGGCATTCGGAAGATTGCTTTTGAGGTCGGCATAACTCTTGAACCTCTGCTGGAGCACGTCGTCCGCGTTCCCCATCGAAAACGAAATGCTCTGGCCCTGATCTACGATGCTTCGGAGTTGATTGAGGTCGCTTTCGACCTGTCCCCAGACGTGGCTCGGAAGCTGCGCAGTATTCTGCAGCATGTTCTCGTAGATCTTCAGCTGGTTCTGGATCTGCTCGGCGAGCTGGTTGATCTGCGTGATCTGGTTCTGGATCTGCTCACCGGACTTTCCGACTAGCGAAATCAGCTCGCCGTTGTTGAGAACTTGCGTCCATTCAGTTGCAGCACCCGCGGCCGTGCCGGCATGGGTCGGTGCCACGGCGCCCATCGTCAGAGCGACGGCCGCCAGGCCGGCGGACCATTTATTCGAAGTTGAGCAGCGATGCGGCATCGTGGACTCCTCTCGTCTGTAGCCAATGGATCGGCCAGTCGAAGCCATGTTCGGATCTGAGCGCGCGGATCCTCTTGAGATCATCCTTGCCGGACGCGCCGACGAAGCTGAGTGCTGCGGGGCCGAGTGACATGTCGAAGAGACGCCGGCCTTCGGGCGTGGCGACGTAGTATTCGCGCTTGGGGATCGAGTTGGAGACGATCTCGATCTGACGTTCGTTGAAACCGATCCGCTCGTAGAATTCCCGCGTCCCTGGCTCACGGGCGGCGACGTTTGGAAGGCAAATCTTGGTTGGGCAGGATTCCTTCAGTACGTCGATAATCCCGGACCGTTCGGCATCCGAGATCGACTGGGTGGCGAGGACGACTGCGCAATTCGCCTTGCGCAGTACCTTCAACCATTCTCGAATCTTGCTGCGAAAGACAGGATGGCCGAGCATCAGCCAGGCCTCGTCGAGGACGATCAGGCTCGGTGACCCATCCAGACGCTTCTCGATTCGGCGGAACAGGTAGGTCAGCACTGGCACGAGATTGCGCTCACCCATGTTCATGAGCTGCTCAATCTCGAACGTCTGGAAGGCACCAAGCGACAGGCCATCCTCCTCTGCGTCGAGCAGCAGCCCCATCGGCCCATCGACGGTATAGTGATGGAGCGCATCCTTGATCTCGCGCATCTGCACGCCGCTCACGAAATCCGAAAGCGAGCGACCGGCCGCGCTGGCCATCAGGCCAACCTGACGGGAGATTGCGTTGCGATGGTCGGGCGTGATGGTGACACGCTGCAGGCCGACCAGCATCTCGATCCATTCCGTCGCCCAGGCCCGATCAGCGTCGCTTTTAAGGTCGGACAAAGGGCAGAAGGCCAGCGCCCTCCCCTCTCCCGCGTTGTCGCCGCCGATCTCATAGTGATCACCGCCCGCGGCAAGCGTCAGTGGCAGAAGCGAGCTTCCCTTGTCGAACGCAAAGATCTGCGCGCTTTCGTATCGGCGAAACTGTGCAGCGATCAGCGCCAGGAGTGTCGACTTGCCGGAACCGGTCGGACCGAAGATCAGCGTGTGGCCGACATCATCGACATGCAGGTTGAGCCGGAACGGTGTCGAGCCGCTCGCAACCTGCATCAGCGGCGGCGAGTTCGGTGGGTAGAACGGGCATGGCGCGACGGTGTTTCCCGACCAGACCGAGTTGAGTGGGATCAGATCGGCGAGATTGCTGGTGTTGATCAGTGGCTCGCGAATGTTGCAATACCAGTTGCCCGGCAGACTGCCGAGAAAGGCGTCGGTGGCGTTGAGCGTTTCGATCCGCGCCCCAAAGCCCTCTGCCTGGATCAGCCGGCGGATTGCCTCCGCCTTCTCCTGCAGCGCTTCGCGATCGTGATCAAACAGCACGACGACCGGCGTGTAATAGCCATAGGCAACCAGCTGCGACGAAGCCTGCGCAATAGCATCCTCGGTCTCGGTCACCATCGTCATCGCGTCTTGGTCAAACGATCTGCTCTGCGTCTGAAACAGCTGGTCGAAGAATGGCCGGACCTTCTGTTGCCATTTCTTGCGGGTGCGTTCGAGCTTCTGTCGCGCTTCCTCGGCATCGAGAAAGATGAAGCGCGATGACCACCGATAGGTGAGCGGCATCAGGTCAAGGCTGTTCAGAATGCCCGGCCAGCTTTCGGCCGGGAGGCCGTCGATCGCCACCACACCAAGGAACCGGCTCTCGATCTTCGGCGTCAGTCCGTGCTCAAGCTCGGCAGTCGCGATCCAATCGAGATACATGGGAACATCCGGAAGCCGGATCGGATGGCTCTCGCCGGTGATGCAGAAGCGGACGAACTGAAGCAGCTCGTCATAGCGGGCAATCCGCTCCCCTCCCCTCTCGACGGTTTCGCGGGTTTCCATTCGCCGGACCGATAGCGTGTTCGCAAAATACTGCTCGATCTCTCGGACGGCGTTCTTAAAAATGAAGAGCACCGTGTCCGCATAGGACTTCTTGCGGCTTTCCTCGTCCGAGTAGATATATTTGCTGAGCGCGGTCGTTTTGGACTCGAGCGGCCGGTAGGTCAGGATCAGTGCGTGCTTGCTCTCGAAATGTCCCTGTTCGCGTGCGAAATGCGCCCGGCGCTCGGCATCGATCGCGCGGGTGACCGGGTCGGGAAAATGGCAACGGTCTTCTGAGGGATAGTCGACCGTCGGAATGCGGATGGCCTCAACCTGGATCATCCAGCCGCTTCCAAGTCGCGACAGGATCGCATTGATCTGCCTCGACAGCTCATTGCGTTCGAGGTCAGTCGCACTTTCGGAATCCGGGCCGGCAAAGTACCAGCCGGCCATCAGGCTTCCATCCTTCAACAGGAGGACACCATTGTCGACGAGGCCGGCGTATGGAACGAGATCGGCGAAGGATGGGCCCGTGGCCCGGAAGCGTTTGAGAGCTACCACGGCCGTCTCCTCAGTACCGCCGCCACGGCGAGGTGGTCGCCTTATAGGTCGGCTTGTAGGAAATGTGCCGCACGTAGACCTGCCGCATGAGCGGATCGGACTTCGCCATCATCCTGAGCGCCCCGACGATCACGATCCAGACAGCAACACCGAAGAGCGCTGAATAGACCGTGAGCACCACGAAGATCAGGATTACGGCCGCAAGACCGGTGATCAGCACCAGCTCCCGGTCGGCGCCCATCAGGAGATTCGGGCGAGACAGAGCGCGGTGGATGCGGTTGCATCGCAGGCCGGATAGGGAGTCAGCCATGAGCCCCCTCCCCTTCTCCGTTCGAACCGATCGACGTGAGCTGCTCGTCCGTCAGACCGATCGACGCGCCGGTTGCGCCGAACAGGCCGACTATGGTGGTGGCGCCAAGCAGGATGCCGGCGACGAGAACGACGTAGACAAGTCGCCGTGCGAAGTCGTTCAGTTCCCCGCCAAAGATCAGCATCCCACCGGCAATGGCGACGGCCGCAAGCGCGATGTAACCGGCAACCGGGCCAGTGATCGATTCCTGAATTTGCTCGAGCGGTCCCTCCCACGGAAGGCTGCCGCCGGAACTGGCCATCGCCGGCGCAACAGATGCGAAAAGGCTCGGCACTGCACTGAGTGCGATGGCGATGAGTGCATATTCACGCGACATGGCGCGCCTCCTGTTCTTCCGTGAGCTGGTCGGACTCGATCTCGTACTGGCCGCCCGCGAACCGCTCGACGTGGATCACATCTCGAACACGCCGCCCGCGCTGCGTCCGCTCGATCGAGATGACCAGGTCGACGGCCTCCCCGATCACCTCATGCATCGGTTGCTGGCTCGCTTCGGCGGTCAGTTGTTCGAGGCGACGCAGCGCCGACATGGCGGTGTTCGAGTGGATGGTCGCCACCCCGCCCGGATGGCCGGTGTTCCAGGCCTTGAGCAATGTAAGGGCGGCGCCGTCGCGGACTTCACCAACGACGATCCGATCGGGACGCAACCGCATGGTGCTCTTGAGAAGCCGCGCCATGTCGATCGTATCGCTGGTGTGCAGGAGAACGGCGTTCTCTGCCGCGCACTGAATTTCCGCGGTGTCTTCAAGAATAACGAGGCGATCCTCCGGCGTCGATTTGACGATCTCGGCGATGACGGCGTTCGCAAGCGTCGTCTTGCCCGAACCGGTCCCCCCGGAAATGATGATGTTGAGCCTGGAGGAAATTGCGCTGCGGATCGTCGAGGCCTGAGATTCGGTCATCACGTCTGCACGGACATAGTCCCCGAGCGGAATGAGGCGGGAGGCGCGGCGCCGAATGGTAAAGGCAGGTCTGGCGACGACGGGAGGCAACAGACCCTCGAAGCGGTGGCCGCCGATTGGCAACTCGCCGGAGACGATCGGCTGTTCCGTGTCGACCTCGGACTGGAGCGCATGCGCCACGGTTCCGATCACCATTTCTGCAGTAGCAGAGGACATTTCTCCGGCGGGCGCGATGCCGTGGCCGAGCCGTTCGATGAACAGCTTCCCGTCCGGATTGAGCATGATTTCGACGACATTCGCGTCGTCCAGAGCAACGCAGAGCTGATCGCCGAGCGCCTCCTGAAGTTTGCGGACAAGCCGGGGATGAGAGCGAAGCTGGTTCACGGGTTTCTCCTTACGCTGCCTAGCTGATAGGGAAGAGTTCAGAACGGTAGTTGGAAGGGCGGAGCCTTTGGAATGCGTCCGCATTCGCGGGCAGCGTGCCCGCTACGGCCATCGTCACGCCGATCTTCCTGGGCTCGCCCAAACGATGCAGCGGCCACCCAACGCGAGCTAGAATCCGCTCGAACCGGAGATCGGTGACCGTGACAATCTCGGTGTAGCCATTCGCCATGCACCATTCGATGATGCCGGCGAACATGGTCAGCGTCGCCTCATGGACTGAGCCGCCTCCCCTTCCATCCACGAGGCTTGTATCAACGCAGAAGCGTGAACTCTCGATCATGAAACAATGGGCCTTCAATCCCTCCTTCGGGAGAAGCGAGGAGAAGACGTCCGACACCATGGTTGGGCCAAGTGCTGGAAGGAGCCTGGCGCATCCTACCACCTGGTCGCTGTCCGACACGGCAATGATGTAAGTTGGCTGAAGTGCATCGAACGCGTCTTCTTCCCGGCCGTCGAATACATCGACTTCCCAACCGAGCCGATCGGAAAATACCTGAGCTCGAAGTTTGTGATGTGCTTCGAGAAGTTGTGGTTCCGGTATGCCCTGTCGTGCCGAAATCGCGACTACCCGCATGTTTTTCTCCGTCGTTTAGGTCTGCGGGAAATGAGCACGGATCAGAATCGCTGGGCAGTTGTAGAATCCGACAAGGTAGCTGGAGGTGAATCGGGCGCTGCGATGTGGAAGGGATTACTGAGGTCGCCCGATGGCTAGCTTGGATTTGTAGGATTCACAGGAGAACAATTCGGGATCTAGAAGCCGGGTGTGTTTGGCTAACCCTCAGAGTGGTAATACAAAAAGCCGAAAAGCCACTTGTGGGTTCGCTCAGGAATTTGGGTTTCGTTAACCTTTTGTTAACCCTAAACTTCTGGACCGGTCGAGAGAATCGTGTTCTATCTTTGGCGGGCA